>CAZDCH010000038.1:0-11170 GCA_964503915.1 uncultured Thermoplasmatales archaeon
TATAATGAGATTAAGGTTGTTAAAACGGAACTGCAGCAGTTATAGGAATTTTTAGAAAAGGTGCATACAGATAGAAATTATCCATCTTGTATCTCATCCAGCAATAACACTAGCCAACATCATGCAAAATTCTTGTATCTCCTCTTCAACTCTTCTATTATTTTTCTGTCAGCTTCCATAAAATCATATTTATATGCATCTTCAATGCTAACCCATTTTATTTCCTCATGCTCTATTGGCTTAGCATTTTGATGACTTTTTGCTAAGAAAGCGTGCAATTCTATTTTTCCAAAATCATATTCGTGTTCAACTTTCATAAAATATTCAATAATCTTAATATCCATATCCAACTCTTCTTTTATTTCTCTTTTTAAACATTCTTCCATTCTTTCTCCTTTTTCTACTCTTCCTCCTGGGAATTCCCATTTACCTTCTTTTCTTTTAGCAATCAATATTTTTCCATTCCTTATTATTATAGCTGCAGTTACAAGCACAAAAATAAAACATATAAGCTTTTATATTAATTTGTCATTTGCCTATATGGAAAAAACTTGGCAAAGATGGCTTTTTTATATTGATATAATAGCTATAGCAATTTTTGTTATAGCTACAGTATATATGGCAAATGATGCCTTTTGGGCTGGGTATTATCACGATATCAATAGAGCAAAATATGATTTATCTATGTGGCATTTAGCAAGAGATGTTGCCTTCCAAACTGCTTCTTTAGCTTGGATTTTTTATAGGCTTTTTAGATGTCAATTCCTTCTATTAAAAAAGCCATAAGCAAAAGTTATTAATGCTACAAAATTTTATATTGGCCATAGGTGCAGACTAGGCTGGGGGGTTAGGCGTCCCCTGTAACCGGAAATCGCCTTAGCCGGAGCCGAAGCTACCGAGGCGGCATGTGTTACCAGCCATGATCCAACACTCGACAATGAAGCTTCGTCCTCTGGGGCTGAGGGTGATAACTGAGTAAGCTGGAGGGCTTGCTCAGTTGTCTTTATTCCAGCCAAGGGGTTAGGCCCGGAAGGGAGCGGCCCAGCTGGAAACCGTTGGTGCTCAGAGGGGTGCGGAGCTGAGGAAAGTGTTGGGGGCAATCATGGCTGGTAACATGTGCCCACTTGGGGCGTGTCTGCACCGGCTAAAATGGATTTGAGAAAGGAAATAATAAATTTCTTTCAAAAAGAGGGAATGCTTATTCAGCCTGAAGCAGTTGAATTTTTATTAAATAAAGGCATAGATTTTTGTAAAAAAGTTTTGAAAGATATGGATGAAAAACCATTAATAATTTCTATTGATTTATTGGAAAAAATTTTAGGGGAGGAAAAGGAAAAAAAGATAGATAGAAAGATCGAGAAAAAAATAAAAATAGAAAAAAAGGGTTTTAAAATTTTAAAGGATATAACTGGAAAAAGCACTTGCGAAGGAAAATTAAAGGATTTTATGAACCTATTTATTGACAGATTCGAAAAATTGGGCGAACTTTTAAAGAAAAGACAGGAAATGAGAAATGCTGTTCCAATAAGGAAAGCCCAAAAATTAAACGAAGAAATTTCAATAATTGGGATTGTAAAGGATGTTAGAAATGCAAAAAATGGATTAATTGTTGAAATTGAAGACTATGAAGATTTTGTTTCGGTTTATATTCCTAAAGAAGTAGATTCTGTAATTGTAAATGATGAAGTTATTGGTGTAGTTGGAAAAAGAAAGAATGATTTGATAATTGCAAAAAACGTTGTAAGACCCGAAATACCAATTGAAAGAGAGAGAAGATTTTCTGAAGAAGAAAAATATGTTGCTTTTATTTCAGATTTGCATGTTGGAAGCAAAAGTTTTTTGAATAATAAATGGCAAAAATTTATAGAATGGATAAATGGTAAAAGGGGAAATGAAAGGCAAAGACAAGTTGCAAAAAAAATTGAGTATTTAGTAATATCTGGAGATGATGTAGAAGGAGTAGGTATATATCCCGGCCAGGAAGAAGATTTAGAAATTGAAGATATATACATACAATATGAAGAACTTGCAAAGAAAATTGGAGAAATATCTTCAGAAATAAAAATAATTATTCAGCCTGGAAATCATGATGCTGTTCGCCCTGCTCTTCCACAACCTGCATTTGAAAAGGAAATAAGGGATTTATTTGACTCAAATATAATATTTGTAGGAAATCCTTGTTATTTTGAAATAGATGGAGTAATAATTTTATCATATCATGGACAATCAATACAAGATTTTGCAACGTGCATTCCAAACATGAGCCAAAATGTTCCAACAAAAATAATGAGGGAAATGCTGAGAAGAAGACATATGGCACCAATTTATGGAGGAATATCTTCTCTAGCTCCTGAAAAAAAGGACTATTTAGTTATTGATATAATACCAGATATATTTGTAACAGGGCATGTTCATGTTACATCTATTGAATTTTATAGAAATGTTTTGTTATTAAATGCTTCTGCTTGGCAATCTCAAACAAACTATCAAAAAACAATGAATTTTATGCCTGACCCAGCAAAGGCAATCGTAGTAAATCTTAAAAATATGGCTGCAAGTATAATGCAATTTTAATGTTTTTACAATTTTACAATATTTACCATATTTTACAATATTTAGACACACACCCCATTATTTCCACTGGAAAATTTATATGCAATACTGTATTTTTTAAAAAATGGTCACATTATTAGATGGTTTTGTTGATGAGCCAGCTTGCCTTGGTGTTCCTCCTTTTATTTCTCCCTATTCTAGATATATTATTGGAGCAATAAAAGATGCAGGAGAAGAATATGAGTATATTACTATTGAAGAATGGAGGAAAGGGAAAAAAATCAGAGGAAATATCCTCATAATTCTGTCTGGCGCAATTGTTCCTGGAAAATATTTAAGAGCAATGCCAATTTCTTTTAAAGAATTTATTGATATATGTAAAAATTTTAAAGGAATAAAAATTTTGGTTGGAGCTTCAGCAAAGTTTGGGTTTGGAAGAGGAGGGGGAGAAAAACTATTTGATGGAAGAAAATATGTTGATTTTGTTGCATTAGAAGATGGTGATGCTTTCATATATGACTTTTTAAATGGAAATATCCAACATAGAAAAAGGAAGAATCATGAATGGAAAAAATGGAGTATTTTAGGAGCTGAAGTTGTTGAAAAACATCCAGATTATCCCCAGCCTTTAATAGCTGAGATAGAAACATATAGAGGATGCATCAGATATTTTACAGGTGGATGTAGCTTCTGTATGGAACCACTATTTGGAAAACCAGTAATAAGGGAGGAGAAAGATATTATAAATGAAGTAAAAGAGTTGAAAAAAAGGGGCGTTTTAAATTTTAGACTGGGTTGCCAATCTTGTTTCTTTTCATATAAGGCATATGGGATAGGAAAGAAGGAGATACCAAAACCAAACGTAAATGCAATAAAAAGGGTTCTTGAAGGAATTTCAAAATTGAAGCCACAAGTTTTGCATATTGATAATGTTAATCCAGCTGTAATTGCTGAGTGGGAAAATGAAAGTACTAAAATTGCTGAATTAATCAAGAAATATTGTACTCCAGGAAATACGGCTGCTTTTGGAATGGAAAGTGCAGATGAAAATGTAATAAAGGAAAATAATTTAAATGCAACTCCAGAACAAGTTATGGAAGCAATTAGAATAATAAATGAGGTTGGAAAAGAAAGAGGATATAATGGGATGCCACATTTTTTGCCTGGTATCAATATATTGTATGGATTAAAGGGAGAGAGTAAAAAAACATATCAAAAGAATTTTCAATTCTTAAAAGAAGTAATGGAAAAAGGTTATCTCCTGAGGAGAATAAATATTAGGCAAGTTGTTAATTTAAGAGGATTAAAAATAAAAATTGATAAGAAAGAATTTAAAAAATTTAAAAGAATTGTAAATGAGAAAATAAATAGGCCAATGTTGGAAAGAATTTTGCCGAAAAATACCTTATTAAAGGATGTATTTTTAGAAATAAGTATTGGAAATAAAACTATTGGAAGGCAAATTGGTAGTTATCCCATTAGGATTGTACTACCTTATAAAGCTAAATTAAATGAATTTGTTGATGTAATAGTTATAGGACATTCTTTTAGAAGTGTAACAGCTATTGAATATCCAGTTAACATAAATAAAGCAAGTTTTATAATGTTAAAAAATATTGTTGGAAAAAAGAAAGCAGGTATGATTGTTTTAAAAAGACCATTTCAAAATAAAAAAGACATTGAAAAGATCGTTGGAAAAGAAATAAGCAATTGGTTTTCAATTGATTAAATCGCTTAAATGAATAATTTTTAATTCTATATTTTTTTCATTCTCCAATAATTTTTTAATGCCGCTTATATGCCCCTCCCCAACTATTGCCAATACTTTATCGTATTCTTTTAATGCTTTTTTTAGATTATTTGCCATATATTCATTTCTTTCGTCTATCAATATTTTTTTAACTTCTGGCAAATTTTCTTCTATTTTTTCCATAAATTCATCTGGATTTTTTTCAAATTTTTTTATTTCTTCTTCTACTTTCCTTTTTCTAATAAACAAAGAAAAAAAGGATGCAATAATTAAACGAAATTTTTTTACTATTGAAATTTCTTTCCACAATCTATTAATAATTTCTCCAGCATCTTTATCAATATAAATTATTGGTATATTCATCTCATAACCAGTCTTTATTGCTGCTAACATTTCGTTTCCAGCTTTAACCCCATATTTATTTGCAATAAGATTCTGGAGTTTTGCCATCAATGAGTAAAATAAATTCTGGCTTTTTACATGCTTTTTTTCCAACAATGCGAGCGCCCTTTTAAAATCCAATTCAATAGCAATTGCATTAGGCTTTTCCTCTATTATTAATTTTTTGATTCTTTCTTCCAAATTGAATATGTGACCAACTCCTACCAATATTAAATGAGCCATTCTGCCAACTCTTTTAGTCCTTCACCATTCTTTGCATTGGTTAAAAAAACTTTTTTTGGAGCTATATTTTCTATATCCTTTAATATTTTATTAATGTTTACTTCCATATATTTTGCTAAATCTATTTTATTTATAACAATAAAATCAGATATTTGAAAAATTAAGGGATGCTTTCTCACCATATCTTCACCTTCAGTTACAGATATTATTACTCCTCTTTTATGACAGCCTAATTCAAAATCTGCCGGACAAACTAAATTTCCTATGTTTTCAATAAATAGAATTTCTATTTCGTCCAAATTCATTTCTTCTAATGCATGTTCTACTAAATGCGCATCTAGATGACATTCCTTTCCCGTGTTTATATTAATAACTTGAACTCCGTGCTTTTTTATCCTTTTATAATCATCGTTTCCAGTAACATCTCCAACAATTACTCCTATTTTTTTATCTTTTAAAATTTCTATTAATCTTTCTATTATTAATGTTTTTCCAGAGCCGATAGAGCCCATAAAATCTATTGCTTTTATTCCTTTCTCATCTAAAATTCTTTTATTCTCTTCTGCAATCTTCCTGTTTATTTCATATATGTCCTTATTTAAATTTATTATGTGCATGAAACTCAAATAATTACAAATTTTTATTTTTTATCAACTTAACAGCATCTATTAGGCCATGTGCATAATTTATACAACCAAATGCTGTGAAATAATCCTTCCTTCCTAAATAATACTTTGCATCTTCATAATATCTTCTTGCCATATCAAGTATTTTTTTATTATTTATTTCTTTGCAATTTTTCTCGAACAACATTATATCTTTTTTTATCCTCTCCTCAATTTCCATAAATTTTCACCTCTCCCCCCAATTTTTTACATTTACCAACAATTTTATTTTTAACTCTTTCATTGCATCTTAATTTTATTTTTGCAATTCCATCAAAATCAAATTTGTATATCTCAGCATTATTATATAGCCAAGATATAAACGAATCTAAATGTTTTGTTGGAATTGTTAGTTCCATTTCAGAAGGTTTTGGAATGATGTCATAGATTTTTTTAACTAATAGATTTACATTCTCTCCTGTTTTTGCTGAAATAGGAATGCAGGTTTTATTAACCATTTTTTCAATTTTCTTTTTCTTGAAATTTATCTCTTCTTTCTTCAACAAATCTATTTTATTTAGTGCAATAATTATATTTGCATCTTCTTTAATTGTGTATATTTCTTTTAATGAAACTAATATTTTTTCCATTATTTCATCTATTTTTTCAGAACCATCAACTATTAATATAATAATATCAGCAAGTGCTATTTCTTCTAAAGTAGAATGGAAGGCATCTATTATCCAATGTGGTAAATCCTTAATAAATCCAACAGTATCTGTAAAAAGTAATGGAATCAATTTATTCTCCATTTTACTTGTTTTTGGAGAAAGCGTCGAAAATACTCTTTCCTCAACTATAACTCTTTCTCCAGTTAAATAGTTTAATAAAGAACTCTTTCCGGCATTTGTATATCCTGCTATTGATACCAAATAAAAACCTCTTTCCCTCCTTTGTCTTCTTCTAATTTCTCTTTCTTCCTCGATTTTTTTTAATTCATTCTTGATTTTTTTCATTTGTCTTTTTATCATTTCATAATAATCTGCTATTACATATTCTCCTCCAGCCAAAAATCCAGCTCTTTCTCCTTTTTTGATTCTATGAAATAATTCCCTTACAAATGGCTTTTCGTATCTTAATTTTGCTAGTTTTACTTGCAATTTTGCTTCCTTCCTTTTTGCTCTATCAGCAAATATTTCCAAAATTATCCTTATTCTATCATATACTTTGATTTCCAAAAATTTCTCTAAGTTAAACCATTGCGAGGGGCGGAGGGCATCATTTACTATAACAATTTCAATTTTATTCCTTTTAATAAATTCTCTTATTTCCTCGATTTTTCCTTTTCCTAAATAATATGGTGTTGGCTTATCTCTTTTTTGTATGAATTCTTTTTTTATTTTATATCCCAGCGATTCAGCAAGCAATCTAATTTCTTTTGTATCTTCTTTTATTGAAAGTATGATTCCATTCACATTTTTTAAATATAGTATTGCATATAAATTTTCCAGTGGAAATAATGGGGTGTGTGCAAATATTGTAAATATTGTAAGAATATTACTTAATTAGATTTTTAAAATTTAAAAAATAATAATTAGGAAATTGCTGCAATATTAACGATTTTATTTTTTATATATAATGGAAACATGTATAATGGAAACATGTGGAATATTGGGGAAGATGGAAAGCATAATTGTATAAGAGAATGGTGGAATATTGACGCATTTATATATACAGAAAAATTATGCAGTAATGCATCTTTTGAATGTTTTTGACCGTATTTGATTTAAATGAAAAATTTTTTATGAATTATCATCCTATAATATTTCTGTATCTAAAAATTGGAAAATATGGAGTAAATATTTCCTATAAAAAATCATGGATGAAAGGAATTAAAAGGGTGTTTATTTCTACAAAAATAAAAGTGATGGGAGAAAATATTTGTCTAATTTTGGAAATGATAATAAACCACATCTATATACGAAGATAATTTATTTATTATTTATTGGAAAAAATTATTTTTATATGAATGTCCAGGAAAAGTTTATGGAATATATAAAGAAATTAAATGGTAAAGGTGAAATTGAGATTGAAAGGCAAATAAACATTTTCAAATATAGATTGCTTAAAATTGAATTTAAAAAAGGAATAAAAAATGAAATTATATCTTATATTTTAAATTTTAAAATAGAATTATACATATCTTTATTCCCCTTTATGATTTATTTTTCTAAAATAAGATAAAATAAATCCTAAAATAATTGTTGCTATTATTAAATAAAAGGTTGCTTTTTGCGCAAGCCCTCTTTCAAATAAACTATAAAATGTTGCAGATAGAGCGATTAAAATTGAAAACTTTATTGCACCACCAATAATAATATAAAACATCGATTTTCTATAATCCCATTTATTTACTGCAATAAAAGCGCCAGCATAAGGTAAAACAGGAGCAATTCTATTAATGAGAAGCATTTTTTCGTTTTTCGAAATCAGTATATTGCTATATTTTTCCATAATTTTTTTAATAAAAGGAATTTCATATTTTTTTGCTATTCCATAAATAATTGAGTTTCCTACAAATGTCGATGCTAATGAAACTAAAATTAAAACAATTCCCCATCCAAGACATGGGTTTGTTGAATATATTACTAATAAGAAAAATTCTGGAAGAGTAGGAAATAGTGTACTATCTATAAAATATATTATGAAAAGAGAAAATAACTCGCCTATTATTCCAAAATCTGCAAAGAAATTTATTATTGCATCCCCAAGCATTAACTAAAATTTCATTCTATTTTATATATCATTTGAAATATATTTATTGTGGACTATAAAACATATATAGAGATTAATGAAAAAGTGAATAAAGCTGTTGAATTTATTAGGAGAGGATATACAAAAGAATATATATTAAAGAAGCTTGGGGAGAAAGAAAAAATCTTTGAAATTGCAAAATGTAGGATAAAAGCAAAGAAAAAATATGGTATATTAGCAAATAAGCTTTTCTTTGATGAAGATGGTTTAAGATATTCAACGCCACCAATCATTGCAAATTATAGAGCAAATAGATTAAAAAGCAACAAAATTGCAGATGTGGGTTGCGGTGTTGGTGTACAATTATTATATTTCGCCTTAAAGTCAAAGGAAGCAGTAGGGATAGAAAAAGATGCATTTAGAGCAAAGTTGGCAAGGTTGAATGCAATAGCAATGAAAATAAAAAATGTTGAAATAATTGAAGGAGATGCATTGAATATAGAGGTGGATGCAGATTGCATATTTTCTGATCCTTCAAGAAAAGAAGGAAGGAAAACATTTGAAAGTCTATCGCCCAATCCATTTAAAATCTATAAAATGTATAAAGAAAAAGTAGATAAGATAGCTTTTGAGCTTCCTCCATATATACCAAAAAAGGAAATAAAATTAATAGGAGAAAAAGAATATACTTCATTGGATTTTAAGCTAAATAGATTAGCTCTATATACAGATGAGCTAGCTGAATGTGATGTGTCTGCGATTTCTTTACCATCAATGGAAAGAGTGACAGATTTGGATGATAAAATAAAATTGGAAAAAAGCAATAAATTGTTAAATTTTCTTTATGAAGTAGATGATACAATAATAAAAGCAGAATTGCTTGAAAATTTAGCTGGTAAAATATCATTTAATGGGAAAGTTCTACAGCTGGAAAAAAGGAGAACATTGCTTACTTCATCAGACGAATATGAAACAGCATTTTTGAAGAAATATGAAATAAAATGTATATGTAATTTTGAAATTTATAAAATAAATAGAATTTTAAAGAAGCTAAATGCAAAAAAAGCAACATTGAGATTTAGTATCGAGCCAAAAAAATATTGGGAAATAAGGAATAAAATTGAAGAAGGGTTAAAAGGAGATATTCATTACTATTTGTTTAAATTAAAAGATAAAGCCATTATTGCAAACAAAATTAATAAATCCGACTTATATTAAAAATTATGAAAATATTGCCAATTATAATTGCAATTTTCCTTTTCGCTATACCGTCATATAGTATAAAAAATAGCGAAAAAAACGATTATATTGGCAAATTCTATAAGGAAGTATATATAAGGGCAGGAGAAGATTTTTATATACATTTCAGTCCAGAAAAAGGCGTTGATTTTAAAGAACAAATCTTTAATTTATCAAATATAGAAAAAATAGCATTGGCCAAATCTCCAGAATGGATTAGGCAAAGACTTGCTAAGCAATTCGAAAGCTTAGATGATGAATATGCTTGGCTTATAATAAATTCAAGCGAAAAATACTCAGATGAAATAGCATTTTGTATTGCAACATGTCCAATAAATTCAATGCCTCCTCCTAAATTATTATATGAAAATGCATATTTTATTTATAAAAATGATGAATATTTGGATTATGTAGATGTAATTGACTTTGACAATGGTTCTTCTACGCTTAAATTTAAAATTCCTAAAGAAGAAATAATATGCCCAATGAAAATTTATTATTGGTATGTAGTTCATCCTCGTATTACTTTTGAAGATGCAGAATATGTTTATGGAAAATTCTGGAGAGAATATTTGTTTTATCATAATGATATTGGCTATCCATTACTTATGGAAAAATTGCAAGGAATAAAATATTTATGGGATAACAAATCATATCACCCTCCTAGCCATAGAATATGGAAATGGAGTATTGAAAATCATCCTACAGCAATAGAAGCAGTAAATTATTGGGTAGGAAAAACAGTTAATCAGCTTGCTATCGGAGATAGGCCCGGCCAGCCAAATATAATTGCTCATGAACATAATGGATTATGTGGAGAGTTGCAGCAAATAGCTGTAGCTGCTCAAAGAGCTGCTTTAATTCCAAGCGTTGGAATAAATGATTTAGGTGAAGATCATGTATGGCGAGAATTTTGGTGTAATGGCTGGCATCAATGCGATAACTGGTGGGCAGATGGGGGAGGGAGCGTTGACAATTATGATGAATACCGCTACATATGGGGAAAAATAATTTCTGCTGTTTTTGCTTGGAATGGTGATAGCAGCATATATGATGTTACATCTAAATATATAAAGCCAAATGATAGGGCAAAAGTTATTGTTGAAGTTAAAGATATATTTGGAAATAGTGTTGATGGTGTAAGAGTAATGGTTTTTGGAACTTGGAAAGCAAACAATTTTAAAGATAAATTGTGGAATAAATATATAGAAAAAATTTGGCAAAAGCTGCCTGAAAAATTTAGGAAGAAATGGCAAGATGAATATGATAAAATAAAGAAATTTTATAAGGAGAGAGTTCCAGGATTAATTCCTTGGATTCTTCCAAGTATATGGAATTATACAGATATAGATGGTAAATGTAGCTTTAATTTGGGACTTGGACATAGCTACTTATTTGCTTTACAAAAAGATGAAATTTTATATTTTGGACCATATAGTATTGGGAAAAGCAATGCTCTCCATTACTGCCTCTCTTTAAAAGCAAATTCAACAAAAGAAATAAAAATAAAGTTTATTTTGCCAGATTTTAAAGAAAAATTAAAATACAATGTTATTCCTATATCGGAAGGAAAATATAATTTTAAATTAAATTTTAGTTGCAAAGGATATCAAAAACAAAGAAATCCATGGGATTGGAAATATGC
>CAZDCH010000039.1:0-10938 GCA_964503915.1 uncultured Thermoplasmatales archaeon
ATTTAATATTGAAGAACTTGAAAATTCTATATTGGGAGCAATAGAAGATTTAAAATTTAGAAGATTTGAATATGAAGGAGATTGCTTTGAAAAATTTAAGAATTTAATTAAGGATGGAAATGGATTGTGCATTACAAGAAATATTGAAAGAGCAAGAGAAATAAGAAATTGCACAATAATTTCAATTGAAAAAGATTTAAAGCCAAAAAATTTAAAAGAAATAAAGGAAGAAATAGAGGGAAATATAAAAAATTGTAAAGCAATTTTAATGACAAATATAGAATATTTATTGAAAGAAAATAGTATTAAGGATGTAAGAAAATTTTTAGAATGGTTAAATAGAAAGGCATTATTGAATAACTGCAAGCTAATTCTTTCAGCAGATTTAAAGAATATAAAGGATAGAGATAGAGAAGAAATACAGGATTTAATAGCAGATATTCATTTAGGAGTATTGTCAGAATCAATTTCAAATTATATAAGGAGGAAAATAATTGGCTTGCTTTCAGATGGAAAAAAATATCCATTTACTAAAATAGCACAAGAATTAAAAATAGAAGATAATCCAAAGCTAAGCTTTCATTTAAAAAAATTAAAAGATGATGGTGTTTTGGAACAAGATGAAGAAAAGAGATATTATTTATCGGAAATTGGTAAGGAAATAGCAAATTTAATTGAAAACATAAAGAAAGATAAGCTTAAGAAAGAAGGAGAAATAATATGGATGCCCTATAAGTAAAATTTTCTTTAAATTTAGTTAATAATTCCTTAAAGAA
This sequence comes from uncultured Thermoplasmatales archaeon, assembly GCA_964503915.1. GTDB lineage: Archaea > Thermoplasmatota > E2 > UBA202 > JdFR-43 > JAPDJP01. Next base: position 777 of record CAZDCH010000039.1, read on the forward strand.
ATGTTATATATCTATCTATATAATTTAAAACATGAATTATCTTTACGAAAATTTGAGAAATATATTTTATATTGAAAAGGAAAAGTGGAAAGAAGTTGATAAGCTGATATATGGATTAAATGATTATTTTTTATATAATTCAGAGGAAATAGAAAAAATGAGATTTAAGGCAATAAAAGAAGCATTTAAGCACCATTATTCAAACAATTTATTCTACCATAGATATTGCAAAGAAAATGGAATAACTCCAGATGATATTAAAAGCAATGAAGATTTCAAAAAAATACCTCTTATTCCAGATAAATTTTTCAAAGATTATCCATCAGAAAATCCAAAAAAATTGTATGAATGGCTATATAGAATAACATCAGTTGAAATTGGAGATTTCGATTTTAATGGAAAATCCTTGCAAGAATTTTTAGTATGGGCAGAGAAAAAATTAAATGGAATAGTAACACATTCTTCAGGCACAACAGGAAAATTTAGTTTTATGTTTAGAGATGAAATAACAAGAAAAAGAATGTTTTATTCAGCAGATAAAACCCTATTATTTTCCATATATCCTCCAGATGAAAATGCACATGTAATTTATCCTGGCCCAGTTAAAACACATTTAACAATGGGAAGATGGGTTGCAGAAGGAACAAAAATATTTAGAGAAGATAAAAGACATTTTTTAACAGATAGGGCATTAACTCTTGATATTGTTAGGCTGATGGCTGGGCAAATAAGAGGAATAGGAGATAAATTAAAATTAATTTTAATAAAAAAAGCAATGCAAAAAGGCCAATATAAATTGTTAAAACTTTTACAGGAGATGGATAAAAAGAAAGAACAGATATATATAATTACATTTCCTTTCCAGCTATATGATTTAATGAATATAATGAAAGAAGAAGGAGTGTATCTAGATTTAAGTCAAACAAATTCTGTAATAATAACAGGAGGAGGATGGAAAATATATGAAAACAAAAAGATATCATCAAATGATTTTTCAAGTATGATAGAAGAATTTTTTGGAATAAATAAGAATAATTATAGAGATATTTATGGAATGTCAGAAATGAACGGATTAGCTTTAGAATGTGAATATCGCTATAAGCATTTTGTTCCATGGATATATCCCATGGTTTTAGATGAAGATGGTATTCCATTGGAATATGGTCAAGAAGGAAGATTTGCATTCCTTGATGCAGCTGCTCATAGTTATCCTGGCTTTATAATAACTGGAGATAAAGTAAAATTGCTTGAAGAATGTCCAGAATGTGGGAGGCAAGGAATTGTAATAGAGGGAGAAATTACAAGAATGGCGGGAGCAGAAGCAAAGGGATGCGGTAATTTGATGCGCGAGCTAATGGTTGAAGAAATTGTAAGGTGATAGAATGGGATGGCTTCATGAAATGGCAGATAAAGGAAATATAATACCATTTCCATTAATGAAAAATTTTTTGAAAACAACTGCTCCTCTTTTTTATGTATTGGCAAGAAATCCAAAGGCAATATTAAAAAATATTAAAGCATGGAAAAAAAGATTAGCCATTTCAAAGCCTCCTTGGGCCCATATTGAAGATGAAAGTAAATATGATTCAACAAAGTTTCTTAAAGAAGAAGATTATAAGGATTTACCTCCTGTTATAGATGAAAAATATTTACGCCCAACAAGATTTTGCGAATGCGATGCTATAGAAATAAGAGCCATTGCTAAAAAATTGGGAGCATATGAAAAAGAGCCATTAGAATATGCAAAATCCATTTTTTATTTTGTAAAGAATCAAAAATATTTAGTGTTTAAGCCAATGGTAGGGGCTTTGGGAGTATTAAAAAGTAAAGGGGGAGTTTGTTTAGACCAAATGCATTTATTGATAGCTTTAGCAAGAGCTGGAGGAATAAAAGCAAGATATAGGCTATATGCATTAGCTCCAACTCAAGAAATGTTTGATATAATGATAAAAGATGACCCAATAATAAGAGAAACATATGAAATGCTAGGATTTTTAGATTCATTACATGGATGTGCTGAATTGTATATTGATGGAGAATGGATTCAGCTTGACCCAACTTTTTCTGATGAATTGGAAGCTGGAATGGGCTTACCAATAATTGAATTTGGAGAAGAGCCTGCTTGGAGAATTAGAATAGCTAAAAGAGATATTATATTTGAAGGATTTCCAATATTTTTTAGGAATTTATTGGTATCTATGGCTTTAATTTTAAGGGATACTGCAGATAAAGTTAATAGAAAGTTAGATGAAGCAAGACAAAGAGGAAGAAAAATTTTGGAGGAAATGGGGAAAGAGGAATATAATAGGAAAAAGAAGCAATTTAAAGCAAAGTTGCCAAGTATTGAAGAAGTTAGAGAATTTAGAGCAAAAATAATTACTTAATGGACCGGGCGGGATTTTCTATGGACTAGCTATGCTAGCCCATATTTGAACCCGCGACCTCTTGCTTGCGAAGCAAGCGATCTTCCCCTGATCTACCGGCCCATTATTCTATTTTAACATGTGAAATTCCATCTTCGTCTTCATAGACTTTTATAATATGTTCCAATGAATCCTTTATATCTTCTATATGTGTAATAAGTATTATTTGTTTAAATTGTTTTTTTAATTCTGCTAAAGCATTTAAAACATTTTTCCTTCTTTCCCTATCCTGAGAACCAAATATTTCATCTAATGCAATAAAATTTAATGAAATATCAGCTTTTTGAGCTATTAATTGAGAAATTGCTAAGCGTAAAGATAAATTTGCTAAATCTTTCTCTCCTCCTGAAAATCTAGTGAGCTGAAATTTTTCTCCCCTATCATATATATAAATGTCATAATTTTCATCAATTTCTATTTCTTTATATTTTCCATTTGTAAAAACATTGAAAAAATGGCTTGCATAGTATGAAAGTAATGGACCAATTTTAGATATTAAATAGCTTTTAAATTTATTGAATAAGCCAGTATCGCGGTCTCCAGCAAGCATTTCAAGATAGCTTATTTCTTTTCTCAAATCCTTTATTTTTTCCCTTTGCTTTTTTTGTTCCTCTATTTCTTTTACGATCCTCTCAATATCTTTCTTTATTGATTCAATTTTTCCTTCCATTTTTATTATTTCTTCCCTTTTTTCAAAAAAATTATTTTTTGTTTCTTCATAATTCCTTTCCAATTCTTTATATCTTTCTTCATCAAATCCTAGCAAATTTATTTCAATTAAGCATTTTTCCAATTCTTTTTCAATTAAGTCAATTTCATTTTTTAATTCATCTATATTTTTTGCAATGATAGGCAATTTTTTTATTTCATTTTCAAGTATAATTGCTTTATTTTTTATTGGCAATAAAAATTTCAATTTCTCAACCAATTTTTTGTACTCTTCCTCATCTATAAAAACTTCGCCAATTTTTTCTATCCTTTCCTTTATTTCCATCCTTTCCTTTTCCTTCTCTTCTTTCTTTTCAATTATTCTTTTTAGCCTATCATTTAATATTCTATAAGTCATTAATTTTTTCTCCATCTTTTCCTTTTCTTCAATTTTCTCTCTCTTTTTATTGTTAAATTTTTCCATTTCCTTTTTTATTTCTTCCACCCATTTTTCTTTGTTATAAATTTCTTCTTCCAATTTCTTAATTTCATTCTTAAAATTGGAAACAATTTCTTCATATTTTTCTCCTAGCAATCTTCCACATGTTGGGCAATTGCTTTGTGGGCCAAGCTTTTCTATTTTTTTAAGTTCATTTATTATTTCATTTCTTTTATCAAAAATTGCATTTCTTTCAGCAACATTTTTTTGAAATTTTCTTTCTAAATTTGCCAAAATTTCTTCAATGTATTTAATTTCTTCCTCTAACTTTTTATTTATATTTTTTATTTCATCTTCATCTTTCAATTCCCATTTCAATCTTTCTATTTCTTTGCCAATTTCCTTCAATTCATTTTCAATTTCCTCAATTTTTTCTACCAATTTTTTTCTTTCATAATATTTTTCCTTTAATTTTTCTATTTCTTCTTTCTTTTTGTTCAATTCTTCAAATTCATTTACAAAATTCTTTATTCTTTCATATTCTTCTTTTTTTGAAATCAAATCTTCTTTTTCCCTTATTTTTTCATTTAAAATAGCATTTTTATTTTCCTTTCTTTCTTGTAATAAATTTTTCTTTTCTAAAAAAATTTTATATTTTTCAGCTTTCTCTTTTCCAATTTTTATTTTTTCATTAATTTCTTTTAAATTTTCTTCAATATTTCTTATTTCTTCAATTAATTTATTTCTCTTTTTAACATGTTCTTCAAGATATTGCTGATAAATTTTTTCTTCTTTTTCCAGCTCATCTATATTCTTTAAATTCCTTTCTATATAATCTAATATTTTCTCCCTACTTCTCCTATCTTCCCTTACTCTTTTTATTGCTTCTTCAAGCACATCAATTTTAAGCATTTTTAGCATGCTTTTCTTTCTTTCTGCAGGAGATTTATCAGATAAAGCATTCAATTCTTGCTGCTTTGCAACAATAGATGTATAAAATGAATCATAATCCATGCCAATTCTTTTTTCTAAAAATTCAGTTACTTTTTGAGAAGTTGATGCAGCAATTAAGCCATTTACTTTTACTCTTGCATCAGCAGAATTCCCACTAATTATCCTAAATACTTCATATAAATTTCCATTCATTTCAAAAGTTAGCTTAACCCAGCAATCATCTTGCTTACTAGCTCCTTGCCTTTTTATTTGTTCCTTTGTTGTTCTAGATGCTCTATTTCCATATATTGCCCATCCTATTGCTTCTATTATTGTTGATTTTCCTGTTCCATTGTTTCCTATTAGTCCTATTACTCCTTCTGGAAAGTTTATTTCAATGTCTTTAAATTTTCTGAAGTTGTGCATAGCTAGAGATATTATTTTCATTTACTCACCTCAGAAAGATATTTTAATGCAAGTTTTTCTATTTCCTTCCTATCCTTACCAATTGGATGATTTGATATAAATTCTTTCCATTCTTCTACTAAGCTCCCTATTTTGCTTTTTCCTTTTAATTCTTGTTCAATTTCATAAAATTCATAAGATATTTCTAAATGCAATGCTTTTTGGCTAACTATTTTTATTCTATTCCAATCTAATCCTTTAAATTTTCCTCTGCTTATTCCCTTTAAATTTATCTTAACAATTTTATCTTTTATTCCATTTTCTTCAAATTTTCTTAATATTTCATTTGATATTTCATCTGCAGATAAATTGATACAATTTATATTTCCTAAATCAATCATTTCCCTAACTTTCAATGGAATGAAATTTACATTTAAACTTTGCAAATCTACTTCATAAAATCCTTTTTTATCTCCAGCTTCTTTAAATGAAAAATATTCTATTGAGCCAGCATAATATGCATTTTCAGTTACTTTAGTAGCTTTGTGAAAATGGCCTAAAGCAATATAATCAAAATCTGGTAATAAATAGCCAGATGGAATAATTTGTTCATTAAAATCTCCTCTGGTATAGTTAAATTCTTTTATTCCTATAATTCCAGCATGTAAAACCAATATATTAATATAGCCTTGCTTTATTTTTACCTTGCTTATATTCTTCTTTAAATCTTCATTTGAAAAGCAATGAGGAATGGCATGTACAATTGCATTTCCTATTTCTATTTCTTCAATTTTTCCTTTATATACTGGATATATATAATCCAAATGCTCAAAAATTCTAAATACGCTTCCTGTCTCCCTCAATTTTGGAGTTTCATGATTTCCAGATATAACAATAAATGGTATTCCAGCATCAGATAATTTCAATAACTGATTTAAAGCAAAAGATAATGCTCTATTAGTTGGTCTAACGCTATCAAATAAATCGCCAGAATGAATTATTAAATCTGGCTTAATTTTTAAAGCATAATCAATAAATTGTTCAAATGCATTATATACATCTACTTCTCTTTGATTTAGCCCATTTTCTGCAACTTTATGATAAGCTGAATATCCAATATGGCTATCTGCAACATGCAAAATTTTCATCAGCATAAAACAAAAAATTGATTATAAATTTTGAGGGGTATAATATAAAATAAAAAATTTATGATTTTGTTTTTAACATCTTAAATAAATCTTCCTTTGTAATTTTATTCCTTTTTTCTTGGTCTTTCCATAATTTCCGATAGAAATAAAAATATTCATACAAATCTTGTTTACTTTTTGAAAAAATTATCAAATGATTTTTTATAACTTCCATTTTCATATATAATGGCAATTCTTCAAAAATGTATATATCATAATTTTTTTCATTAACATTAATTTTTCTGAATATTTTATTTAGAATATTTTTTTCATTTGGCTTTACTATACAAATATCAAGGTCTCTAGCTTCCTTTCCTTTAGCCATTGAGCCAAATAGCAGTATTGCTAATGCTTTATGTTTTATAAATTCAAAATCCAATTTTATTTCTTCAATTTTTCCTTTAACCATTTTTTAACCTCTTCTAAAAATTCATTGAATGAGGGTAAAAGTTTCTTTATTGATTCAAATACTATATCTTCTTTATTATATCTGTGTATAAGCCTATTTCTAAGACCATTTGCTTCTTTTAAAGCTTCTGATAGCTCAAAAGTAATGCAATTTTTATTAAACAATGTGCTAATATTTGAATAATCATCTTTTACTAATAAATTTAAATCTCTAACCATCATTGCAATAATATCCATTGAAGCTTCAACAATTTCTTGAAAAGCTTTATAGCTTGCTAACCTTAGTTTTTTTATCTTTCATAAATATTTCAAAAGATACAGTTAACCATTCATTTAAATCATTTATTCTTTCCTCTATTAAATCCATTTTATCCTTATATCTTTTTATTCTTTCGATTTCCACTATTTTTGAATGATTTATTTCTTATAAATATAACTGAAGCAAATAAGTTTTTCATAGATGAAATAATTTTTAAATAAAAAGCTTAAGATTTTAATTTTCCTCCGCTCATTTTACAAACTAAATATCCTAGCATTCCAAAAAATAATCGAAATAGACCCAAAAATGATAGATGCGTTGAAAATATTTGCTCCATAGAATAACTTTTCCACAATTGGCCATGTTTTAATGCAAGTTGTTTTCTTCCGTAACCATAAAAAAAGGCCTGTTTAATAAAACTTAAGATATTCTTCGCTGTTTTTCTATATATAATAGCATTTTCGTTATAAGTAATTTTACCTCCTGCTTTAATTGCCCTTAGATTTAAATCAATATCTTCGGCAGTTACAAAACGATTATCAAAGCCCCCTATTTTTTCAAATAATTCTTTCCTATAAGCTAAGTTGCATGAAGGATAGGTGACATCATAGCCTTTATAGTATACTTTTACTCTTTCTATTTCTTCAAATCTGCCAACGTTGATCGTTTTTCCAGCAACAATGTCATATCCTTCATTTATTTTTTTTCTTAATTCTTTGAGCCAATTTTTATCTGCTTTACATCCTCCATCTGTAAATGCAATTATTTTTCCTTTTGCTTTTTTAACACCAAAATTTCTTCCTTCCCCTCTGCTACCAGCGTGGATAAAAAATTTAACTTGCTTATATTTTTCTGCATATTCTTTTAAAATTTCTTGTGTACCATCATTGCTATTTGCATCTACTATTATGATTTCAAAAGGCTCTTCTTGAATTAGTAAGCTATCTAATAGCTCAGCTATGTTATCTGCTTCATTTTTTACTGTTATTACTATGCTTATGAACACGAAAATAAATAAAAAGATAATATATAATTTTGGTCAAATTAAAAATTAAAATATATAATGATAATTTAATACGATGAAAAATATAAAACAAATTAAGCAAATGATTTTTTGGTATTTAAAAGAACAACAATCAATATTTTTACCCATTATTCTCGTTGAATTGGGATTATGGTACGTTGTTTCAATGTTAATGAAGAAAATAATTAGGAAAAAAAGAAAAGACAAAATTGTCGCTGCTTTTACAAGCATTTATTATAATGGAAATGCAAAAGCAGTATATGAACATATGAAGAAAAACGAAAAATATGATTGTTATTGGATAGCAAGGAATAGAAAATCCTTTTTTGATGTTAAAAAAAGAGGAGGAAACGTTATATATGCATATTTTCCTTTTATAGGAGCATATTATCTTTTAAACACAGATTTACTTATAACAAATGATTCATGCCTTATATTTTTATTTCCTCATAAAGATTTTAAGGCTGTACAGGTAAAACATGGAGTCGGACCCAAAGGATCAGATGTTCCAAAAAGCGAGTTTGAAATGTTCGATGCGTGGTGTGTACCATCTGAATATATAAAACAAAGGCATATTAAGTTATGGGATGCACCGCCAGAAAAATTGTATGTAACTGGTTTTGCGAGAATGGATTATCTTTATGATTATTTAAAAATGCCTAAAGAAAAATTATTGGAAGAGATAGGAATAAAAAATGGCAGGAAAATTATTCTGTATGCTCCTACCTTTGACATTGGCTTATGGCCATGGGGAGATGCATATGAAGAATTTGAAAAGCTTTGCAAATTTTGCAAAGAAAACAACTTAATTTTGATTTTAAGATTGCACCCGTTAGCAAAAGTAAAAAAAAGAAAAATCAAAAAAATAATAAAAAAATATGATAATGTTTGCTGGCTAGACATGCCGAAAGAACCAGATACAATGAAATTGCTCGCTATAACAGATATTTTAATTACTGATTGGTCATCAATTTATACTGACTATTTTTTGACTAAAAGACCAATTATATATATAGAAATTAATAAAGATTTTTTTACTCGAGAGAGAGGAAAGCCAGAAGTACCTCCTGAGTATAGGGCTGGTGAAATTGTTCGTAACAATGAAGAATTTTATGAAGCTTTAAAATTAGTGTTAAAAGAAGGAAATAGACACAAAGACAAACAAGAAGAATTACTCAGAATAATACATGGGAATGTAGATGGAAAATCAACAGAAAGAGTAATAGAAGTAATAGAAAAATTGACCAATTAAAAATTTTTATAAAGTCTACTATAAAATAGCTAAAAATGAGCCACCAGAAAATTTGTAAAAATAAAAGCTGTTGTGATGACGGATAATCATGACTATATTCTCCAACTTAAGGAAGAATTGAAAAAAGAATAATGTTTTAATTGCTATCTTTTTCATTATGTAACTCTATTCAGAAATAGTTATAAATGGGGGTTTAATTATTCCTCCAAATGATATATATGCTAGATGAATTACAAAAGGAATGGATGAGAAACGCTCATAAATTGTTTAGAGAAAAAAATTATACATGGAAAAACTTGCAGAACAAACAATAAAAATATATGAAAAGGTGTTGAAAAAATGAAAATAAATAAAGTACTCATCTTAGGTATAGATGCTTTAGAATATGAATTAGTTGAGAAATGGGATTTAAAAAATTTAAAACAGGAAGAATATGGAAAAGTTGTATTGCCAATAAGAAGAGAAGATGGATATTTTTATCCGGATCCTCAAACATATATAATGTGGACTAGCTTTATAACTGGATTTTTACCAAAAGAACATGGAATAGATACAGTCTTGGTATATAGGAAACCTCTTGATAAAATAATAAAATTGGTTCGCCATATTTTATATTTTAACAAAAATTCCTTTCACCGAGATACAATAGTTTCAAAAAAACCAATAAGAATGGTATTTAGAAATAAAATGGGAAATACTCTCAGGAAATTAAATATATCTATCGAACCATCGAAAGAATATATCCGTACGGACACAATATTCGATAAGAATAGCAAATCATTACATTTGCATATACCAGTTTATGACCCCGATGCCTTTCCTAAAAATAGAAAAAATGTATGGAAAGCACTGAATGATATAACATTTAAAATAATTTTTGAAAAACAATGTTTGCAAGAATTTAACCAGCGTAGTAAAGAAGTTTTTGATTATATAGATAAGAACTGGAATTTATTTATGCAATACTTTTGGCTTTTGGATGGTATACAACATGTTTTTTATAATAATCTTAAAAAAATTGCTAAATTTTATATAATGTTTGATGAGTTTGTTAGGAAAGTTAGGCAAAGAATAGATAAAGATGTTTTACTGCTAATTGTTTCAGATCATGGACAAAAGAAAGGAATTCATACAAATTATGGATTTTATTCTATAAATAAACCATTAGGTTTAAAAAATCCAAA
>CAZDCH010000040.1:0-3627 GCA_964503915.1 uncultured Thermoplasmatales archaeon
CTTCCATCTATTTCAAATCCAGATATGTTTACATGGATTGTTCCTGGTCCATAAACTGTATCATTTGCGGGGTTATAAGTACCACCGAGCACTGCAATCACATATTCAAAATAATGGCTGCTTTCTTGTATTTTTACATCCTCTGGCGGTGATGGACATTTTATAACTGGACTGCTTCCAGCAATTAAATTAATGCTTTTATCAATAGTCAAACTTTCTTCATATACTCCATCATAAACAAGGATTGTATCTCCATCGCTTGCATCATCTATTGCATCCTGTATGGTGCAGTAATACTTGCCAGTATTTATGTTTTTAACTGGACCTCCTACAGGAATGCAAGAAATGCTTATATTGCCTCTTATCAATCCATCAATATATCCATCGTCTCCTCCAGAAATGTTATCCATATAAGCCAACATGGCATTAAATTGCAATATGTCATCTCCAGAAATAATAAAGTTAGCATGGGCATTGCTTCCAAATGAATCGGATGGATAGCTACCATCTACATCTATATCATATTGAGCAGTTAAATCAAAAGTTTGACCATTATATGTTATAGTAAATGGCATTGTGCCTGTCCAAGAAGTTGATGGTCCAGGTGATGTTCTAGGACCAATATTTTCAAAGAAATCGAAGTGAGCATCCCATGTTCCATCTTCATCAAAATCTGCTTCAAGCCATCCAGAAATAACAACGACATATTTAATTCCTGCCGGTGGAATATCCATATTGTATGTTCCATAAACATTTGTTATGTTAAGATAATCTGGTCCTGTAGTTGGATATGTTGGAGTAGCTGGATCTCCATCAGGATTTTGGGAAAAGCCAGTCATATTGAAATCTGCTTGCGTAATGTAGAAATTGGAAACGTTTGTTGGCTGTGGATATGGATTTAACAGCCATGGACAATAGTCAACATAATCGCTTACATTATCGCCATTTCCCCAATTTCCATTTGCATAATATGGGCCTGTAGCATCTCCCCAATAATTATATTCTGCATCAACAAGAGTTGGAGATGTATTATTTAGTCCCATTTCTATGTTTTCATATATATTATTATAATGAATTATATTGAAAGGCCCAGCTTCAGCAATAATATAAATTCCTACTTTATTGTTGCATATAGTGTTACCTATTATTGTATTATTTTCTGGTCTATCTCCAATCCATCCAGTGTAGCTAATCTTTATTCCATAATTATCGTTATTTGAAATATTGCAGTTTTCTATAGTAACATTCTGAGCAGATGAAAGAACTATACCATTAGGCAAGTTCGTTATGTTTTGCTGTGTAACTAGTGTGCCAGCTGAATTTGCACCCCAGACAACGATGCCCCAGCACCATATATTTGGATCATAGTAAGTTCCCCACAATGTACCTCCAACTAAATTCGAAATTGTATTTTGAGTTACGGTATTATTAGGACTTCTATCAACTGTTATAGCATAAAATCCTATATCATGAACATAATTATTCCTTATAGTATTGTCGTGTGCACCTTCGCCACCATAAACATTTATTCCTATGTAACCGATGTCATATACTTCATTATTCTCTATTAAATTTCCTGAAGCTGTGCTTTGGAAAAGAATTCCATATTCTGTTTGATCTGAAACAGGTTGATTTAAGTTTCCTCGAATAATATTATTTCTAATTATATTATTGTTACCATTTATTCTGATTATTTTGTTTTCATAACTTTCATCGGAATAGTCTATTACTGTAAAACCTTCAAATGTACAGCCATCTGCTTCGAAAACAACTCCTCCATATGATGTACCCTGCCCTGTTGCATTTATAATGGTGTTTGAAGCACCATACTCCGATTGAATGGATAAGTTATTTTTATTGATTATAACTTGTTCATTATATGTTCCATTTCTTACTATTATTGTATCTCCATCGCTAGCATTATCTATTGCTTGCCGAATAGTTGGATAATCATCTGGTACATAAATTGTTGCTGCTTTTGTTATTGCAGCTATAGCTAAAATTGCTCCTAGTATGGCTAATACACTAACAAAACTCCGCCAGCCTATCCTATCTCTTTTCATCTTCTTGCCTCCTGTAAACTAAATGTTTTTTGCATATATAAATTTTTTACAAAATTTTTTTAAATGAGATTTAATGATATAATATTTACATATCAATTATTTTTAGATTTTTTGAATGCAAGTTATACATCAATTTTAATTTATGCACATTAAAAATTTAAATCAATTATACAATACTAATATGAAATATAAAATAAAAGATATAAGTTTAGCTAAAGAAGGAGAGAAATTAGTAAAATGGGCAAAGCAAAACATGCCAGTGCTTATGGATATAAGAAAAGATTTTGAAAAAGAGAGACCATTAAAAGATGTTAAGATTGCATGTTGCTTACACGTAACAAAAGAAACAGCAGTTTTAATAGAAACTTTATTGGCAGGAGGGGCAAAAATTGCGTTGGCTGGCTCTAATCCTTTATCAACAAATGATGCTATAGCTGCATATCTAGCAAGTATTGGAGTTGAAACATATGCATGGAGAGGAAATAAAAATGAATATTATTGGTGCATTGAAAAAGCTATAGAAATTGAGCCCCAAATAACAATGGATGATGGTGGAGATTTGACAACTACAATCCATACAAAATTTCCCAATTTAAAAATTATTGGAGGAACAGAAGAAACAACAACTGGAGTAAATAGAAATAGAATAATGGAAAAAAAGGGTATATTGAAATATCCAATTATAGCTGTTAATGATGCATATACAAAATATTTATTTGATAATAGATATGGTACAGGCCAATCAACAATAGATGGTATATTGAGAAGTACTTCATTGTTAATTGCTGGCAAGAATTTTGTTGTAGTAGGCTATGGATGGTGTGGAAAAGGATTAGCTAATAGAGCTAGAGGAATGGGCGCAAAGGTTATTGTGTGCGAAGTAGATGAAATAAAAGCATTGGAAGCAGCAATGGATGGATTTGCTGTTATGCCTGTTGAAGAAGCAGCAAAAATAGGGGACATTTTTGTTACTGTTACAGGAAATAAGCATGTTATAGATGCAAATGCAATAGAAAAAATGAAGGATGGCGCTATTTTAGCAAATGCTGGGCATTTCGATAATGAGATAAATGTCAGTTGGCTTGAAAAAAATTGTATACAAAAAAAAGAAGTTAGAAAAAATGTGACTGAATATAAAATGAAAAATAAAAAAATTTATTTATTGGCGGAAGGAAGGCTAGTAAATTTAGTTGCAGCAGAAGGGCACCCTCCAGAAGTTATGGATATGTCTTTTTCAAATCAAGCTTTAGTTGCAAAATGGCTCATTGAAAATAAAGGGAAATTGCAAAATAAAGTATATAAAGTGCCACAGGAGATAGATAGGGAAGTTGCTAAAAGGAAATTAAAAACAATGGGAATAAAAATAGATAGACTCACTAAAGAACAAATCGAATATATGGAAAGTTGGAAGGAGGGAACATGAGGGAAGTTGCTAAAGAAATAGTGAAAGCAAAATTTTGTATTGCTCTAACTGGAGCTGGTATATCAACTGAATCAGGCATACCAGATTTTAGAAGCAAAAATGGCTTATGGAGCAGATACGATATAAATGAATATGGCTATA
>CAZDCH010000040.1:3637-10828 GCA_964503915.1 uncultured Thermoplasmatales archaeon
TTAAAAAAGTCAAGCCCAATAAAGCTCATTATGCTCTGGCTGAGTTAGAAAAATTGGGTTATTTAAAAGCAATTATTACCCAAAATGTTGATAATTTACATAGAAAAGCAGGAAATAAGAATATAATTGAATTTCATGGAAATTTTTCTACTTTACACTGTTTATCTTGTGGAAAGGAATATAATATAGATGAAATAGATTTAGAGAATTTGCCTCCAAAATGCAAATGCAATGGAATAATAAAGCCAGATATAGTTTTTTTTGGTGAGGCGATTCCAAAAAATGCTTTAACAGAAGCTTTTAAGTTAGCAAATAAATGTGATTTAATGCTAGTAATAGGCACCTCCTGCATGGTTTATCCAGCAGCTTTTTTGCCAGAAATAGCAAAGAAGAAAAAAGCTAAAATTATTGAAATAAATAAAGAAAGCAGTTTAATTAGCCATATTGCAGATTATAAACTCATGGGAAAAGCTGGGGAGATTTTACCAAAAATAATTGAAGAGATTAAAAAGTTGCTTTAATTTCTTCGGCTGCGCCTCTTTTTATCAATATATTTGCAACTTCAGCTGGTAATGAAATAACATCTTCCTTTTTTAAACTATATTTTTTCATATCGCTCCCTACAAATTGTGGAATATCTTTCAAAATCCTAATTATTAAATATTCTTTATAATGACTTTCAAATATTCTCTTCCTATTTTCCTTTAGCAAATTTAATAAGGATTCATAAAAAATTTTTTCTTCTCTAGTTAAATTTTCTGGCATTGTTTTGCCACCTCTTATAGCTGCTAAAGCCAATAAAATTATTTTCTTTTCTCTCCTTTCAAAAATATTTTCCCATATTCTTTTAGTATTTCTCAATTCATCTGTAAGCAAAACCAGTTTTTTTGATGCTGGGTTTTTCAATTTTTCTTCTTCTATTTTTTCTTCTAATTCTTTTATGTATTGCGCCGCTTCTTTATAAAAATCTAATCCAACATCTGTTAGAAAAGGGGATGTTTTTTCTTTTTGTTCTATGTTTCTTAATTTTGAATAATTCATATAATTAATATGCACGAAATTTAAATATTAATATGCATTTATCTTCATGCTTAAAAAGCTGCTTTCATTTATCCTTATTATTTCTCTAACTCCAAAAGTAATAAATGCTGAAATTAAAGAATTACCTTCTGGCTTTGAAGGTGTATCTTGGAAAAAAGTAGTACCAATAAAAAAAGCTTGTTTCATTAAATTTGATGAAAATAGCTTAATTGATGATTTTGCTTATATGGCAGCTGTTCCATCAGCTGTATTTTATGATGAAAAGACAGATAGAATATATTCATATCCTTTACTTTTTTATGAAGGAGAAAAAGAATTAAAGAAGGAAGAGCTTTCATTGAATGCAAGGCAGGGCTTAAATTATTTTATGGAAGATTGGCTTATCTATTGTAAGGATTTAAAGGAAATAGAATATATAAATGTCGATGGTAAACCATGGAAAGCAAAAAATTATACTTATATAAAAAGTAACGATATTTATGAAATAGCAAGTAAAATAGCTTTACATGATTGGAGCTATAGCAAGAAAGCTGTTATTGCTGTAGTTGGCAATGTAAAATATGGAAGCTATAATAAGACAGAAGGACAAATAAGTGGAAAAATTTCTCCAAAGGAAATAAAAGAAATAACTTTAACTGGTATAAAGCAAGATTCAATAGCCCCTCAATATAATGATTTTTATGTTCCAGATGGATATAAATATATAAAAGCAGATTTATACTGGCCTTGTAAAAGCTGGCTGCCTAATTTAATGTATATTGCAACTATTGGGTTATTACAAGGAGGAATTACAATACCAGCAGCAGACCCAGATTTGCAACTTTATTGTTATTATGAAGGCGAGTTGATGCAAGTAGCATCTTCAGAGAACTGGAATATTTTGGTTGGACCATATGAAGAAATAGAAACATATGTTTATAATTCTGGCAAGTGGAAAGCAGCTATTGTAGATATACCGACTAAGGGCATATTGGGAGAGAGACATGGAACGATTGGACAAAGAGCAAAGGATGTTGTTACGGGAAAAGTAACCTATTACATAAATATAAAAATGTATCCTGGCAAAGAAATTGATTTGCCCCATTTGCCGCCATTTATGGCAAGAAACATTGATTTTGAATTGAGCTGGAAAGGAAAGGGAAAACTTGGGCTAATAATAGTAGATGAAAATGGAGTAGCTGTTGGAATGGCAACAAAAACTAATGTTTCAAAGCAGAAATTGCATTTAGATCAGCTAGGAAAAGGAAAATATAAAGCTGTTATTATTCAACTTAATGAAACAAATGCTTCAATAAGCTATACCTTAAAATATTCATGGGAATGTAAGTTGCCAAAAAAACAAGCAAATTATATAGCAAATGCTGCCGAAGGAGCTGTATTAGCATCTCTAATCAATTCCCCTTTATTATATGTTAAGCCTGATGAAATTCCAGATTGTGTTAAAGAAGCTATTAAAAAGTTAGGAATAAAGAAATTTTATCTCGTAGGAAATTCTAGCACAAAAGATGAGATCAAAAGCATGGGAGAGATAGAAAAAGAATTTAAGAATCTAGTTTCGATATATAATGAAATAAGGAACATCACGAAAGAAAATGATATTGTATTTACTACTATAGATCCATGGACTTATTGGCTTGTTGAAAAATTAAAGCCTGAAGGAGAAAAAAGCCATGCATTGTATGTTGGACCAGCTGCTTATATGGCAGCCCATCACGGCTGCCCTCTCCTTATTGTGGATATGCATAGCCAACTTTCAAAGGCAGTAGTATGGCATAATGAATGGTGGAAAAAACATGCTATAAGAGATGAAGAGCCAAATGTTGCTGCAATGTATTTAACGGCAAGAGAAGTATATGATTTTTTGGATAGAGTTGGGCTTGATGAAAAGAGCAAAATTGAAAGCATTGTTACTGTAGCAGGACAATTTGATATAGGCATACCTTGGGATAGAGCATTTGTTGGCGCTGCCTATACGGGCAGAATATGTGGCACCCCTGTTGATACAAGTTATTGGATATGTAGAAGTGTTTTTTATCCTGCAATAATATTTGCAAATCCTGCTTTAAATGAAAATGGGATAATGCTTATAAATGGTAGTAAAAGCAAAAGGTTAGCAAATGGTATGTTAAAAATTATAAAGCCTAGCCAGGAAGAGCGTTTTTATTATCCTGTTTTAAATTCTTGGATAACATATGCCCATAGGTTCAATGAAAGAGCAAGCAAGTACTGGGGATTTAATTATACTTGTGCTAGCGGAATAACACCATTTTATGAACCATCTAATCATCCAATAGATAATAATGTTTTAGCAAAATATGGTAAATATGGTTCATATTGGCCAGATTTGACAGAATCAGAAGTAGTACCATTTTATTTAAAAAAAGCTGGATATAGTGTTGCTTATACAACCAATTTTACAGCTACTATGGAAAATTTAAATCGCGGTGTTATAATGTGGATTGAATGTACCCATGGCTTCCATGAAAATTCTGGCATTCTTTCTTTTTGGAATCCTTATGGCTTGTTTGGTTTTTTAGGAGTAAATATTTCCTTACCCACTATTGAACCAAATCCATGGAGAGGATATGAAATCTACTTGCCAGGATATTTAGATGGATGTACAGAAGAGCCAGATATACTATCTCAAAGTAAATTATTTGGAATAGATATTGTTCCAGCTAAATTATCTGATACACCTGTAATAAAAAATACTCCTATTGGTAGTAAAACGGGATATGATGGAATAATAATAACTGTAATCTTTGGTAGATTAAGAACGAAAGATTATAGTGGATATGACATAGATAAAGCATTAGGTAATATTCATTCGTGCGGCTTTAATGCTGGCTCTTGTCTTATTTCAAATACATATTTACATTTAACAATGATAAGGCATGGTTCTGTTTTTCAAGTAATTGATCCATGGGAAACTTCTTGGTATTCTGCTTTTGCAGTTGAAATTTTCGCGAGGGATATAGCATTAGGAAAAACAGTTGGCGAAGCATTTACGAATGGCATATTGCAAACTGGAATTGGATACCTAACAAAACAATGGTGGTGGGATATTAAAGAAAACCTTTGTTATTTTGGAGACCCAGATTTAAAAGTATATACGCCTTTACATTCATGGGATAAGCCAGATGCAATAGAAAGCTATGAAATAATAGGTGGGCATGCAATATTTGGAGCCACTTCATATCCATATGAGATAAAGGAAAAGAAATATGGAATATATGTAATCATATTGTTGGCAATTATTGTCATAGCTGGATTGATTTATGTAAGGAAGAAAATGAAATTTTTATAGAATTTTTGCTTTTGAAAGTAAAAAGATATATGTATGGGTTACAGATTTAAGAAAAGGATGCCAAACTTTTTGCCAAGGAAAGAACCTTTAAGAGGTGTTGTTGCCACCTCTCCAATGTTTTGAAAGAGATAGCAATTGGGGATGGCTACTTGAATTCATAAAAATTTTTTTTATCTAGAAAACATTGAAGAAAAACCTCTGAAAATTCAAATTGCCAATTTTGTGTGAGAGGTAAAGATAAACATTTTCTTATATTTATAAATGGGTCGCAAATTTCTTTGCTATAGCAAATATTGCAACATATTCTGGAACTTTTACTATACCTTTATTTAATTTGAATTCATTTTCCATCATTCTTATTTTAAATGGTTTTTCTACTTTTATCTTTATTAAATCATCTCCAAAAGCAATAGCATTTATTAAAGGCTCAAATTCTTCTATCTTATCCACTTTTGCTACTCTTAATCCTGTTTTTCCATGTAGGCTACCAGGTAATCTTATAAGGCGTTTAATATCTGCTGTTACTGGCTCATCTGTCTGGCTGTATAAGGATATAGCCATTTCTTTAATTAATGGCTTAATTATTTTTTTAAATTCTGTTGCTTGGTCTATTCTTCCTTGCTTTATCCTTTCCATTTTTCTTTTATCATGCAACATATCATAAATTTTCCTCGCAATTTTTTCCCCTATTCCTTCAATTTTCATCAATTCTTTTATCGCTTTCTCTTCATCCATTTTTCTTATTTCATTAAAAAATTCTATTATTGCTTTTGATAGCCTGCCTGCCCAACCACCTTTATTTGGATTGATTTTTATGGTTTTATCAACATATTTTCCTCTATAGATATATCTTTCCTCTACTATTTCCTTTAATTCTAATCCTCTTGCCATTATATAATCTATTATTTCTCTTCTTTCTTGGCTTCCTAACTCTAAAATTCTTTTATTGCATACATGGCAATGATAGCCTCTATGCCCGCTAAAATAAATTGCTATATCTTTTTTACTAAATCCAAAATCTTCTATTAAAAAATCTAAAAGTTTTATTAATTCTTCCTTTATTTTTATTAAAGATTCTTCATAAGTTAAATTTTTTAAGGACTCTGCATCTAAATCAGCATCTAAATCAAAGATTAAATCTGCTCCCATCCACTTTTTCTCATTCATATTATCTGCTGAAGGATTTTGATAATAGGCAGAAGAATAATAAGCATGCATAGGAACATTTGCTTTTAAATAGTCTAACAATAAATTCTTTGAATTGAAGGATATGTGGCGATGCATTATCTCTTCCCCAAACAAAATGAAAGCATATTCTCTCCTTTCAAATCTTTTTGGGAAATCAATTTTTGGATTTATATAGTATGAATAAAATCTTTTTCTCAAAAAATTTAAATTTATATTTTTATTCATTCCTTCTCATCCTCCTTTTCCTATAGTATATCAAAGGATGCCAAATTTTTTTGCATAGCTCATCTGCAACACACAATCCCCATGTTCTTATTGTATCGCATTTAGGCGTTGAATAAATTGTTCCAGATATCTTTCCAGTAATATGTTCTATTTGATATCTAGTTTTTTCTTCATTAAAATCTGGCAAAGATGAAAATATTTTTAAAATTTCATCTATAGTTTGTCCAATAGCATTTAAGAAAGTAACTAAAGTAAATCTTCCAACATGCGGCACATTAACGCCAGATTTAATTGCAGAGATTAAATTTTTAATACATGGCGGAAAATCATTAAAATCTATATCATATTTCTCTATTCTTTTTTCCTTAAAAATTAGTTTGTTTCTAATTCTTGCAATTTCATTTCCAAACACTTTTTTAATTTCTGGTGGAGCAAAAAGATAAGATAATTCTTCATAAATTTTTTTTCTTATTGCTTCCTGAATTATTCTTGCAATTTCATTTTTATCTATTTCAATATATCCTTTTACTAAATTTTTATTAACAAGTTTCCATTTTCTATCCCATGTTGGTGCAAATTTTAAATAATCTGAAAAATGAATGCGATTTCCAGACAATTGAATATTAAACTCTTCTGCAATTTCCTTAATTGTTTCAAAATCTTCAGCTTTTAAGATTTCAAAAGCTTTTTTTGCTTCCGCCAATGCATATCTTCTCAGCAAATAATCGCTTTCTATTGCAACAACAATCATTCTAGCTATTGGATAGGACAGTATTTCCATTATGTAATCTACTTCATTAAATAATGGCTTATTATTTATTATTCCGATTTTTAACGAATTTTCAACTCTCTCTATTGCCCTATTTCTAGCTCTTTCATATATTTCATCAAATAAAATTTCTTCTATACTGATCTTTTCATTTCTAACCCATTCTTTTGCTTCTTTTATAAAAGGATACTTTGCTATTTTTAACAAATTCACAAAAATATAAATTTTGAATATAAAAGAATTGAGGGGGATTTTGAAATTTTAATTTTATTATTTAATTTTTATTCCAATTACAATTGCATATCCTCTTGCTATATCATTTAATCTTTTTGGAATGGATATGCTACAATAGCTCCCTACTTTTATTTCATTTCCTTTTATTCTCCAAAAACGTCTCAAATCTTTAGTAATATATTTTTCCATTTCTTCATTGCTAAGCCTATAATCAAGCATAGAATATTCAGCGATTCTTAAATGGCGTAATCCTTCTTTTATATCTAATGCATCTTTTGCCATTATTGGCATTATTTCATATTTTTCAAAATCATTGAGGCATGAAGGAGTTGTTAAAACAGGAGCAATATATAATATTGATAAGAATATTGCCTTTTCTTCATTACATAGTTTAGCATAAAATTTTTCTGCTTTTTTAGGTATTTCT
>CAZDCH010000041.1:0-10817 GCA_964503915.1 uncultured Thermoplasmatales archaeon
AAAATGAGGGAAGAAGGGCTAATTGAAATTGTTGGAGGAAAATATAAAGCAACAATAAAAGGAATAGAAAAACTTTTTTCTTATATCAATCAACTTGAAAAATATATTAAAGATAAAAGAAGGAAATTAAATATAATGGAATATTGTTCTGCAATTGCTGGCGAAAATATAGAAAGAGGAGAGAAAGTTTTTCTCTTTATGAAAGATGGTTACTTATATGCATATACAACAAAAAAATCTGGAGCAACAGCAGAAGCAATAGAAAATGCAAAGGAGGGAGAGGACATTGCCATTAGAAATATAAGAGGAATTATAAAATTGGATATAGGAAAAATATATATTTTCTCTCTTCCCTCAATTTTAAAAGGAGGAAGTAAAATTGTTAATTTTGAGGAGGTTAAAGAAGAAATGGAAAAATTGGATGTTAAAAAAATAGGAATTTTGGATATTATAGGTAAAGTTGCATTAAATAAAATGAAAAAGAAATATGATATTGAATATTGTCCTATACAATCTGCTATTGAAGCTTCTCAAAAAGGGTTAAACGTTTTGTTAGTTGGGGGAGAGGAAGAAGCAAAATATGCAATTAGGAAAATTGAAGAATATAATGAAAATGCTATTGAAAAAATAAAATATGAAATATTTCGTTTCAGTAAATAATTTAAGTTATTGCATGTTTAAATGCGATGAGAAAATTAGATGGAAAGAAAATTGTATTAGCTTTAACAGGAAGTATTGCATGTGTTGAATGCGTAAAGCTAGCTAGAGCATTAATAAGGCATGGAGCTGAAGTAATTTCTATAATGAGTAAGGAAGCATGTAGAATTTTAAATCCATTAGCAATGGAATTTGCAACAGGAAAAAAAGTAATTACTGAATTAAAAGGAGAGCATGTTTGCAATTACGATTTATTACTAATAGCTCCATGTACAGCAAATACAATTTCAAAAATTGCTTTGGGAATAGCAGATAATGTTGTAACAACTTTTGCTTTAACAGCTAAAAAAATTTTAATTGCTCCTGCAATGCATTTATCCATATATGAAAATAAATTCATAAAAGAGAATTTAAAGAAATGCATGGAAAAGGGCATTGAAATTGTCAAGCCAAAAATAGAAGAAAATAAAGCAAAAATAGCAGATATTGAAGAAATCGTTGAAAAAACAATAAGGATATTAAGGGAAGATAAAAAAATTAAAAATAAAAAAATTTTAATAATTGGGGGAGCAACTTTTGAAGCAATAGATGATGTTAGAGGAATTACAAATTTATCATCTGGTAAAATGGCAATTTGTTTGGCAAAGGAAGCATATGAAAGAGGAATGGATGTTGAACTATGGATGAACAAAATCCCAATTAAACTTCAAGAAATAAAATATAAAGAATTCATGAACATAAATGATTTAATTGATTTAATCAATAATTGTAAAGAATTTTATGATATCGTTATAAATTGTGGAGCTCTTTCTGACTTTATAGTTGAAAAAAGAAAAGGAAAAATAGAATCAAAAAAGGAAATAGAAATAAAATTATATCCAGCTCCGAGAATAAATCCATTGCTTAGAAAACTTGGAAAAATTGTTATTGGCTTTAAGCTGGAGAAAAATGAGGAAAACATTGTTGAAAAATCTTTAAAAAAATTGGAAGAAGATAAGCTTGATTATGTAATAGGAAATACAATTGAAAGTATAGGAAAAGATGATGCAAAAATATGGATAATTGGCAAGGAAGGATTGATTAAAAAAATTAAAGAAAAAAAGGAAGAAATTGCTAGAGAAATAATTAATTTGATATGAAAATAATTGCCTTTTCTCCTTCTCATATTACTGCATTTTTTGAAGTTTGCTATAAAGAAGATGTTTATAAAACTGGTTCTAGGGGCGCAGGCATATGTTTATCTTTAGGAAGTTATGCAAAAGTTAGAACTGGCGGGAATAAAATAATTATTAGGGGAAATATTGGAAAAGGAGAAGTAACAAAGGAAGCAATAAGAAATTTATTTAATTATGCAAAAGAAAAAGTAGGAATAAAAGTAGAAATAAAGAATGATTTGCCTTTTTCCCAAGGATTTGGTATAAGCGCTTCTTCTTCATTGGCTTCAACAATTGCAATTTCTAATTTGCTAAAAATTCCATGTGAAAAAGCTTTACAATCTGTTCATTTAGCAGAAGTAAAGAAGAAAACTGGATTAGGAGATGCAATTTCTTCTTTCTGTGGAGGAATGGAAATAAGAAAGGAACCGGGTATAAAAGGAAATATAGAAAAAATAGAATGTGGGGAGAAAATTATAATTGCTATTGTTGGAAAGAGAATAGATACAAGGAACATATTAAAAGATGAAAAAATGGTTGATAAAATAAATGATATTGGTAAGCAATGTATTGATGAATTTATTAAAAAGCCATCAATTGAAAATTTGTTTGATTTGTCATTAAAGTTTGCTCTTGAAACAGGCATTGCAAACTATAAAATGCAAAAAATATTAAAAGAAGCAAATAAGATAGGAAAGGCATCTATGGCAATGCTAGGAAATTCGATTTTCGCTTTATATAGCAAAGAAATGAAAAAATTCCTATCTAAATATCAATATTATGAATGCTTTATAGATAATGAAGGAGCAAGAATATTAGCAACCTTTTTTCCTTAACCACTTTTTAAAGCAATCTCTGTGCCAATATTTTCCATCTTTGTATATTTCATCTTCTTCTATTTCTTTTTTGCAATATGCACAAAGCATATTCAAAATAAATTAATTATATATTAATATTAAATAACTTCTCTCGTTTTAACTGCAACACCTCTTTCAAAATTAAGCATTTCTTCTTTATTCAATATAGATTGTCCTACTCCAATTAGTTCATCATCTTCACTAACTATCAAAACCTCATCATAAGGGCGTATTTCATCGCAGGCATCAACAACAAATTTCGAAAAAACATTTTTTCCTTGCTTAATAAATGGAACTGCATCATCTTTTACAAAAACCCTCATTTTGGGTGCACCGAAAAAAGAATGTAATCTTTTCCCACCTTCTATTTTTAAAGTAAAAAATCCGTCTGAGGCACGCATTGAAACTATATGCTTTCCATCGCAATATACATTTCTTATTTTTCCTGTTGTTTTTGATTTAACAATTTTTATTTTTCCTTTAAATAAAGCTTCTCCAGCTCCTTTTCCAAATTGATAATTTGCTATACTTTTAATTTTTCTAACATCGAAATCTCTGCTTTCGTTTCCAATTTCTCTAATATCTGTTATTTTTAATTTCCTATAAAATTTTTTAAATATTTTCCTTAATTCTTTTTCAAGATCTATTTTTATTGGAAAGATAGATTGTGCAACTGGATAAATTTCGTCTAATTCTAATGGTATAGGGCCGAAATATGATTCTATTATACAATTTGCTTCCAGCTTTTTCATCCATTCATTTCTGCTATATGGTTTTTCAATTTCAGTAAACAAAATGCTTTTATCAAAAAATGGCTCATATCTTTCCATTATCCTTTTTTGAAGCCTATAAACAATTGGGCGATGCATCGAATATCTATTTACATAAATAAATGCTTTCTTTTTAGATATATTTTCCCACTTTTCAAGCCATTTTTTTTCTTTAATTATTATTTCCATAGCTTCCTGCAAGGAGGGATGTGCTGATGCCCTTTGCTCAACTATTTGCCATATTTCACCAAATCTAATAGCTTGCTTTATCCTTTTTATTTCTATAATAGTTTGCCATAAGTTATGATATGCTATATTTTTTATTCTTTCTTTTTCATCCATTTCTTTCAATTCATCAATGCTATATTTGCTACAAATAGGGCAGCAACATGGCAACTCATCTATTTCATTCAGTCTCAATGTTTTATTTGGAAATATGAGACGATTATCTTTTGCATATTTTATATATGATGCTGAATCAAATAAATCGCATCCTAACGCAACTGCCATTGGAAATATAATTGGATGACCTGCTCCAAACAAATGGATTGGCTTGGAAGGCGGTAATTCTTTTTTAACTGTTAAAATAATCTCAGCAATTTCAGCATATTTTTGATTTTCCATTAATGGGACAACGCCTCCAATTGGATATATATCTGCATTTAATTTTGCCAATTCTCTTGCACAATATTTTCTTAAATCTTTATATGTCCCTCCTTGGATTGTGCAGGCTAAAAGCATATCTCCTTTATATTTAATGCTTTCTCTTGCTCTTTTTATTGTTTCTTCAACTTCTTCCTTTACTTTTTCATGTTCTTTTTCTTCAGAAAAAATATCTAAAATTGTTCCTATATCAGCCTTAATTTCTCTTTGAAAATTTATTATTTCGAAAGCATTAATCTCAATTCCATACATATACATTTGAAAAGAGCCTGAATCAGTCATAATCGGCTTATCAAAATTTAATAAAGAATGTAACCCTTTTTTTAATGCCTCTCTTTTCAAATTATTATCATTATATATAATATATGAATTTGTTATAATAGCTTCGATTCCCATTTTTATCATTTCAGATGGATGAACTGGCATGAAATGGGGATTTATTACTGGCAATATAGCAGGCGTATTTATTTTTCCATGTTTAGTATGTAAAACACCAATTCTTGCCAAGCCATCTCTCGCTTTAATCTCAAACATCAGAAAAGATTATTTTTCTATTTTTAAAGTTAAGCAAATTGGTAATTATTATAATAAAAATATGAAAAGAATTCCTCATTTTTTAAGTAAAGCATTTCCATGGCTTTTATTTAAATTAAATAACCCCCATAAAAAATAAAAAACATTTTTGTAATAAAAATGTGAAGCTTGTTTATCATAAAGGGACTATTCTTATATATGGAAAATACAGTATTCCATATGCAAAATGGGATTATCGGAGCAAATGTTATAGAGCTTTAGCTTTATATTATAGAGATATAATTGAATATTTAGAAAATTCAAAAATTGTACATGAAGACAATGTTTTAAATTTAATTCCTTGTCCACAATTATCAACAAATATTAATCTTAGAAATTATCAAAAAGAAGCAATAGAAAGATGGCTTAAATTTAAAAAAGGCGTTATAGTAATGCCAACCGGTTCTGGAAAAACTGTATTGGCTATTAAAATAATAGAGAAAATAAATTCGCCAGCATTTATTGTCGTTCCAACTCTTAATTTAGTAAAACAATGGAAAGAAAAGCTCGAAGAAGCTTTTAAAATAAAAATAGGAGAATATACTGGGGAAAGAAAAGATTTACAAGCAATAACTGTATCAACATACGATTCAGCTTATATAAATGCTGAAAATTTAGGCAACAAATTTAAACTATTGATTTTTGATGAAGTTCATCATTTACCAGCAGAAGCTTATCGCCAAATTGCAGAATTTTTTGCTTCTCCTTATAGGCTAGGACTAACTGCCACATATGAAAGGGAGGATGGATTACATGAAGATTTGCCTCGTCTTATAGGAGGAAAGGTATATGAAATAAAGGCAGGCGAGCTCGCTGGTAAATATTTGGCAGAATATGAAATAATAAAAATTGGCGTAGAACTAGATGAGGAAGAAAAAAAAGAATATGAAAAGTATTACAAAATTTTCAGAAATTATGTTATATCAAGAGGAATTGAAATGAAAAGCTCACAAGACTTCGAAAAAGTTGTAACTAGAGCTGGATATGACAAAGAAGCAAGAGAAGCAATTTTAGCTAGAAATAAAGCTGAAAAGATTGCATATAATTCAAAAGGTAAATTGGAAATGCTGAGAAAAATTTTAAGAGAGAATAGAAAAAGCCGAATAATAATTTTCACTAGATATAATGATATGGTTTATGAAATATCCAAAAAGTTCTTTATTCCATGTATAACTTACCGAACAGATGATAGAGAAAGGGAAGAAATATTAAAAAAGTTTAAAGAAGGAAAATATTCTGCAATAGTCTCTTCTCAAGTATTAGATGAAGGAATTGATGTTCCTGAAGCAAATGTTGGAATAATTGTGAGTGGGACAGGAAGTGGAAGGGAATACATACAAAGATTGGGCAGATTATTAAGGCCAAGAGAGGGGAAAAAGGCAATATTGTATGAATTAATAACAAAAGGAACAAAGGAAGTGAGAACATCATATAGGAGGAAAATTAGGTAATAGATAATAGATAATATGTTACCAAAAGATTTGCTTGTTACCGTTAAAAGAAAAGGTTTCATAAAGCCTAAATATTTACAAGATACAAAATTAGCTGAGGAATTAATAGAAATTTTTAAGAAATATGAAGGAAAAAAATATAAGGAATTACAGGAAGAAATTGAAAATATTGAAAATAATTATAATTATAAGGTAGTAAGGGGATTAGCGATTTTATTGGAAAGAAGATGTGAATTTGAGGAAAGAAATGCTTTAGATGGAAAAGAAATTAGAAAATTTTTATTTGATAGAGGATTTGTCGTTGATGATTATGAAAGAGAAAAAATTTTGGAAGAGGCAGAAAAATTTTTTAAAGTTAGTAAAAAAGAAATAGAAGAGGCAATTTTTTCTGATTTAAAAGAAGAACAAATAATAAAGAAATTTTACCCTTTCCCTCCAATAAACTTGATCAAGAATTATAATTTATCCTTAACACAAACATTATTATTTGATGCTCTAGAATTGAATTTTGTTGTAGAAGGAAATTATCAGCAAATATTCAGAAGGATAAAATATCTTGGTTTGATGTATGAAATCGAAGATAATGAAATAAAAGTTACTGGACCAGCTTCTCTTTTCAAAAAAACAAGAAAATATGGCACATCTATTGCAAAATTAATTCCCTCTATAATAAATGCTAATAAATGGAAGATTAAAGCAAAAATTGAAATAAAAGGAAAAGAACCAAAAATATATGATTTCGAAATAACTTCTCATGATAATATTTTGTTGCCTACTTATGTTGATACAATCATTCATTTTGATAGCCAAATAGAAGAAAAATTTTATAATGATTTTAAATCAGCAAATATTGATTGGGAAATAAAAAGGGAGCCAACAATAATTAAAGCAAAAAATTATGTTATTATTCCAGATTTTGGTTTTTATAAAAATGGTATGAAACATTATTTGGAGATTGTTGGTTTCTGGAC
This sequence comes from uncultured Thermoplasmatales archaeon, assembly GCA_964503915.1. Lineage (GTDB taxonomy): Archaea > Thermoplasmatota > E2 > UBA202 > JdFR-43 > JAPDJP01. The sequence goes on from CAZDCH010000041.1 coordinate 7,097, forward strand.
GCCAGAATATCTTAAGAAAAAGATTTGGAAACTTAAAAATGCTAATGTTAGCATAACTGTAGCTGTAAATCAAAATTTATGCTGTCAAAAAGAAGATTTTTTGGAGGAAGTAATATTTTATAATAATAAAATTCCCATCAAACCCATAGTAAAAATTTTGAAGAAATTGGAAGAAAAACATTTTCAAATAGAAATGCAGAAATTAAAGAAAGTAGAAATTAACGAAGAAATAGTTTCTATAGATGAAAAAGCTAAAGAATTAAAAGTTTCTCCTGAAACTATAAGAAGGCTTAAAATACCAAATTATTTTATAATAGGAAATAAAATTGTAGCAAAGAAGTTTTTAGAAAAATTGGAAAAAGAAATTGGGAAAAAAATTGAATATGAAAAGGCTGAGGAAATTTTGAGGAAATATGGCTTAACAACAAAAGCTTTAGATTATATGGGGTATAAAATCAAATGGAATGGATTAATACCAGTTATTGTTGAAAAAGAATAAATTCTTTTGCCACTTCTTCTGGTCTCTTTTCCAATATAACTTCTTCATGTAATCTTTCAAAAAACATTGAATCATTTCTATAATATTTTACCATATTTTGTCTAGTTATACATCTAAAATGTAAGGGAAATTTATTCCCTATATATATGCAAATGTTAAATGAATTTCTTCTAATACTTGCATAAAATAATATAATTTTTTCTATTGCTTTTGCAATTTCCTTATATTCATCAAAAATGTTGCCTTTTGCTATTCCAACAATTTCATTAAAACCAAAAGGAACAAAAGGGGAGAAAATTTCAATATTTCCTATTTTTCCAATGTATCTCTTACTCCTCTTTTCTTCTTCAAGATATTTTTCAAATTCAATTTTTTCCGCTTTTTCCATATAAGTAGTTGGATATTTGCTTCCTACAACTTGCAAATGGGGGTGCAATATGCTCGCTCCAGAAGGCATTAAATAATTCCAATTTATAGATACATATTTTGCTTTTATTTTATTTATATATTCAACGCATAGTTCAAGATTTTTTTGTATCAATTGTGCTGAAAATTCATTTGGCATAATAAAATGCTTTTTAAATGCACATACGCTACTATATTCAGCATATGGATTTATATTTGGAAATAGGAAAGCAAAATTATTTTCAAGCATTCCGAATTCAAATTTTGCCAATTTTTCTGGATGACAAAATATGCATTCTTTATTTATTAAATCTGAAAAATCCTCTTCTTTTGTCAATTCTAAACCAGCTCTTTGAATTATTCTGCATCTTCTTTCCCAATACCCATCTTTTCTTATTTCTATTTCCTTTTCTATTCCATTTACAATTGCTTTTTCTTTCCATTTTTGGAACATGTTTGTAATTCATTTTTTATATTTATTTTTATTTTGTATTTTGTATTTGGTATAATGGGGCATATAAATAATAAAAAACACATAATAAAAATTATAAATAAATCCATTATAACAGCATGGCAAGATTTCCAGAAGCAGAAGCAAGATTATTGAACAAATTGATATGTATGAATTGTAATGCTCGAAATCCAATTGGAGCAGACAAATGCAGGAGATGCGGCTCGAAAAGGCTCCGGCCAAAAACAAGGGAAAGGAAAGCTTAATTGCATTCCATATTTGCGCATTTTTTCCATTTCTTCCCTTTATAGACTATGGTTATAATCGGAGAGCCACATTTATTACAATATTCTCCCTCAAAAAATATATTCCCTTTTTGAGGCAACGGATAGCTATTGTTGCAAATAGGGAAATTTGAACATCCTATAAATCTTTTACCTTTTGAAGATTTCAATAAAATTAGCTTCCCTCCACATTTACATTTGCCAAAATAATTTTGCTTATCCATTGCTTTTTTTATTTCTTCTCCTATTTTTTCCTCATTTTTTTCTAAAATTTCTAGAACTTTTTTTAAAATTTCTTTTGATTCTTCAACAACTTCTGAAAATTCTTTTTTTCCATCAGCAATCAAATCCATTTCTTTTTCCAAATGAGAAGTCATATCTGGTTTTGTTATAATTTCTGCTCCTCTTTTTAATGCATCTACAACTGCAAAAGCTGAAGGAGTAGCTACAATTTTTTTTCCCCTTATATAATTTCTTTGATACAATTTTCCAATTATTTCGTGTCTTGTTGATTTGGTTCCCAATCCCAGCTTTTCCATCTCTACAATTAAACTACCTTGTGTATATCTTTTTGGAGGCCTAGTTTCTCCTTTTATTTTTTTAACTTCAAAAATCTTTATTTCTTCTCCTTCTATTAAGTCTGGAATAATTCTCTCCTCTAATTTTTTTGGATAAATTTTTCTCCAATTTTTTTCTTTTATAACTATTCCATTTGCTTTCAATTTTATACCATTTATTTCAATTTCGGCTTTTTTAACTTCAATTAAATCGTTTTTGCAAAGTGTAGCCATAAATCTTCTAGCTATTAATTCATAAATTTTTAAATGATGACCCTCAATTTTTCTAGCATCGACTGGATGGATTGGTGGATGGTCTTTACTAAATTTCTTTCCAGAAACTGGCTTATCTCTCATCATCTCAAATACTTCTTTAACATCTTTTGGGAATATCTTTTCAATCTTTTTTAATATGCTTTTAAAAGGAAGGGGAGGATATACTGTATTATCTGTTCTTGGATAAGAAATTAATCCATTCATATAAAGTTCTTCTGCAATTTTCATTGCTTGAGGAGCAGAGAAACCAATATTCGATGCTTCTTTTAAAAATGTTGTTGTATCAAAAGGGGAAGGAGGATATTCTTCCACAATTTTTTTATTGAATGTAATAACTCTTCCCTTTTTTTCTTTTTTCAATTTTTCATATATTTCTTTTGCCTTATTTTCTTTCATTATTTTTTCTGGATATTCAGCTTCAAATTTGTATCCATTTTTTTCAAATTTAACTTTTATTTTCCAAAATTTTTTTGGAGTAAATTCATTTATTTCTTTTTCTCTCTTAATTATTAATGCTAAAGTCGGAGATTGCACCCTTCCAACAGATAAAAAATCTTTTCCAAGTTGTTCTGATGCAAGAGATATAAATCTTGTTAAGCTTGCTCCCCATATTAAATCTATATATTGTCTTGCTTCTGCAGATTTTGCTAAATTAAAATCAATTTCCTCTAAATTTTCAAATGCTTTTCTTATTTCATTCGGAGTAATGGAACTAAATCTTGCTCTCTTTATTTCAATATTCTTTGGTAATAAATCCAAAATTTCTACTCCTATCAGCTCCCCTTCCCTATCATAATCTGTTGCAATTATTACCTTTTTTACTTTCTTTGCTAAATTTCTTATTGCAATTGCTATTCTTTTATTAATTAACTTTTTAACTGGTTCTACATGAATTAATTCTTTTGGCGTAATATCTGTCCATTTTGAATATTTTTCTGGAAAATCCAACTTTTTTATATGCCCTTTTAATCCAACAACAAAGGAATCATCAAAATAATAATATGGAATTCCATAAATTTTTCCTTGCTTTAATTTTCCATTTGAAAGTATATATGCAATTCTTCTTGCTGCAATATTTTTTTCACAAATTATAAGTTTCATTTTTCTAACTCTTTATCTACTTCTTCAAGAAATTCCTCTTCCTTATTTTTATTTATTTTTGCTCCAGCTGCAACTGGATGACCTCCGCCTATACCGCCTACTTTTTCAGCTGCATTTTTTAACGCATTTCCCAACTTAATACCATTTT
>CAZDCH010000042.1:0-3752 GCA_964503915.1 uncultured Thermoplasmatales archaeon
AAAACAAAAAAAACGAACCAGTAAAAATGAGAGCATTAGAGGAATATGAGAAACAGGAAGAGAGAAGAAAGAAATTCGAAGAAGATTATAACAAGCTTAAGGAAGAAAGAAAAAATCTAATTAAATTGGAGAGGGAAATAAAAAGGAAAAAGAAGGAAGCTTTTTATAAAGTATTTAACCAAATAAGCAAAAATTTTGAAACAATTTATAAGGAACTTGCAGATGGAGAGGGAAAATTAATTTTAGAAAATCCAGAAGATCCTTTCGAGGGAGGATTAATGATAAAAGTAAAACCAGGTGGCAAAAGAGAGTTACATTTAAGTGCTTTATCGGGAGGAGAAAAAAGCATAGCATCTCTTGCTTTTATTTTTGCATTACAAACTTATGAGCCATCTCCTTTCTACATTTTAGATGAAATAGATATGTTTTTAGATGAAAAAAATGCAGAAAGAGTTGCAAAAATAATTGCTGAAAAAGCTAAAAGAACCCAATTTATTGTTGTATCTTTAAGAAGAATTACTTTAAAATATGCCCATCATATCTATGGTGTTACAATTCATGAAGGAAAATCAAAATTGATTGGTAATGTTAATATAAAGGAAATAGAAGAAATTGTTAAGATAAAATGAAAGAGGAAATAATAAATTATATAATGAGTAAAAAGGAATTTCTTTATAGGGAAGAAAATATTCAAAAATATATTGATATTATACAGAATAAAGTATATATGAAAAACCCGTTTGATAGAGCAATTGCTGCAATATTTGAATTAGTTATTGAAAAAGAAATAAATCCATGTTATATAGATTTAATAAATTTTTCGAAACTTTATTTTGAAAAAGTCAAGCAAGATGTAAATCTATTTGTTGCTGGCAGGATAATTTTGATGGCTTGGAAAATACTAAAGATGCAAAGCGAAGAAATATTAAAAAATATGGGAGAAAAGGAAGAAGAATATGAAATGGATATTCCAGATTGGTATGGTGAAGAAAAAACATTCGATTATACAATGAAAGTCATAGAAAATGATATACCTCTAGAAAAGAAAATAAGGAGGGTTCCTTCAAGGAAGGTTACTTTAATAGAATTAATAAATGCTTTTGAAGAAGCCAAGGAAAAAATAAGTAAAAGGAAAAAGAAGATAGAAAGTAAATGGATAGGAAGCGTAGTTGAGCATACTCATAAGGAAAATATTCAAAAAGAAATTGAAATTTTAATGGGAAAACTTAGCAAGCTAAATGGAGAAGCCATTCCATTGAGTAAACTGTGCAGCAATAGAGAAGAAATGTTATCTATATTATTACCTTTATTATTTTTAGCAAAGGAAGGAAATATAATAGTATGGCAAGAAAATTTTCCATATGGAGAAATATATATTAAAGTAAAAAGCTACAAATGAAAATGGAGAAAATAAAAAGAATACTGGAAGCAGTTTTATTTATATCAGGTAAACCAATTAGTAAAGAAGAAATTAAAGAGAAATTAAAGTTTAAAGGAGAGGAAATTGAAAAAGCAATCGAAGAATTAATAAAAGAATATAAAGATTCAGCAATTGAAATTTCTAAAACAAATGGCAAATATGTTATGCAAATAAGAAGAGAATATGCAGATTATGTAAAGAAATTTGCACCAATGGAACTATCAAAATCTTTATTAAAAACGCTTGCTATAATTGCTTATCATCAACCTATTAAACAGTCCAATTTGAAAAAAATTATTGGCAGTCAAGTTTATGAACATATTAAAGAATTAAGAAAAAAGGGATTTTTAAATTTAAAAAAGGAGGGAAGAACAAAAATTGTAAAATTATCTCAGTATTTTTATGATTATTTTGGTTTTGAAAAAGATAAAATCAAAGATATTTTGTATAAAAGATTAATTGGGAAAAATAAAAATGGGAAAGAGAGCTAGCCAAATAATGCTCCCAAGCCTGCTGCAATTTCTTCCTCACTTACTTCTTCTTTCTTTTCCTCCTTCTTTTCTTCTTTCTTTTCTTCCTTCTTTTCTTCTTTCTTCTCTTCTTTCTTAACTTCTGCTGTTACAGTTGGAGCTGTTACAACAGCTTTTGAAATAACCTCATCAATATTTATCTCTTCCAAAGAAGTTGTTAATGCTTTCAATTTTGCATCATCTATCTCAATACCAGCTGCTTCTAGTACTTTTCTTAAATTTTCTTCATTAATTTCTTTGCCTGCAGCATGCAACAGCATTGCACCATATACATATTCCATCTTTTCATCCTCCTATTTTTTCTTCTATTGCTTTAGCTTGTAAATATGCTCTGCTTATAAATTCTTCTATTGTTTCTTTTGTATATACATTACATTCTAATGCTATTGCATATGCATTCCTATATGCCTTTTGTAATATATGCTCAATAGTTTCTTTTGTTGGATATGCAACTTCAACAGCAAGATTAAAAGCATTTCTAAATGCATTTTGTAAATCTTTCTTTACATTTTCAATGTCTATTGAAAGAATATTGGGAGTATAAATAATTCCTTTTTCAAATAAAGCATGAATTTTCAAACCAATTTCTATGGGCTTAATATCCAGCCTGTTCAAAATTTTTGCAATTTCTGGCTTTATTTTTTCTCCTTTTTTTACCAATGTAACATCTTTTTCAACAACTACTTTTCCCTCTCTGATAGCAGCTGGTATACCAGCTTTTTGTAACTCTCCAACAATTGGACCAGGCTTAAAAGGAGTTGCTCCTTTCTTAACAACAATATCTTCTGGTGCAATCTCACCTCCCTTAGCTGGAGCTTTAGTGCGAAGCTTTTCTATTTCTTTATATAGCTTGAAAGGATTTGTCTCTGCTACGATTATTCCTATTTCTCCTTCTATATATTCCTTTAATTTTGATGTACCATCTTCGAGAGCTCTTTCTATTAATGAGTTTTTAGAAACTTTTAAAATTGCTTTGCCTCTTAACTTTGCCCTCATTTCCTGCATCTGAGCTGCAGGTATTCCATGAATACCAACTATCCCAACAACAGGATATGAATTTATCAATTTTTTAAGCTCTTCCACTTCTTTAATCTTCCACTTTGCAGGCATTAAATCACCTTTATAGCCGAGCCCATTGTTGTTTTTACATATGCAGACCTTATATTCATTCTTCCTCTTTCCAATTTACTTTCTATTCTTTCCAAAACTGCTTCTATATTTTCAGCTATATCTTCAATGGACATATCTTCTCTACCAACCAAACAATGGAAGGTTGGCTTGTCCTTTGATCTTATTCTAATGCTATTTCTTAATCTTTTAACAATTGATTCTATATCGGCATCTGGGGGAATTGGTTTTGGCATCTTACCGCGAGGAGCAAATATTCTACCCAAATTCCTTCCAATTATGGGCATTAGGGAAGCTTCTGCAACGAAGAAATCATGCTCTTCAGCAATCTTTTTGGCCTTTTTCTTATCTTCAGCAAGTTCTTTTATTTGTTCTGGCGTTATTACTGTATCAGCAACATTTTTTGCCTTAAAAGCTAATTCTCCGCTTGCAAAAACAGCTACTTTTGCTGGTTTTCCTCTTCCTTTTGGAAGTTCAATTTCTTCATCTATCCTATTTTCTGGCTTATTTAAATCGACATCCTTTAAATTTATAACTAAATCTACAGATTGAACAAATTTTCTTTTTTTATTGTTTTTTTCATTTAGCGCATTTTTTACTGATTCAATTATTTCTTTTGATGCCATAACTAAAGGCAATAACAATGCATTATATAAATATTTATCCAACAAATT
>CAZDCH010000042.1:3762-10534 GCA_964503915.1 uncultured Thermoplasmatales archaeon
ACAAATTTTTTTTCATATGCAGCAATGGCTTCCATTTCAACAATCCATGCTGGTAGCATTGCATCATATATACTAATAACTTCATCTACAATCTTATAAACAGGAGAAATAAAATCTCCAGATGGAAATCCTCCAATAATGCAAACAATCTCTTCTTCCATTACTTCTTCCAATTTCTTTTTTCTTCCTTTCATGCTAAAAAGAATTTTCTTTGCATTTAATTTATTAAGCAATTCTTCTAATGTTTCTTTTTTAATTTCCATCAAAACCTCTCCTTCTGAAGGAACTCTTCCTTTTTCAAAAAGCTGTTCTATAAGCCCCTTAAACCTATTATAATTTTTTATTATCCTTGTTTTAGAATTTACATATATAACCTCATTATTCCTAGTATGTACATATACTCTTAATTTTCCTTCTTTATTTAAAATGGAGTCATTTGCAAGCAAAAGAAAAAAATGGGCAATATCAGGGCGCCCCCTTCTTTTCCAATCTTTTAAAGATTTCATTGCAGTATGGTGCAAAGAAGAATCTAAAATTAAGCTGTTACTTTTTCTAACTGCTGGATGATTTCTTATTTTTCTTGGTACTAATTCTAATTCACTATCTGCCAATATTAAATGCATCATGTCAATATCTCTTCAAGCTTATCTTCTTCTATTGCCATCTTTATTTCCTGTGCTATTCTTTGCCCAGTTGATAAGCCTGGCTGAATTAAATCTGAATAAGGGCTACCAGATATGTATAAATTTGTTCCAGCAACAATTCTTGCAGATATTTCAAATACTTTTATTTCTAGCTCATCAGTAACAACAGTTTCTAAGCAAAAAGGCCCTACAATTCCACCAAACAATTCGTAGGATTTTTCAACAATTCTTTTTCCCATCTCAAATATTTTTGGTAACAGAGATTCACGCATCACAATTGGAATATTTCCTGTTACAACAAAAGATGGCTGAATACCCATTTTTTCTAATTCTGAAATTGAGCCAAGACGATGAGCTTCATCAATATTTGTCTCATCTCTTCTATCTATAGAAAGCAATTCCAAGCTTCCTTTTGCAACTCTATATCCATCTTTTTTAATTGGAGAATAGAAGTAATGAATATAATAACGAGTTCCTATCAAAAATTCTTGAATTATATATGGCTTATCTTCTTCAATTTTCTTTTTGAAATCTTTATAATCCTTTGCTATAAAAAACCCCTTTCCTCCCTTTGCTCCATGATATTTGACTATAACTGGCCTATCAATATCTTTCGCATTTTCTATTATTTCTGGTGTTTTTAAGCCTGCAGATTCAAGCCATTTTCTTTCTTTTTCTCTATCTGATTCCCATTCTAAAACTTCCTTATTTCCAAAAGTTGGAATTGATAACTTTAAAAAATTTTCTGCCCCCATATATTCTACAAATGAGCCATGAGGTATTATTATTGCATTTTTTTCATAAAATTTTTCAGCAAGCTTATTTATTTTTTTATAATCCTCAACAATAATAAATTCATCTGGTTTTGCAAGGGGAAAAGCATCATAAAAAGCTGGCTTTTCTTTTATTGCTATCCCAATGCTTTTAAATCCTTCTTTTCTTGCACCATTAAAAATTTGTAGGCTTGAATGAGAACAAGCAGTAGCTATTGATATATTTTTTAAATCATATTTTGTCAATATTTCTTTTATTCCCATTACTCCATATATTCTTCATATTTTTAAAATTTTCTAGAAGATTTATAGATTTGTCTAATTGGGAACAATAAACATAATTTATTTAGAGATTTATTTTCATTTTCAACAATGACATTTAATCATATAATAATGCATCTATAAGAACAGCTATTATGCCCGTTAGAAAAACCATATCTAAAATTGATGCTCCTCCAATACTTGCTACTGTCATCTCTTTAATTTTTATTTCCAAAAGTTCTTTTAAATGGAGTAAATCGGCTCCAATTATTACTCCAATTGTTCCAGATGAATATGCAATTGATGCTGCCTTTTTCTTATTCTTTATTGAAACTATTATTGAATATAAACTTGCTATGATTGGAGGAATTAGCCAATAAGGGAAAGTAGATGTCACTCCTTCCTTTGTAACAAAAGTTACTTCATAAGCAAAATATGCAACTATGATCATTCCTAATAAACTTCTTATAATGACCTTTCTCGAAAAAATCAAATAAATGCTTATTATTGTTGGGAGCAATGCTCCTCCTAAATTTATTGCAATAATCCAGTTTTTATATACAAAAATTGGAAAATTAATCAGTCCAAATAATATGCAACCAAATACTATTATACTTGCTTCCAACTTGTTAAAACCAACTTCTTCAAATGCTGTAGATAATACAAGATATATAATATAAAATAGAATTGCGAAAATTAGTAGGCGGAGCATATCAATATATTTTTCATTTAAATTAATTTTATGAAATTTCTTAAAATTTGCATATAATTTTTAAATTTAAAATATATACATATTGAGATGATAATACCAAAAATCGGAATAACAGGATTACCTAGAGTTGGGAAAACTGAGGGGCTTATAAAAGTAATGAAAAGGCTTGAAAAAGAATATATTTTTGGGGGAATGATTACAAAAAGTATTGAAGAAAATGGTGTTAGAGTCGGCTTTAAGATAGTTGATTGGACAACTAAAGAAGAAAAAATTTTTGCCCATATTAACATTGACTATCCATATAGAATAGGAAAATATAAAGTAAATTTGAAAATTCTAGATGAATTTGGTGTACCAGCAATAGAAAGAGCAATTGAAGACGAACAGATAGATATTGTCGTCATAGATGAAGTTGGAAAAATAGAATTGGAAAGCAGGAAATTTAGAGATATAGTTAGAGAGGCTTTAGATTGTAATAAGCCAGTTTTGCTAACATTGCATAAAAAATCTAGGGATTCTTTATTACAAAGTATTAGAAATATGAACAATGTTAGGATTTTAGAAATAACACCTATTAATAGAAATTTGCTTCCATACAAAATAGAAAAATTGCTCAAAGAATGGCCATAATAAGAGAAGGAAAAGTTAAAATATTCCTTGAAAAGCTATATGCATATAGGGGTCCAGGAAAAAGGCAACCAGGATTTTATAATCCAAAATTAGAAATTGATAGAGATTTAAATATTGTTTTTTGTCAATATATTGCAAATAAAGGAGCTAAAAAATTTTTAGATGGCTTATCTTCAACTGGAATTAGGGGAATAAGAATAGCGAAAGAAGTTGAAGGAGATATTGAAGTTGATATAAATGATTTAAATAAAAAAGCTTATGAAATAATAAAGAAAAACATTGAAATAAATGATGTAAAAGTAAATGCATTTAATGAAAATTTTTGCATTTTATTACATAAAAGAAAATATGATTATATTGATTTAGACCCATATGGTTCTCCGCTTCCTTTCATTCCATGTATATTTAAGGGAATAAAAAGGAAAGCATTTATTTCTATTACAGCAACAGATACAGCTACTTTGTGTGGTGTATATAAGAAAGCATGTATAAGAAGATATAATGCAATTCCAATGAGGGGGCAAGGCATGAAGGAAATAGGCATTAGAATATTATCTGGATATATTGCAAGACAGGCAGGAAGCTTTGATTATTCTTTCAAGCCGATTTTAAGTTATTCATGCTCCCATTTCTTTAGAATATATGCATTTCTTGAAAAAGGGGCAAAGAAATCGAACGAGAATTTAAAAAATATTGGATGGATATACTGGCAGAATGGATGGAAAATAAAAAAATTTGATGAAATACCAGATGGAAATTTTGCCGGTCCTCTTTGGATTGGAAATTTACATGATGAAAATTTTATAAATGAAATTGAAAAAATTATGGAAAAAAAAGAATTGAGGAAAAAGGATGAAATCAAAAAATTGCTAAATTTTTTTAAAAATGAAGTTAAATTGCCCCCTTTATTTTATGAATCAAATTATATTGCGAGAGAATTGAAAAAAAGACAGCCAAAATTAATGAAAATCATCGAAAGATTAGAAAAAAGAGGATATAAGGCAGGTAGAACCCATTTTTCTTTAAATGCTTTTAAGACAAATGCTCCATATAATGATATATTGGAAGTGTTTTCATGAAGTGTATAATTTGTAAATCGGAATTGGCCACAAATTCAATAAAGGTGTGTAAAGATTGTATTTTAAATGGAAAAGGAAAGGAAATTTATATGAAAGCTCACAAAAAAATTCCTTCGAAAGGAATTGAATGTAAAATATGCGGAAATGAATGTAAAATAGATGAAAAAGGATTTTGTAGGTTAAGAGAAAATAGGAATGGAAAGCTGATAAGTTATTCAAATAAAAAAGTCGCAATTGGGGAGTATTATTTGGATCCCTTGCCTACAAATTGCGTTGCATCTTGGGTATGCAATATGAAAAGTGGATATAATTTAGCTATTTTTTATGGAGCATGTAGCTTTGATTGCCTGTTTTGCCAAAACTGGATTTATCATGAAATGGCCGAAAAACATTATCCATTGATGCATGTAGATGAAATTTTGTTAGCTGCTGAAAAAGCAAAATGCATATGTTTCTTTGGAGGAGATCCAAGTTGTCAAATTTTGCATGCTTTAGAAATTGCTAAAAGAACAGACAAAATAATTTGCTGGGAAACAAATGGCAATTTTTCTAAAAAATTTTTGAAAGAAATAGAGAAATATACGAATGGAATAATAAAATTTGATTTAAAAGCGTGGAATGAGAATTTACATTATGCATTGTGTGGGGTAAGCAATAAAAATTCTCTTGAAAATTTTGAATATTTAGCAAAAAGATGTAGAGTGGCAGCAAGCACGCTTCTTATTCCATATTATATAGATGGAAAAGAAATATATGAAATTGCAAGTTTTATTGCAAGTATAGATGAAAATATTCCTTATACTCTATTAGCTTTTTATCCATGTTATAAAATGAAAGATTTGCACAATACAACAAAAAAACAAGCAATGGAATGCTATGAAATGGCAAGAAAAGCTGGACTAAAAAATGTAAGGATTGGAAATAAGCATTTGTTAATTTAACTTGTTTGTTTTATATCCTTTAGCAATTATATAAATTTCCGAACTTTTCTTTCTACTTGCTTTTGGACAATGAGGCTTAACCATTCTAAAATTTTTTCTCACTTCATGTAAAAAATTTGGATAATCTTCTCCTTCAAATATTTTACAAACAAAATTTCCTCCTTCTTTTAAAAATTTCTTTGCGATCTTCAATGCATTTTGGCAGAGCCATACGCTCCTTGCTTGGTCTAGGTCATAATTTCCTGTTATATTTGGAGAAGCATCGCTTATTACAACATCAACCTCTTTTTCTTTTACATATTCTTTTATTTTCTCGATTGTCTCATCCTTTGTCATATCTCCTTTTAAAAAAATTACTTTTTCTAGAGGTTGCATTGGCTGTAAATCAACTGCTATTACTTTACTAGCATATTTACTCGCTACTTGACTCCATCCTCCAGGAGATGCTCCCAAATCAATAACAATACAGCCCTTTTTTAATATTCTATACCTATTTTGAATTTGAATTAATTTGAAAGCTGATCTTGCTCTATATCCTTTCTTCTTTGCTTCCTTGTAATAATAATCTTGCTTCCTTTCTGCATACCATCTCGTCATAACACTACATCTAGATCAAGTTCTTCAGATAACTCTTTATATCTATTCCTTATTGTAACTTCTGTTACTCCTGCGACATCTGCTACTTCTCTTTGTGTTCTCCTCTCTCCACATAGTATGGAGGCAATATAAATTGCAGCTGCAGCTACTCCAGTTGGTCCTCTTCCTGAAGTAAGTTCTTTTTCTTCAGCTTGCCTCAATATTTCTAAAGCTTTTGTTTTTGTATCCTCGCTTAATCCAAGCTCGCTGCAGAATCTTTCAACATAGTCTTGTGGAGAAGTAGGCATTAATTTTAATGTAAGTTCTCTTGCCAAAAAACGATATGTTCTCCCTATTTCTTTCCTATCTACTTTTGATGCAGCTGCAACCTCATCCAAAGTTCTAGGCACGCCACATTGGCGGCAGGCAGCATATACAGCAGCTGCAGTTACTCCTTCAATGCTTCTTCCCCTAATTAAATTTCTTTCAACTGCTCTCCTATAAACCATTGCTGCTGCTTCCCTAACATTCCTAGGCAATTCCATATTTGAGGATATTCTATCTAATTCTGATAAAGCTGCAGCCAGATTTCTCTCTGATGCTCCTCCTACTCTAATTCTTCGTTGCCATTTTCTAAGCCTATATAGCTGTGCTCTATTTCTTGTTGGAATTGATTTTCCATAGCTATCCTTATTTTTCCATCCTATTACTGTGCTTAATCCTTTATCTGCAGCTGTATAATCAAGTGGGGCTCCTGTCCTTGCTCTCTTTTCTCTTTGCTCTGGATCAAATGCTCTCCATTCAGGTCCTTGGTCAATATATTCATCATCTATAACCAATCCACATTCTTGACAAACTAGCTCCCCTCTTTCATAATCTTGTATTAAATGAGTTGAACCACATTCTGGACACTTTTCAATCTCCTCAATTTCAGCTTTTTTCCTAACCATTTTTCATCCCCAAAATTTTTAAACTTTGTGGTATATATGTTATGATATATAAACCTTTCGTTTGAAGTTTGAAGTCTCAGAATGCGGTTTGTAAACCACGACTTTAAATACTATTTTTTATTTTAGTAAAATTATATTGCTCATTCCCCTTCTCCTCTTTTCAATGAGTCCCTTACTTTCCAATAAATCCAAAGTTTTACTAACAT
>CAZDCH010000043.1:0-10517 GCA_964503915.1 uncultured Thermoplasmatales archaeon
TCTCATAGCTATAATTTCCATCTCCAAAATTCCATGTATAATTTATAATATAACCTCCAATATCATAAGATTCATCATAGAAATGAATTGTATCTTGGGTAGTAGGTTGCAAAGGCATATAGCTAAAGTTAGCTACTGGAGGAATATTGATTACTGTAATTACGCATGTATCTATATCGCTCGCGTTGTATGCATCTATCACCATTAGGGCAACAATATATGTTCCACTTTGATTATATGTGGTATTAGCAGTTATTGAAACTATGCATGGGGAAGCATTTACATAAATTTCTCCTTCAACATCTGGTGGTGGTGGGTTGCTCCAATTTATATCAGCAGCATCAAAATACCACCTATATTGAAGATAATTTCCATCATAATCAATACCTGTTCCATTTAAAATAACAATTTCGCTTATATTAACTGTTTGATTTGGCCCTGCATCTGCAATGGGCCATAAATTTGGCACTGGTTCTGGAGAAACTTTATTTTTATTAATTATGAAAGACATAATAACCAAAACTATTACTAGCCCAATTAATGCAATTCCCCTTTTCATATTCTCTTACATTTATCATTTTCTTTCTTTTATGCTTTTTGGTGAAAATTTATAAATGCATCTATTACTATTACTCATGAAAAAAATATTCGAAGGAGTTTATAAGGAAAATAATAGAATTTTCACAAAAAATTTAGTTCCAGGCAAAAAGGTATATAACGAAAAATTAATAAAAAAGGGAAAAGAAGAATACCGTTCTTGGAACCCATATCGTAGCAAGATGGCTGGGGCAATTTTAAAAGGTTTAAAAGATTTTCCAATAAGAAAGGATAGTAAAATTCTATATTTAGGGGTAGCAAGCGGAACAACAGCAAGCCATTTTTCAGATATAGCAACTAATGGCATAATTTATGGAGTTGAAATATCTTTTAAGCCAATGAAAAATTTTATTAAACTTTGCCAACACAGAAAAAACTTAATACCTATTCTTGAGGATGCCAACAAGCCATATAAATATGAAGCAATTGTTGAAGAAATAGATTTTATGTATCAAGATATAGCACAAAAAAATCAAGTTGAAATTTTTTTAAAAAATATGGAAAAATTTGATGTAAATAAGGCATGTATAATGATAAAAGCAAGAAGTATCAGCATATTAATGGAACCAAAAAAAGTTTTTGAAAAAGTTAAAAAAGAAATAGAAAAACATTTTGAAATAAGGCAAATGATAAAATTAAATCCTTATGCAAAAGACCATATTGCTATTTTAATCGATTAAATATTTCTTCGCCAATCTGAGCAAGCTCGGCTTTTTAATAACTTTTTTGATAAAAAAGGCGAGCTTTGCTTGCGTCAATGCATATATATCCTCTCCTTCTAAAATTTCCGCAAGTAGTTCAAAATCATTGTCTTCTAATCTTTCTAAAAAATTTCTCAATTTCATCAGTTTTTTGTTTTTTTCTTCATATTCCTCGTTCCATTTCTTTTCATATTCCTTTAATTTTTCTTTAGATAAATCGTTTTTATTTAATGCCTCATTTGCTACTTTTGAAGCAATCATTGATGAATGAATAGCTCTATATATTCCTCCTCCATGAATTGGATTAACAAGTTGAGCAGCATCTCCAACAAGCATTACTCCATCAGAAACCATCTCTGTAAAATGGGAAACAGGCACGCCACCAGCATTTATTTCAATTGGCTGAGCATTTTCAAAAATTTCTTTATGCTCTTCAATAAATTTTTTAAGATAATCGTATGCTCTCATTTTTGCATTTTTGGCTATTATTCCAAGTCCAACATTAAATGAAAATGCTTTTGGGAAAATCCATGCATAGCCATATGGAGCGACTTCTTTCCCAAAAAATATATGAATATAATTTTCATCTATCTTATTCAATCCAGCCATTTCAAATTGTATGCCTGAATGATAATCTGTGATTTTATTTATAGTATTGAGTCCAGCCCATCTTCCAACCTTACTTTCTACTCCATCAGCTCCAACAACAATTTTTGCCTTTATTTCGTGAATTCCTTCCACATTTCTTACTTTTACTTTCCATTCTTTATTTTCTCTTTTCATTCCTATTGCTTGTGTTTTTACCATATAACTTGCTCCTTTTCTTATTGCTTCTGATGCAAGCCACTTTTCAAATATTTTCCTTTCTAATACATATCCTTCCATTTGCTCTCCTTCCATAACCACTTTTTTGCTTGATGGCGAGTAAAGCATTGCTCCCCTTATTTTACCAAAAATGCATAAAGGATGTAATTTCATTTCAAGCTTGTCCAAGCCATGCTTAGTTATGCCTTCTGCGCATCTCTTAGGACAGCCAATTTCTTGTTTTTTTTCTACAACCAAAACATTATGTCCATACGAAGCCATCTCTCTTGCCATTACGCTACCTGCTGGGCCTGCTCCTACTATTAAACAATCTACTTTCATTCCATCACCAACGCGCCAACGGGACAAAATTCAACGCAATTTCCACAATTAACGCATTTTTCGTTTATTTCTATTCTAACTTCATATAATGTGATAGCATCTACTGGACATATGCCAACGCATCCACCACAATATAAGCATGCATCATAATTTATTCTGACCATTGGTATGAAAAATAAAGCAAGTTTTTATATTTTCTCATCTTTAAAACTCAAAATTAAAATTCGCTTATATAAGAAATAGATAAAAATATAAATATAAAAAAGATTTGTAGCAATGCTTATTGAAGAATATGCAAAGCAAAATGGTTTTACCATACTTGAATTAACAAAAAGCATAGATGAAACTTATTTGCAAAAAGAAAATGTTATCAAAATAATTAATGCTGCATATGTTGAAAAAGATGGTAATGTTTATTTAGTAAAGGAAAATAGAACAATTGAAAGAATAGGAACGAAAGAATATTGGAATAAAATAATTAAATATAAGCCAGAACAAGTCGCAAAAATAAATACGGATATAATTCATAAAGAAGATTTAACTAGTTGTGGATTATGCAATCAACATAAAAATACTACAGCTTTGCTAAATGTTGTTGCCACTAACAGATGCGACTTAAGATGTTGGTATTGTTTTTTTTATGAGGAAAGAGCTGGCTTCATTTATGAACCAACATTAGAAGAAATTAAAAATGGATTAGAAATAGCAAAGAAATTTAATGGGTACATGCCACCAATCCAAATTACTGGGGGAGAACCAACTTTAAGAGATGATATAGCGGAAATGATAAGAATAATGAGAGAACTGGGCTCCCCACATGTCCAGCTTAATACAGATTCGGTTTCAATAGGAATAGAATATTTCGAAAAGCCAGAAAAAGCAATAGAAAAAGTAGCTTCTTGGGTAAAAGCTGGATTGAAAACAGTATATACATCATTTGATGGATTATATCCAAAGCAAAATAGCAATCCAAAAAATCATTATGAAATTCCTTTTGCATTAGAAGCATATATAAAAGGGGGGCTAAAAAGCATAGTTCTTGTTCCTACAGTTAGTCAATTAAATTTAAAGGAAATGCCATTGATAATTAAATTTGCAATGAAAAATATAAGGAGGGGAATAAGAGGAGTGAATTTTCAGCCTATTTCATTAGTTGGATACATTAAAAAGGGAGATAGAGAAAAACTTAGAGTTGTTCAATCTGATATTATTCAGGAAATAAAAAGAGTATTTAACTTTGGAATAGAAGCATGGTATCCTGTTCCAACTGTTGCTTCTCTTGCAGATATAATAGGAAAGGAGCCTCATGTTCATTTTTATAATAGCGAAAAATGCGGTATGGCAACATATGTTTATGTAGATAATAATAAGTTGTTGCCAATTACACATTTCATAGATGTCGATTGCTTTATTAAAGATGTTTCTGAATTGCAAAAAAGCACCATTAAAAAAGCAATTTTCGGCATAAAATTGTTGCCAACTGCAATTAAACATGGTGTAAAAAAAGCATTGGCAAAAAAATTGGCAAAATATATTATACAAGATGAACTTCCAACTGGAGAAAAATTATCTGATATATTGAATGAAGTGATAGAAAAAGGAAATTATAAAGCTTTAGGAAAATTCCATCACAGATTTTTATTTTTGGGAATGATGCATTTCCAAGATTATTACAATTATGATGTAAATAGAACAAAAAGATGCAGCATACATTATTTGGCTCCTCCCCTATTAATCCCCTTTTGTACCTATAATGTATTTCCTAATTTTCATAGAGATAGATTTTTAGAAAAAAATAAAGTCATTGGCAAAAGAGCAGAAATTCTTATGAAAAAGTCAGTAGAAGCAAAGGAAAAAGTTGAAAGATTTAGGGAGAGAAAAGATGAAATTATAAGTTCTCCAGTATACAAAGAAATATATAATATATAAAAATTTACTAATAATGAATTTCAAGGGAAGGGATGTTGTTAGTATAAGAGATTTTACTAAAGAAGAAATTTTGCATGTTTTAGATGTTGCTGAAGAAATGTTACCAATAGCACAAGGAAAGAAAAAAAGCGATTTATTACATGGCTATATAATGGCATCTTTATTTTTTGAACCATCAACAAGAACGAGATTATCATTTGAAACAGCAATGAAAAGGTTAGGAGGAGAAGTAATTGGTTTTGCAATTCCAACTGCAACTAGCATTCAAAAGGGGGAAAGTTTAGCAGATACAATTAGAACTGCTGAAAGTTATTGCGATGTAATCGTAATGCGCCATCCAATGGAAGGATCGGCTAGAATGGCGGCTGAATTTGCAAAAGTTCCAATAATAAATGGAGGAGATGGGGCTGGACATCATCCTACACAATGCTTATTGGATTTATTTACTATTAGAAAAGAAAAAGGTAGCATAGATGGAAATAAAATTGCATTGCTTGGTGACTTAAAATATGGGAGAACTGTTCATTCATTAGCATATGCTTTAGCATTATTTAGAGTAGAAATGGTTTTTATTGCTCCTCCAGAATTGCAAATGCCGAGAGAAGTTATTGAAGAGTGTAAAGAAATGGGAGCAAAAATAGAAATAAAAAATAATTTGGACAAAATAGAAGATATAGATGTGCTATATGTAACTAGAATACAAAAGGAAAGATTTCCTGATCCTGAAGAATATAATAAAGTTGCTGGAAGCTATAGGATAGATTTAAAAATAATAGAAAGAGCTAAAGAAGATTTAATTATAATGCATCCATTGCCTAGAGTTGATGAAATCTCTCCAGAAATAGATAGAACAAAGCACGCTGCATATTTCCGCCAAACATTTAATGGAGTGCCAGTAAGAATGGCTTTGCTTGCTTTAGTGTTGGGGGAGATGGAATAGGAGGGAAAAATGAAAGAATTAAAAGTCCAACCAATTAAAGATGGAACAGTTATTGACCATATTACTCCAGGAAATGCTTTAAAAGTTTTAAAAATATTGGGCTTACTGGAAAAACAACCTGATTCAATAATTAGTATAGCAATGAATGTTGTTGGTAAGAGAGGAAAGAAAGATATAGTCAAGATAGAGAATAGAGAGCTTGACCCAAAAGAAGTAAATAAGATTGCATTGATTGCTCCAAATGCTACTATTAATATAATAAGGAACTATGAAGTGGTTGAAAAAAGAAAAGTTAGCATACCTGACGAAATAATTGGGATTGTGAAATGTCCAAATCCAAACTGTATATCAAATACAAATGAGCCAATCCAACCAAAATTTATTGTTAAAAGCAGGAATCCATTAAAAATTAAATGTTTTTACTGCAATAGGGAGCCTGAAGATATTTCTTCTCAAATAGTATAAAAAAAATATTAATAAAATAATGGTAAAACTAAAAGAAATTATATTTGCAAGCGCATCTGCATCTATATGGGGCTTATCATTTCCTATAACAAAGCTTGCTCTAAAAGATGTTTCTCCAATTTTATTTGCTTTTCTTCGTTATTTAATAGCTTCTCTTTTATTTTTAATCATTGTGTTTTTTATTTCTTCCCCATTTTACTTCAAAAACAAAAAAATATTTTTGCTGGCTTTAACAGGCGTGGCTATGCCAGTTATATTACAAAATATTGGCTTAAAATATACATCAGCATATATTTCTGGCTTTTTACAAAGTACTGGCCCTATTTATATAATAATATTGGCTTATATTTTTCTAAACGAAAAAATTACAAAAAATAAAATAATTGGGATAATATTGGCCTTTAGTGGAACATATTTTATTGTTAGTCCAAAAGGAGGCGGAAATTTATTTGGTAACATTTTAATTTTATTTTCATCAATATGTTATTCAATAGGAGGAATTATTGCAAAAGATTTATTAAATAATGGCTACAAGCCAATTCAAATAATTGCACTTTCTTCTTTTCTAGGAACTATTTTTATTTTTCCTTTTGTTTTTTTTGAAGATGTTTTAATATGCTATTCAGCATGGAAATATATTGTATTTCTTGCTTTTTTTCCAACGTTTCTTGCATATATATTATGGTATTATGCAATGGAAAAAATGGAAATATCAAGATTAACTTTCTTCGTTTATTTGATACCAATATTTTCCATCATATTTTCACATATTTTGCTCAGGGAAGAAATAAAAATTTTAACAATTATAGCTGGATTTATTGTTATAATTGGTATTGCAATAGCGCAAATGCATAGAAATTTAAGCTAATATTGCATATATTTTTATGATGCAAGCTAAATTAATAAACGATATTACTGATTTATCATGGTTATCAAAAGCTTTTGATACAGATATAAAAAGAAAAGTTTTCGATGAAGTTTCAAAAGATTGGAAAACAATGGAAGAAATAGAAGAGAAATATGGAGAAGATGGTAAAAGAGCTTTAAAATTTTTTGAGAAAGTTAAAATGGTTGAAACAAGATGGATAATGTCTGAAAATGGAAAAGCAAAAAAGGAGTACCATGCATTCTATACTGCTTTCCATATTAACGTAATGACTTCCATTGATGTAATTAGAGATGTTTTTTCCATTGTTTTGTTAGATGAAGAAAAATTCAAGGAAATTGAAGAAAAAGTATATGAAATGGTTGGGGAAGAAGGAGAATTGAGTAGGGAAATTGAAAAGGAGCTTTCTTTATCTCCTATACAGATGAGATGTATAGTAAAGAGATCGGATAAATTGGAATATAGAGGAATGAAAATAGAAAGATATGAGC
Organism: uncultured Thermoplasmatales archaeon; assembly: GCA_964503915.1. Classification (GTDB taxonomy): domain Archaea; phylum Thermoplasmatota; class E2; order UBA202; family JdFR-43; genus JAPDJP01. The sequence continues at coordinate 7,156 of CAZDCH010000043.1, forward strand.
AATGAGAAAATATTAATATAAAAAAATTTTTACAATTAAAAATGATTGCAAAATTCCTCGGTGGAGCAAAAGAAGTAGGTAGAGTTGGCATTTTAAGTAATTTTGATGATAAAAAAATTTTGATAGATTATGGACTGATTCCTGAAGAACCCCCTTTATATCCTTTAGAATCTCCTCCTGTTGATTATGCAATTTTAAGTCATGCACATCTTGACCACTCTGGAATGATTCCATGGATTTGTAATAGGTATAATGCAAGAGTTTATTCAACCATGCTAACAAGAGAAATATCTGAAATATTATATAGAGATACATTAAAATTGGCAGATGTGAAAGGTCATCCATTTCCATATGGAGAAGAAGAGTTAGAAAATTGTTTAGATAAATTTATTTTTGTTGATAATTACAAAGAATATGTTATAAATGATTTGAAAATAAAATTTTATCCAGCTGGTCACATACCTGGCTCAACTATTATAGAAATAAAAGATTTTGAAACAGTTTTTGCGTGCGATATAAATACAATTGATACTCGTCTATTAAAAGGGGCTAAGCCAATTAAATGTAAAACATTGTTTATAGAAGGAACATATGCAGGTATTGAACATCCTAATAGGCGGGAATTAGAAAAGAAATTTTTAGATGAAATAGATGATATTGTTAAAAAAGGTGGGAAGGTAATAATACCAGCTTTTGCTGTTGGAAGAACTCAAGAAATAGCAATGATATTGTATGATAGTGGGCATGAAGTTTGGCTTGATGGAATGGGATATAAAATATCTGAAATAATTTTGAGATATGGAAATTATATTAAATCTGTAGAAAAATTAAAAAAAGCAATAAAGGAATTAAAAATTGTTTATTCTGAACATGGAAAGAAATTAGCCTTGAAATCTGGGGTTGTTCTTACAACAAGTGGAATGATGAATGGAGGACCAGTATTATGGTATATTGATAAAATAAAGGATGACCCAAAATCAGCTATATTAATAACTGGCTATCAAGTTGAGGGAACAAATGGTAGATTGCTTTTAGAAAATAAAGAAATAGATTTATATGGAGTGAGAACCAGAGTAAATTGTAAAGTAAAATTTTATGATTTTTCTGCTCATGCTGGTCATAGTCAGCTAGTAAAGTTTATAAGAGATTGCTCCCCAGAAAATGTTATCATTTTTCATTCAGATAATCCCGAGGCAATCGCGAATGAAATAGATTCAAATATTTACATACCAAGTAATGGGGATGAAATAAAAATTAATTAGCTTTTTAGATAAAAAATTAAATAAATAAATAAAAAATAAAAAAGAGGAAAAGAAGGTAGTTAGCCAATCAAATCGATGCCCATTCTTTTTCCATCCTTCCACTTTGGCAAAACAACGTTTTGCTTATCTTTTGGAGATAGAATATATGGTGATGTTACACCTGTCATTATGGCCATTATTCTGCTTTTTCCATTGAAATCTTTATTTACTCTTGCTCCAAGTATAACATTTGCATATGGGTCCAATTCTTGTGTTAAATATTCTGCAACTTTTTCAGCAAATTCTAAAGTCATATCTGGTCCGCCAGTAATATGTATCAAACATCCTTTTGCTCCTCTGTAATCAACTTCTAGCAATGGATGATGCATTGCTTCATGTGCTATTGCTTCTGGTCCATCCCTTATTGGGCCTTCTCCCCATAACATTGCTGCAACATCTCCTCCAGCTACAATTGTTTTAACGTCTGCATAGTCAAGGTTAATCAAAGATGGCTCAACTATAGTTTCTGCAATTCCTTTAACAGTTTCTGCTATTAATTGATCCATAACTGAAAATGCTTTATCTATCGGCAAATGGGGAACAAACTGTAAGAGCTTATTGTTGTCTAATATTACAACAGAATCACAAGCTTTTCTCAATTCTTCTAAGCCATGCTCAGCTTTAATTAATCTTCCTCTCTCTACTCTAAACGGTATTGATACCATGCCAATTACTATTGCTCCTTTCCTCTTCGCAATTTTTGCAATAATTGGGCTCGCTCCTGTTCCTGTTCCTCCTCCCATTCCTGCTGTTATGAAAACTAAGTCTGGCTCCCCTATCACATCCTCTATCTCATTTCTTGATTCTTCTGCACATCTCTTTGCAATATCTGGATATCCTCCAGCTCCTAAGCCGCGGGTTATATGCTTCCCTATAAGCAATTTTTTATCTGCTCTTGTCATATCTAATGCTTGCTTATCTGTATTTATTGCAATTGTTTTTGCTCCTTTTATTCCAATATCATGTAGTCTTGTAACAGTATTGCCCCCAGCACCTCCAACTCCAATAACTATTATTTTTGCTACTCCAAACTCATTGACATTCATTTGCTTTCTTTCATGCTTGAGTGCCCCTTCTATTATACTATCCATTTTACTCTCCTCCCAAAGCTGGTAGCAGGCATCCCAAATCCCCTCCCAAACTACCTTCTCCTTAGTTTATCTACCATTTCATCTATAGAACTTCTTTTTATTGCTGCTTCATACCACTTCTCTTTCTTCTCAAGTTTTTCCAACGTTTTATCAATAAGTAAATAGATTGCTATTCTTATGGCATCTGAACGCGTAGAAAATTCTCCCAATTTAATTAACATATCTATGTCCCTCAACAGCTGCTCTGGCAGTCTTATTGTTACTTTTTCTGTTCTCATTTTATCATTTGTCAGACATATGACAGACAATAATCTTTTTGCCATTTATATACTTTTCTATTTCAATTTCAACTGGTAGCAAATAGCATTGTATGAAACTACAAAAAACAAAATAGCAATAGGGAATGTTGCAGAAATTCCCGTATGCATTGTAGGGTTACTAGTTTTTGAGGCATTTACGGAATTGTCCTCTTGTTTATTTTCCTTCTTGTATGCATCCCGCTGCAATCCGCTCATTAAAAGCCAAAAAATTATAGGAATAGTTATGTTTATTTTAGGCTCCCTCCATATTAAAGGTCTATCTAAGCTGAAATGGGATTCATTTGGTAAAAAATTGGGATAAAATTTGGTAAAAATTTATTATAAAATTTTGGATGAGTACATAATGAATAAAAAGGTAGTATTAGTCGGAATAGTTGGTATAATAACGGCATCAAATTTGTCTATCTCATGGCATGATACAGCCTATCCAGCTGCTATCGAAAATAGGCTTAATGATATAAAAGTTGCTTGTCTTTATGAAAGGGTAACAGATGGAATCTATTATTTAAATAGGAGTATTGATGATGTTATTTGCATATTAAATGAAACAAAAACAGATTTCGTATTTAGAGGATGGTGGAGATGGAGCCCCTGTCCAGACTCTCCTAATACAACACTTCCGCCAGAATATCCTCCAAATTATGTTGAAA
>CAZDCH010000044.1:0-10289 GCA_964503915.1 uncultured Thermoplasmatales archaeon
TCATCAGCAATTATGCCCGAAAAAACTTTTTTTATTTCTTCTCCAATATTTACATTCCTTTCTTCAATTTCAATTATTTTTCCTCTAACTTCAATGCTCGAAATTCCTGGTTTTAAATCGATTAAATTGTATTTTTTAGGAGTCCTTTTTATTAAATCAATATCATAATCCAATTTTTCAATTTCTGTCCATTCTGATAAGCTTAATCTAGGTTGCCCTTCCCACTCGCTACTGGAAGCATTTTTTATTTTTATAACATCTCCTCTTTCTAATCCAAAATCTTTCCAAGCAGTAAATGGAATAATTGCAGTTTCATCTCCTAGCAATCCACGAAAAATTTTCCTTTTTGTATTTCTAACTTCTACTTCCCTTTCTTCTATTGCTAAAACTTTTCCAACTGTACATATTCCTCTTTCATTAACTTTTATATCTTTTATTTTCTTTTCTTTTAAAATTCCACCATATTTATTTATGATTGCTTCTTTTGCTTGCTCTAGTGGAACACCATATTCCAAAAATTTTTTTAAATCTCTTTTAACATCTTCTCTTTCTGCTTCAATATTTTCAAGAATTTCATTAATTACCTCATCAATGTCCATTAATGTTTAAATAAAATTGGCTATAAAACTTTATGGCCCATTATTATTAATAAAATTACTCCAAAATTTGTTATGATTCCAATAAAAAAGAGTGTGTAAAAAATAAATTTTATGTTGAAATGTGCTAAAATTCCTCCAATCATTATTAAAAATAACCTTACATCTCTTCCAAAAAATGGTAACCTTAATTTTGTTATATGATATGCATAACTTGGCAATATACAGCCTATCAACGCCAAAATAAAAGCAATTATTGTCAGAAAATTATAATTATTATATGAAAATAACATTCCAGATACTATAAATATATCTGCATATCTGTCCAATATACTATCAAAAAATCCTCCAAATTTTGTTTTCATGTTTTTTATTCTAGCGATCTCTCCATCGCATCCATCAAAAATTGAAGAAATTTGAGCTATTATAGCAGCGAGAATGAATTCTTTTATATAAAATAGAAATGCTGAAAATAGTGCTATTAGGAAAGATAAAAATGCTATTAAATTTGGAGTTATAAAATCATATTTTGCAATATATTTTGTGATTTTTGTTGAAATTTTCCTGTTTATGTTTCTTGATACTATTCCATCTGTTTCTTTAACTATTTTTTTTTGCAATAATTTCTCTGCTTTTTTTAACTCTTCTTTTGTATCAATATCGATCCAAAAATCATCAATAACTTCATATTTTATTTCCCCTTCTTTTGCTAAATTAAAAATAATATCTGATAGCTTGATTTTTTCTTTTTTTTCATCTATATAATCGAATATTTCTTTTTTGCAATAGAAAAAGCCAGTATCAAAAAAATCGTAATCATCCAAACTTTTACCAATATTAACTATTTTATTTCCTCTAACTTTAACTTTTGTTGCTTCTATTGCATTGCTGCAATATTTGCTAACGAATAATGTTGTTTTATCTTTTTTGTTAAAATTAAAAAATTTCTCTCCATAAAAATGATCAGCCATGAGCAAAATAAAATCTTCTTTTACATAATCTTTTGCTAAATATAAGCTCCATCCATTTTCTCTTTCTGGCTCATTATTATAAATTAATTTTATGTGTGGAAATTTTTTCTTTATAAATTCTTCAATTTCCTTTTTATGATAAACGACTATTATATCATATCCTCTTAATTTTCTAATTGTATGTTCTATTATTGGTATACCAAATAGTTTAAGGAGAGGCTTTGCTTGATTACTTTCCATCCTTTTTCCAATGCCAGCAGCCAGTATTACTGCTTTCATATATTTTTCTTAAACCAATCTATTAACATTTGGAACTGCTCATGAGTATTTATTATATTATTTTCCATTGGGCTTTTGAAAAAGAAGGCTAATTCTTTTATTACTCCATACATTCCTTTTTTCTTTGCAAATAGCAAAAACCTAGCTATATCAATAACAATTGGAGCTGCAAGTATTGCATCTATTCCATCCCATATAAAGTAGAATTTCATCTTCGTTCCCAAGAATCCTTTAAAATGGATGAAATCAAAAGCTGTCTTATTATCAATTAAACTTGGAAAATATTCAATTTCTGTTATGCTATATGGAGAATATTTTAAAATTTTTTCAAGAACGCTATCTTTAGAAATTACTTTGCTTTCTTTATTTTCTCTATGACTTAAAACTTTTCCATCAAAATCTCCAAGTATATTGTAACTCATCCATCCTATTATTTCCAAATTTCTGTAAAAAAACATTGGAGCAAGAGTTGTTTTAACTAAAGTTTCTCCTGTTTTTCCATCATTTCCAGCATGAGGTACTTCATTTTCAATAGCCATTTTTTTCAGGGCTGGCAAAGAAGAGCCGACGCTTGGAGTAAAGTTTGCATATGGTATCTTGTTTTTTATTGCTGCATATGCATATAACATGCTTGCATTTGTATATTCCTTTCTATCTTCATCTAACATTTCTTCAAATCCTTCTATGCTATTGTGATATTTACTGTTGATTTTTGCTACTGGTTCAGTTGATGCTAAATTAATAACTATTGTTTCTTCATCTTTAAATTTTCTCATATCTTCTTCTAATCTATTTGTTATTTCCCTCAAACTCATTTCATCTAACGTATCTATTTGGCCAAATTCTTTTATTCCTTCCCCACAATTAATTGCTGTTCCCTTCTTTGCTTTTATTGTTTCTAACTCATCTCTAACTTCCTCAATTATATATTTATCAAAATGCCTATTTTTTTCCCAATGGAACAAGGCGGCATGATATAGATTTTTATTTAGATCTCTTATTTCATGGCCTCCAAAGTCAAAATTTAATTTTGCATATTCTTCAATACCTTCAAAATATGGCAATTCTGTTACGAGTCCTATTTTGTCAATTATTCCTTTCTCAATCGCTTTTCCTCCAACTGCCGTTGTAGTTGAAACTATACCATATGTACCAATAAGCCACAACTTCATTTAATCACCTCCATTCAAATAAGAAACCAGCCTTTGCTGGCTAATCTTATATAAATAACATAGATTATTTAAAAATTTTACTATTTAAAAAATTCATCTAATGTTAATATCCTTCCTCTTTCCTTTTCTTTTCTTTCTTTCTTTTCTTTCTCTTTTATTTTTTCTATTTTTTCGATACCAACTAATTTTTTAAATTCTTCTTCATTTATTATTTTTATTCCCAATTCTTTTGCTTTTTCATATTTACTACCTGGTTTTTCTCCTACAACAACATAGTCAACATTTTTGCTCACGCTATTAGAAACAATGCCCCCCAACTTCTCAACAATTTCTTTTGCTTCTTCTCTTGAAAAATCTTTTAATGTGCCAGTAAAAACAAATATTTTCCCTTTTAATTTTCCTTCTTCTTCTTCATGTTCCATTTTAACCCCGAGTTTCCTTAATTCTTCTATTTCTTTTCTATTTGCTTCTTCTTTAAAAAAGTTAACAATACTACTTGCTGTCTCTGGTCCAATTTCCTTTATTGCTAATAATTCTGCTTCTGTTGCATTCATTAATTTATCTATGCTTTTGTATTTCTCTGCCAACAATCTAGCAGTATGTTCTCCAACATTTGGAATGCCTAGAGCAAAAATTAAACGGGATAATCCTTTATTTTTGCTTTTTTCAATAGCTTCTATCAAATTCTTTGCAGATTTATCTGCAAATCTTGGGATGCGAAGCAAATCTCTCTTCTTAAGCCTATATATATCGCTAATTTTCTTTATCAATCCTCTTTCTACCAATACATCAACAGTTTTCCCACCCAATCCTTCTATATCCATAGCATTTTTTGATGCGAAATGGGCAATGCTCCTTTTCAATTGGGCTAGGCATGATAATCCACCAGTGCAGCGATAATAAGCTCCTTCTTTTACAACATGACTACCACATATTGGACATTTATCTGGCATATGAAATTCTTTTTCATTTCCAGTCCTTTTTTCTTTAATTACTTCAATAACTTCTGGAATAACATCTCCAGCTCTTGCTACTCTAACCCAATCCCCTATTCTTATATCTTTCTCTTTAATATAATCTTCATTGTGTAAAGTAGCTCTAGAAACAGTAACTCCTTTTACATCAACTGGCTTTAATAATGCTACTGGAGTCAATGTTCCTGTTCTTCCAACTTGAACAACAATATCCATGATTTGAGTTTCTTCTTTACGGGGAGGGAATTTATATGCAATAGCCCATCTTGGACTTCTTGTTTTTTCTCCTAAAGATTTTTGGTATTCAAATTTATTTACTTTTATAACAACGCCATCAATTTCATATTCTAGATTTTCTCTCAATTTTTCCATTTTATTGTGATATTCTATTGCTTCTTCTATATTATTACAAAATTTTACATAAGGATTGATTTTTAATCCCCATTTTTTTAATGCCTGTAAAGCATCCCACTGACTATCTATTTTTATTCCATCTGCTTCATAATGCATTATTTCATAGAAAAATATGTCTAAAGGACGTTGAGCAGTTTCTCTTGGGTCCAATCTTCTTAAAGAACCTGCAGCAGCATTTCTTGGATTAGCTAATGGTTCTTCTCCTTTCTGAATCAATTCCTTATTAAATTCTTCAAAATCTTTAATATGCATTATTACTTCTCCTCTAACAGCAAGCTTTTTTGGAATTTTTATTTCATCTTCTCTTAAAACCAATGGAACAGCTCTTATTGTTCTTATATTTTCTGTAACATCTTCTCCTTCTATTCCATCTCCTCTCGTAGCTCCTCTTACATATTTTCCATTTTCATATATCAATTCAACGCTCAATCCATCCAATTTTGGCTCAACAACATATTCTACACTTTCTATTCCCAACTCTCTTTTTATTCTTTTATCAAAAGCCTTTATTTCCTCTTCATCTCTCGCTGTATCTAAGCTTAGCATTGGCCTAATATGCCTAACTACTTTGAATTCTTTTGCTGGAGGGGCTCCTACACGCTGTGTGGGAGAATCTGGCGTAATAAATTCTGGAAATTTTTCTTCCAATTTTCTTAGCTCATCCATTAATTTATCATATTCCTCATCTGAAATTTCTGGTTTATTCAAAACATAATATAAATAGTTATGTCTCCAAATTTCTTTGCGCAGCCATTCTATTCTTTTTTTAGCTTCTTCTCTATTCATAATATAAATATTATGATTGTAATTAAATAAAAATCTTTTGTTTCATCTAAAATTAAATAATACAGATTGCTTTTCTTTTTTTCTCAATTCTTCAGCTTCTTTATAAATTTCTTTTGCTTTTTCTCCCACCAACAAAGAAAGTTCTTCTTCATTTAATCCAAATTTTGCTGTTAATCTCGCTGCCAAATCATTATTGCTATTAAATATATTTTTAAAAATGGGCAACATTTCATATGCTTTTTTAGTTGAACAATGTATAATTTTTCCAATTTTTCTCGCTAATTCCATCTTCAGATGCCTATATTGCTTACTCCTCGCCATGCTTCTAAGCCATTTTGGAAAATGATATGCAGTAAATCCTCTATATTCATGTTTTTTTGCAACAGCAACTCCTCCAGTCATTAATTCTGTAGCATAACTCCATAATCCATAAAATTGTCTCCTCCATATCCTCCCGAGAAAAACATCAGCTTTTGATAAAAATTCATATGCTGATGCCAAATCATCTTTATGTCTATATTCAACTGGTAAATTTTCATCAATCCATAACAATAAATTTTCTGGCGCCTCATCGAGACGCCTCGCCTCTCTAATTGCAGTTCTTATATCCTTTGCTTTCAATATTTTATGCAATGAAATAAAAATTTCTCTTTCCCTGTCTCTGTAGCTAATATTAGAAATCATATCCTTAGTTAATTTTTTTTCGTATGATATAGATTGTAAATCGTTTATTGCACTTCTTACATCTCCATCGCATCTAGTTGCAATTGCATTCAATACTTCTGCATCTATTTCAATTCCTTCAACTTGGCAAATTTTTTTAAGCAACGAAACTATTTCTCTTTTCCCTACTTTTTTAAATTCTATTATTTTACATAAATTTTTTAATTCTTGTCCACTTCCCTTTATTAATTGGTAATAATCATTTGCAATCAAAACAATAGGTTGTTTTGTAACTTTAATTGTTTCAACTATTGCTCTTTTTCCTCCATAATCTCCAGATTTTTCATATAAATTGTCTGCTTCATCCAAAATAATTAATCTTTTTTTCCTAAATAGAGTTTCATTTATCGCCCCACTCAACGCAATTCTTCTTATTATTTCCTTATTCCTTTCATCGCTTGCATTCATTTCTATAACTTCCCAATTAAAATCATTTGCTAAAGCATAAGCTGACGTTGTTTTTCCAATTCCAGGCTTTCCATATAAAATGGCGGCTTTTTTGCTTGGTTTTCCTTGTTTCCATTCAACTGCCCACTTAAAAAGTTCTTCTTTTGCTTTTTTGTTTCCTATAACTTCATTAAGGCTCTTTGGACGATATTTTTCTGTCCAATTCATCTCTTAATTTCAAAATCTTTCCAATAAAGTTCCTTCCTAAATTCATTTCTTATTATATCTCCAAGTTTGGTTGGTATTTTTATTCCATATTCTTCAAATACTTCAATTCCATCCCTTGTAATATAAGTTGGATTGAATGGATCGAAATCTGGAGGTAGCTTGATTAATTGATATTCATATTCCCCAGTATCTGGATTTCTTATACATATCCTATAATTGTATTTATTTAAAACAGTATAATTGCCTTGTAACTTGCTCACCATATCTCTATAATAAACAAGACTATTTTTTAATTCTTTAATTTCATTTTCCAATTTTTCTATTCGATTTTTATAATCTTGCAATTGTCTCTTTAATTTTTCATTTTCATATTTCAATGCTTCTTCTTCAAAATTCATTCTCCCTCCTTCTAAATGCGCTAATTTCATTTTGAGATAGTCATTTTCTCTCCTTAAATCATTTAACCAATCTAGCAATCTATCATTAGATGGTTTTTCTTCCAATCTTTTTATTTTTTCTTCCAATTCAGCAATTATCCTTTTATATTTTTCAATTTCTTCATTTTTTGTTATTTCCTTTCCTTCTTCTTTTAATTCTTCCTCTTCTTCTGGCTTTGTCGTAAATACCATTATACCTATCCATATTAATAAAAACGAGAGAATAATGAGTATCGAAGCTGTAACATTGTCAACCATGGGTAAAAACATAATGCGTTAAGTATTTCTATACTTTTCGCTTTTTTATTTAAATTGTTTTTGCCCAACAATTTAGATTTATGTAGTTCTTTTTATAATGATGGCTTTATTTTTCTCAATTTTTTCTATAATTTCTCCGATTATTGATATTTATTTATATCTTCTTCTGTTAAATTCAGAGTATGCTAAATTTTTCTATTGATATATAGGATACAAATCCATGCATAGATGGATTATAATAAGAAAAATACAGCTATATCCATGTTTTAACCATATAATTTCAACATCAATATAATTTTTCTCTAAAAGTTATCGGAAAAGAAAAATAGTTTATAGCAAGTTTATTATATATACTTCTATTTTATCTACTGCTACTGCTCCTGCATTTCCATAATAGGCGGCGCATGTTATAACATATGGATTTTCTACTGCTATTGCAGGCATTTTAAACTTCCATTTATAAGGCGGCTTATATCTTATTGCTTTGGGTAGATGACCTCCAAAATATCTGTGCCTATCTAAATAATATCTAACTTCTTTTATTTTTCCTTCTCCTTCAGCCATAAAAGTTAATCCACCTATTGCCATTGTTTTATCATAGGGCATCACCTCTCTATCAAAAATATAAAGATAATTTCTCTTTGGTCTAATAATTTTTATTTTTGCTGGCTCTTCATTATTACATTTTATTATCCATGCCCCTGCTTTTAAAATAATGGCTTCAATAGTTGTTTCTCCAGCAATTACGTAATAATTACCATCTTTTACGATGCATCTTCCTACATCTTGCCATCTTCTTCCAAAACTTTTATTCCATATTTCATTTCCTTCTTTATCTACTTTTATGACCAAAAATCTATACTTCCAACATGATATGAATCTGTATCTCCTATTATTACATATCCATCATCTGTTTTAATTGCATCCCACAGTATATCAAAATATTTTCCTCCATAAGTTTTATTCCATATTTCATTTCCTTCTTTATCTATTTTTATGAGCCAGAAATCATCATATCCAGCGGATATTGAATCTGTAGTTCCAACTAATAAATAACCATCTTCTTCTTTTATAATTTTACATCCTCTTTCATGTCCATAAAATCCATAAGTTTTATTCCATATTTCATTTCCTTCTTTATCTATTTTTAAAAGCCATAAGTCTCTAAATTTTTCTTCAAAATAAAAAGAGCTTGTCTCTCCAATTATTAAATATCCATCTTCTATGGAAATTACATCATATCCATAATCATAGCCTTTTCTTCCATAAGTTTTATTCCATATTTCATTTCCATATTCATCTATTTTTATAAGCCAAACATTTACATCATCGGATTCCCTTTTTATACCTACAACAACAATATCTTTACCATCTATTATTATTGCCTTAGCTTCTTCATCATAATAGGTAGCGTATATTCTTCTCCATATTTCATTTCCGTCTCTATCAATTTTTGATATAAAAACATCCTCATCATCTATATCGCCGCATATAAAATAATAATTATTAACTGCATCTATAGAATGTATATAATCGTTTCCCTCTAAATCAAATATTTTTTCCCATACTTTATTTCCTTCTTTATCTATTTTTAAAATCCAAGCATCTCCTTCTTCATCGATATCTTTAAAATAAGCTCCTACAATAAGATAACCATCATCTATTTTTATTATATCGCGCGGATCGCCATTCCAATAGATTTTGTTCCATTCCCCGCCATCGCTTTTTAAAAAACTAAAAATAGTTATGGAAAGGAAAAGAGGGAAAATCAAGAACAATACCTTCTTTTTCATATTGAATTCCCCATTTTAAAATACCTTACTGTTTTATATTTATTGCCAATTCTAAAGGAGTTACTTTATTTTCTGCCAATCATTATCCATGATATTATCGGCACAAATATTCCAACTATTCCAATACAGAATACCTTTTAATAGCATCATCAATTTATGTCATGAAAAAATTGAAACGATGCTATTTACTATCACTTCTGTTGAAAATGAAAAATAAGTGGCTTGAGCATGCCTTTATGAATACTAAATAGATTTACTTCTTCCACCATTCATATGGTTGCATTAATGGATGCCAGTCAAATTGAATCCATGGAATGGGAAGAATTATACCAATTTCTCCAATAATTGGTTTAGGCAAAGGAAGATTCCAATCACTCCAATAATTTTCATACCATATACAAATATGAGTATCACTTATCAATGCAGATTGACTGTTATTCATGATGTTGTTATGAATAACAAAAGTAAGTAAAGAATTGACTACAGAAATTCCCTTATCATTATAAGAAAAATTATTTTCCATGTATCTGCTTCCCATCTACTATACCATTTTCCCTTATAGTAAAACCAATCTTGTCATTCCATTTGTCTATTACTAACTGAATATGTCCTTGTGGATATCCTTCAAATTTTACATTGAAATAGAATGTAAAATCTCCATATCCTGACTTTAACATGTACCTTTCACCATTCCATTCACTAAACATTGCTTTTACTCCTCCAGCAAATAAAATAGCATGTGATAGCACAGCAGTGAGGCGTTTTCTCCTTGTTGGGCTTTTTCTAGAATTTTATCCATAATGACTGATAATTTTCTACTTGTTGTATCTGCTTCTGAATAGCTTTGGGCATCTATTATGCTGTTGTTAATTCTGTTGTAAAATTGTTCTATTGTAGAACATCCATGGAAGAAGTTTCGCAACTCCTGATAGGTATTTGATGTTCTCATATCTTCATCATCATTCGCATATTTAGCAACACTCCACATCCACCATATCAATTTTTATCATGCCAATAATGTGTTGCTAATGTTGTATTATCAGCTTTTACCTTTATAGGCATCATTGGCATGACAAACATTCCTACAATTGCCAACACCAACAATACCTTTTTCATTCCATCACCAAAATTAATTTTTTTTTTGATTTATATGCTAACGGTAAGCAAAATTGTTCTATGAAAACAATGCCTCCTTCCATGAAAAATAAATGAAAATGAAGTGGCTTGACAGCATACCGCCTTTCCCACGGGCTCGCGCACCGTAGTACCGG
>CAZDCH010000045.1:0-3897 GCA_964503915.1 uncultured Thermoplasmatales archaeon
AAGTTGGAGTTTTTTTGTCTATTTCTTTAACTATCTCCCTTATCCTTCCTTCTCTTGCCATCTTTAATTTTTCATACTCCACCAAAGCCATTGGATGTATTCCTATATGAGAGCTAATAATGAATTCTACTCTAGCTAAACCAACTCCATCATTTGGAATTTGGGAAAGCAAAAAAGCTTTCTCTGGTATTGCAACATTCATCATTATTTTTGTTTTTGTTTTTGGAACATTGTCAAATGAAATTTCTTCTTCCTCATATTTTAAAAGCCCTCTATATACTCTTCCAATTCCTTCTGAGCAATCAACAGTTATTTCCTCCCCATCTTTTATTACTTCTGTTGCAATTTTTGTTCCTATGACAGCTGGTATGCCTAATTCCCTACTTACTATGGCGGCATGGCAAGTTCTTCCTCCTCTATTAGTTACTATTGCAGAAGCAATTTTCATTATTGGTTCCCAGTCTGGGTCTGTCATATCTGTAACCAAAACATCCCCTTCTTTAAATTCATCTATATCATCTATACTCATTACAATTCTTGCAACCCCCCTTCCAATTTTATTTCCTATTGCCTCCCCTTCAACTATTACCTCTCCTTTTTCTATTAACTTATAAACATAAAATGATTTTCTTCTAGAATGAACAGTTTCTGGACGAGCTTGTAAAATAAATATTTCATTTGTTATTCCATCTTTTGCCCATTCAATATCCATTGGCATTCCATAATGCTTTTCAATTTCCAAAGCCCATTTAGCCAATAGTAAAATTTCCTCATCATTTAAAATAAATTTATCTGTTAAATGTCCAGGAACATCTTTTTCAACTATCCCATCTTTTCCATATACAAGCATTTTATTTTTGGCTCCCAATCTTTTCTCTATTATTGCCTTATATCCTTTTTCTAAAGTTGGCTTAAAAACATAGAAAGCATCTGGATTAACAGCCCCTCTAACAACAAGCTCTCCAAGCCCCCATGAGCCAGTAATATAAATTGCATTTTTAAAGCCCGTTTCTGGGTCAATAGTAAATATTACTCCAGAACAAGCTAAATCTGCCCTAACCATCTTTTGTACTCCTATAGATAAATAGATATTAAAATGGTTAAATCCATGATCTTCTCTATATGATATTGCTCTATCTGTAAAAAGAGATGCATAACATTTCTTTATTGCTTCAATTAAATTTTTTTCTCCTTTAACGTTTAAAAAGGTTTCATATTGTCCAGCAAAGCTTGCTACTGGCAAATCTTCTGCAGTTGCGCTGCTTCTTACTGCAACATCAACATCATTTCCATAAATTTTTTCAAGTTTTTTATATGCATTTTTTATTTCTTCTTCAATTTCTTTTGGTAAATTTGCATTCAAAATCAATTTTCTAATATATCTCCCCTTTTCCTTTAATTCTCTCAAATTTCTTTTATCAAAATTTTTCAGAGCATTTCTTATTTCATTTTCTAAACCTGCAGATTCTATAAACAGTTTATAAGCTTCAGCAGATATTGCAAATCCATTTGGAATCCTTATTCCTTTTTTAGATAAATTTTTATATAGCTCTCCTAAAGAAGCATTTTTTCCACCGAAAAGAGGTGTATCTTCTTTGCTAATCTCATTTAGCCATTTTATAAATCCCATAATGTTATATCAAATAATTTTATAAATTTAATTTTAAATTTTAATTTTTAATTTTAAATTTGTTATAGATTTGCTATCCAAACAGTTTCTTCATCTATTGCAAAATTTCCTGCTATATCATAAGCTTTTACGCAAATTTTATGTATACCAAAAACTGTTTCATCCCATATCCATTTATATGGGCATTCAAATGATGTATGTCTCAGCAAATTGTCAATGTAAAACTCGACTTTTTCAACGCCATTAATTGCTATCGCTTCTATTGTAATTTTACCAAAAACTATTGTAGCAAAATATGGAAAAATTTTTCTATCAAATACGTATATTCCGTCTCTTGGTTTTGCTATAATAACTTTTGGAGGAATATTATCTTTTATTATAATTTCTTTTTCCGCCCATTTGCTGCTTGCTTTGTATTTATCAATTGCTTTTACTAAAATCTTATACCTTCCTCCTTTATACCATGCATGTTTAACAATTATTTCCTCACCAGATTTTTTATATTCTGTCTTAGTAACATTTCCATCTCCCCATTTAATAAAATAAAATATTGGGTCATTTTCAGGATCGATAGATGATATTCTAAATTCATATTCTTTTCCTATTTCCCCTTCTTTAGGACCAATTATGGTTGGCACTAATGGAGGCATATTTGTAGCATTAAAAAATTCTATCTTAATATTATTCCCTTCATTCGATTCACTAACATTGTTATATATGTCGGCAAAACATTTTATTTCATGAGTAAAAACATCATCGGGCCAAATTAAGCTATAATTCATTTTAATTAATTGATATGGCTGCAATCCATCACAATATATTTCTTTTACCTTTTTTCCATCAAAATAGATAGCTGTATAAAAATCCCCTGAAAAATTATTTCCTATATTAACTACTCTAAATTTGATAGTAACATTTTCATTTGGCCTAAATTCTGTTGGAACTGTATATATTTCAGCAATCTTTAAATCTGGCTGGCTTGCAACACTACCAAATAAGCTACCCAATAAAGATAAAATTAAAATAGTTAAACTTAGTTTCATAAAAATTTAATGTGGATGGCTTAAAAATTTTTACTATATAGATATGACTTCTATTTCATTTATTGCTTCTTCTTTTCCATTTTTTACAATAAATCTTATTATATGCTTGCCAGCTTTCAATTCCAGATTTAGAATGATTTCTTTTCCTTTATAAATCAAATCATCATCAACATATAGATATCCCAAGCTAGCATTTATTGCTCTTGCTTTTAGCGTAAATTCACCAATTACTACATTTTTCTCGCTATACAATATTTTTCTATTGCAAATAAAAATTCCGTATCTTGGCTCTTCAATATATCCTGCTGTATTGCTTGCATATGGCATCTCTGCACCAGCAACCCATGCAATGCTTCTTCTCAAAATCCACCAGTTATAACTTATCTCGCTTTTATTTCCTATCCAGTTATATATGAACCAAGTATACGGAAGCTTTTCCCAAACTGGAAACTCTTCAACATGTCCATCAAAAAAAGTTTCTCTTTCAGGATGGGGACCAAATAATACTATACGCCCTTTTCCATATGTTGTTGCAATAATAGCATATTGTCCTTTTATATCTGTTGTTACATTTTTATATGGAATCCATTCATTCCCTCTTCTTTTCCAATAATGTAATGGTGCAACTTCCATTGGCTCTTCAGCATATATTGCTAAAGGAATAATGCTCCCCATTTTTGGGTTTTTAGAATTTGCAGGATACATACCTGGCCCTCCCCAATATCTAATGCTCCTATTAATACCATAAAATCCTTTAAAAATTGGCAAATCGTTCTTAACAATATGAATTTTAATGGGTGGCCCGCCGTGCCTCCAATTTGATTTCCACAAATATTGCCATTCTTCATCTTGCTGATTGTTTACATAAACATTTGCTATCTTTAAAACAGAAATGTCTAGAATGCTATTTGGACTCAATTTTTCATTAAATCCCATTGATGCAAGATTTGCTCCTCCACATATACCAATATATCCTCCTCCCTTTTCAACAAATTTTATAACTTCTTTCCTCCATTTCTTATTCATTGCATCAAAATATGGACGAGCTGAGCCTGGAATAACAAAAACATCATAAAAGGATAGTTTTCCTTCTAAAATATCTTTTTTTGTTATTATATATGGCTTAATAATGTATTTCGTTCCATTTTTTATCCAAGAATAGTAAATTGCATCTTTGACTTCCTCAGCAAATCTTTTTATACTTGAAAAGTAAATTGCAACTTT
>CAZDCH010000045.1:3907-10218 GCA_964503915.1 uncultured Thermoplasmatales archaeon
CCCCAAGGCATGTTACCCTCCTTTGTTTAAGGTTATTTTTTTCTGACAGGTTTCCATATATATTTGCCAAAATTATTAATATTGCCAATATGAGTTTCACATGCTGAATTTTTTAGAAGATTTTAAAATTTTTTGGCTAAGTGTATCTAGATTTCTTTCAAATCTTTTAAGATTTTTTTCCATTCTTTCTATCATCTTATTTGCAATATCTGTCAAGATTTTTAAGTAAGGTTCGTTTATGAATATTTTTCCGTCTATACCTAATGGAGCATCTATTCTTTCTGTACCAAGAACCTCAACAATAAATTTTCCATTGAATGCTTTTATTGAAGAATATTTAAATCCGCTATGATTTGCTATTGTTAGCAATTTCTTTACATTTCCCATAGAAATTGTTGAAATATGAAATATTGGAGATTGTACTAAAAACCAAATTTCCCCTTTACTTGCTTTTTTTAAAGCTTCCTTTACTTCTTCTATTTTAACTTTTCTATGCCATTTTCCTAAAAATCTAGCTCTTCTTTTTTTACCAAAAGAGGGAATTTCTAATATTACAATTCTTCCTGAACAACTACTTGTTGTAAAGAAATCTTCCAATTTATTTATTTTTTCCACGATTGGCATTGCTTTTTTATCTATTTTTTCTTTCTCAATTGCTTTTATTAAAGATTCAATTGCTTTTTTTCTTGCATTTATAAATTTTGTATTCAATTTTCTAGCTTCTTTACCAAAATATATCAATAATTCTTTAAATTCTCCCTTTCTTATTCCAATTGTTCCAAATATACCCATTAGTATTCCAGCAATGCTATCTGCAATTAAATCCCACATTGTATTTTGCAAGCTAATCTGTGCAAGTGGCTTTCCTCCAGCAAAAATTTGGTCTGCAACAAATTCAACGATTTCCCATATTGCTCCCATTGCAATTGTGAATATAACAATGAAAAATGCAAGAGTTACTAAATCCATATGTATTCTAGGAGAAAAAACATCTAATATATAAATTACTATTAATGCAAAGAAAGCAACAATGGCGGAAGCTAAAAAATGAGCAATTTTGTCGTAAAAAGGTAATGAATATAAATGAAGGACACCGCCCCATATATGCAAAGATATTGCAAAAACTAACAGCAATTCAATTAACCAATGAACAGTAAATTCTAAATTTCTTTTCAAAATTATTGGAGAAATTGATAGAAAAAATCCGAAAAAGCATGCAAATGTCCATAATAAATCTTTTTTGATTAAGCTCCAAATTCCCATTATAAATAATAATGTTTCAAGAAATCTTGATAATATAATCCATTTTTTCATGATTATAATTATTCGTTTATTTTTATTTTTTAATTAAAATTTAAAATAGATGCATTAGAAAGAAGGATTAAGAAAAACCAAGCTAGGCAATATAAAAAATAAAATACAAAATTTCATAAATTGTTTCAATATACTATTTTATGGAAAAGAAGGATTTGCTGGTTATAGTAGCAGTTATATTTTTTATTATATCATCATCTTTAGCTTTCTATGTTGTTCCTTCTATGAAAAGATTGCCATCCAATCTTAATGAAATTATATATTATAATGGAAAGCTTGGCATACTGAATCCAGAAAAAGTTGAAATGGAATATAGAGATATTGAAATAATAAGGAAAATAAAAGCTTTAAGAGAAGAAGGAAATGTTTTGATAGTGAGAGAGGATATAAAAGTAAAAGATAAAAAAACTGATGAGGAAATAGAAGAACTTTGCATGACAAAAATTTATGGAATAAATCCATATACATCAGAAAATGTTGAAGGATATGGAGATTTAGACAGAATAGGTCAATGGATTTTTCCTGTAGGAGTTAAAAAGAAGAATTATTTGGTTTGGAATTCAGACTTAGATGATGCATGTAAGAAAGGATATATTGAAAAAGAAGAGGCGACAGCTTGGGGTGTTTACATTGGAGAAGAAAATAGGGCAGGAATAAAGACATATAAATTTTATGGCTGGCAAGATAACATTTTTACTGGTTATTTGCCTTTACTGCCGGAAGCGAAATTATATTATAGTGGGGAAATAACGGCATGGGTTGAACCTAATACAGGAACAATTGTTGATTTACAAAAGCATGTATGGCAATATGCTGATTTTCCAGATTTGCATAAACTGCCAAGCAATCTTAATATAAGCGTTTATTTGATAGGGAACATAAAGATTCTAAATACATCTAATGCTGAGTATGAAATCCATAATATAACATTATGCAATCACATAGAAGTCCTAAATGTTTCATCAAATTATTATACAGTAAAAAATGAAATAATAGCTATAGATGAAAATGGGAATAAAATTGATGAGCTTTGTTCTTCTTCAATAGATTCTGTAAATCCAAAAACTATGGAATTTATATTGAGTAATAAAAAAGGTCTTCTTTCTTTTCCAGTTGGCGTTGAAAATAAAGATTATCTTTTATGGAATCCAGACATTAAAAATGTTTCTTTAGCAAAATTTAAGGAAGAAAAAGAAATTCTAGGATTAAAAGTATATGTATATGAAACAAAACTAAAAGATTATTTTATTGGGAATGAGAGCATTGAAGGAATAAGCGATAGAAATATAAAATTATATTATACGGGAAATACAACTTTTTTTGTAGAGCCTTCTTCAGGCTATATAGTATATATTGAAAAAAATGGAAATGTAAAAGCTATTTTCCCAGATTTACATACTATACCAGAAAATTTTAAAGGAGAAATAGAAATGGAAGGAGAATTATGGATAGCTTCTCAGGGAAAAAAGAAAATAAGAATGGAAAGAAAGGTTAATGTTGAAAATGTATATTGGGAGAATGGAAAAAAGATTTTATTGATAAAAGATGAAACAAATACATATGATAAAAAAACTGGAGAAAAAATTGTTTGCATGACAGAATATCATGGAATATATGCAGATACAGCTGAAGAAGCAAAAAATTATGGAGACAGGGAAAGGGAAGGAATTTACATATTTCCTCCTGGCGTAGAAAAAAGAGATTATATAATGTGGAATCCTGAAATTAATTTGCCATCAGTTGTTCGCTTTATAAGGGAAGAAGACCATAATGGAATTCATACTTATTTATTTGAAACTTCTGAAGATAGGATTGTATTAGACGAGTTGCTTGGAATGAAAGTTAGATATGTAACAAAAACTAAATATTGGGTTGAACCAAATACTGGATTAATTATTGATATGCATAAAGAATCGTCAAAGAAAATAAATTTATTAAATGCAATTTTTGGAATAAAGGGATTATTCTGGATAGATGTTTATAAAATTATAATAGATTTTTCTGAAGAAACAAAAGAGGAAATGAAAGAAAAAGCAATACAAATGTCAAAACTTGTAAAGTTATCAAATTCAGAAATTGATGCTTTAGAAATAAGCATTAAAAGCAAGGATTTAATTGATAATATTGAAAAAGCTAAACAACAAAAAAAGCAAATAGAAAATTTATCAAATAAAAAAGTAAAAGTTTTGGATTTGAACTATTGGATGACTGAAAAATCTGTATATGAAATGGTTGAAAAATCAAGGAAGGCAGCATTTTTATTACTATTTATGCAAATAATTATTCCTTCGTTTTTGGCAATTGTTGGAATAATAATGATTGCAATATGGTTAAGAAGATAATTATTTGAATTTTGGGCGCTGGCTGAGTAAAATTGGCAATGGCAAATTTTTAAATGGCAATCCTTCCATTTTTTTATCTATTATTTCATTTAATTTTTTAATGTCTACTTCTTTTTCCTTGCATTCAAACCTATATCTTGGCCTGAAAATTCCGTTTCTTTCCTTTTCACCATACACTATTATTATTGGCACCCATTCTTTTTCAGCATCCCTTATTTTTTTTGCAACACTTTCATTTCTATCGTCTATATCAACTCTAGCTTTTATTTTATTAGCCAATTCAATACAATCATTTAAAAATTCTTCATTTATAGGAATTAGCCTAACTTGAGTTGGAGAAAGCCAAAATGGGAAAGAACCCTTTTCACCTTTTTCAATTTTCATTGCTTCTTTTTCTAATAATGCACAAACACATCTATCTATTCCTCCAGATATTGAAGCATGTAATAAATAAGGATAAACTCTATTTCCATCTTCATCTGTATAAGTAATTCCAAATGATTTTGGATTTTCAACATCAATTTGAACAGTTGATAAAGCAAAAGCTTTTCCAACTGAATCGTTCATATTAATTTCAAATTTCATTATAAAATAAAAATATCTTTTATCCCACATCTCAACTAATACTGGCTTTCCAAAAATCTTTACTAAATCAATAATAAATTCTTTATTTCTTTCAAAAAATTCTCTAACAAATCTTATAGCTATTTCCCCTTCAATATCTAAAATTTTTATCCATTTCAAAGATAGCATAAATTGCTTCTTAAATTCATCTAAAGCTTGTCTTTCATCTTTACATATCGTATGCATATCTGGCATTGTAAAGCTTCTCAACCTTTTTATTCCAGAAAGCTCTCCATGTTGCTCTTTCCTAAATGATTTTGCCAATTCAAAAATACGAAGAGGTAAATTCTTATAAGATATTATCATATCTTTAGCCATTAAATATTGGCCAAAACAAGCAGCAAACCTCAAAAACATTTCTTTTCCCTTATCAGCTTTAACTCTATATTGCCTAGCTGGAAATTTCTTTATATATTTACTAAGAGCTGGATGATTTACATCGTACATTATTGGCGTTTCTACTTCCATTGCTCCTAAGCTTAAACAAATTTCTTCAACTTTTTCTTCTAACAATCTTTTTATTAAATATCCTTTTGGATACCATCTCATATTTCCATAATCTGAACCTGGTTCATAATTTACTAAATCATGCTCAACCATTAATTTAATATGTGCTGGTTTCTCCTTTGCTTCCCTACTTCCAAATGCTTCATATTCATAAAATTTTTTAAGTCCTTCATAACCATTAAAATTAAATTCTTCTGCTGGAATTAATTTTCCATCTGGAGTAAGGATATACCATTCAGATTTTATTTCTTCTTTTTCCTCTTCCTCTTCCATTTTACAATCTATTTGACGAGATAATTCTGCTAAAGGATGTCCTTTACAACTTAATTTAAAAGATTTATACCATCCAAAAGGCGCTCTTTTTACATTATATTCTTTTCTCAAATCTTCTTCAACTTTCTTTATCATTTCGATTGCTTTTTTTGGAGGAGCAAGATTATTTGACAAATGGGCATATGGATACAACATTATGTTATTTGTTTTTACCATATTTGCAACATTTTTTATTTCTTCTACTGCTTTAACATGCCATTCATCATTTGCTTCAACAGAAATAAAACAAACTAGAACATCTTTCATTTCATCTTTTTTATTTCCTATTATTTCTGCCTCTTCTATTGCTTTTTCTTTTACTTCATATTCAATGTAATCGGCGTGCATGAATAGGATTTTCATGAAGATAAAAAATATAGGATATAAAAAATTTTTATTTTATGGCTATATGCCAAATAATATTCGTAACAAATCTCTTATTGCTGGCGACAAGCCCAAAAATAACATAAAAAATTTTATTGTATTTCTCAAATTTATTTTAATGTCGTTAATTGCATACAATATTCCTATTACAACTAATAACTTTAGTATTGGGTAGCCAATTCCATAAAAATTTTTCATTAAAAATTCTGGCAAAGGATGTTTTTCAGCATAATAAAAATCAAAATTTAAAGGATTAACTACTGCAAAATAAGTTGTAAAAGCATCCAGCATATGTGAAAAAACTACAGTAATATTTATTTTATCAATTCCAAAAAAATAAAAAGGAAAAACGAGGAAAGATAAGAAAAGAGGAATTAATATTTCATAATGTTCTGGAGAAAGATTTGAAAGCAAAATATATAATGATACTAATAAAAAGAAAATGCCAGAAGAAAATATTACATTATAATATTTTTTATAGGTATAATAAGAAAAAAGGGAGGAAAGAAATAAAATTAGCAAATATAAAGGAGAGATAATAAAGATAAAAATAATTATAAAAAAAGCATTAAATGGAATTAATAAATAAATGAAATTGCTTTTATATAATCCATATATTAAAGAAAGAAAAAATATTATGCCAACTTGCACATAGATAAGAGGAGAGATAAAAAAGAAGGAAACTGGAGGTGATAAAATATTCGCATCTTCTATTACTCTTGCAACTGAGCCATATAGTATAAAAGGAATGGAAAACAAAATGAATTTTAAGTCAACTTTTATTTTATATTTTTCAAAAAATAGATATAAGAGATAGATAAATATTAT
>CAZDCH010000046.1:0-9995 GCA_964503915.1 uncultured Thermoplasmatales archaeon
TTTGCGGGTATGCATGGCGATTACATTTATAATTTGGATTTATTCGACGAACCCATTAAAATGCCAAATTTTATAAAATAATTTTTTATTTTTGGAAAATGCCAATATTTGTTGTACAAAAACATTATGCTCGTCGATTGCACTACGATTTTCGTTTAGAAATAAATGGGGTTTTAAAAAGTTGGGCTATTCCAAAGGAGCCGCCGACAAAACAAGGAATAAAAAGACTTGCTATTCCAACAGAAGACCATGAAATTAGCTATGCAAATTTTGAAGGAGAAATACCAGAAGGAATGTATGGTGCTGGAAAGGTTGAAATATGGGATAGAGGAACATATGATATGGATGAAAAAGAAAATGATAAATTGGTATTTTATTTGTGCGGTAAAAAATTGCAAGGAAGATACTGCTTAATAAAATTTAAAGAGGATAAATGGCTTTTCTTTAAGTGCTAAGATGAAAGCAATCAAAATTAAAAATTTAGTTAAAAAATTTGGAGAAATTATAGCAGTTAACAATATATCATTGGAAATTGAAGAAGGAGAAATTTTTGCTTTGCTTGGCCCAAATGGGGCTGGAAAAACAACTACTATTAATATACTAGCTACTCTATTAAAACCTACTTCAGGAAAAGCTTTTGTTAATGGTTATGACGTTGTTAAAGAAGCGTCAAAAGTTAGAAAAAGCATAGGAATAGTTTTTCAAGACCCAAGTTTAGATGATATGCTGACAGCAAGGGAAAATTTGGACATACATGGAAGGTTATATGGCATGGGCAAGATAGAAAGAAAGAGAAGGATAGAAGAAGTTCTTGAAATGGTAGAATTAAAGAATAGAGCTGATAGTATTGTCAAAACTTTTTCAGGAGGGATGAAAAGAAGATTAGAAATTGCTCGCGGGCTTATGCATAAGCCAAAAATTCTTTTTCTCGACGAACCAACTCTTGGCCTTGACCCTCAAACCCGCAGAAATATATGGGAATATATAAAAAAATTAAAAAAAGAGGGAATAACGATTCTATTAACTACTCATTATATGGAAGAAGCTGATTATCTTGCAGATAGAGTTGCAATTATAGATAATGGAAAAATAGTTGCACAAGGTAAACCATCTTATTTAAAAGATTTAATTGGAGGAGATATTATTAAAATAAAATGTAATAAGCCGAAAGAAATGTTGGATAGGCTTATTTCAAATGGTTTTAATGCTATGTCAATAAATAGTGAAATAATTTTAAAAGAAAAAATGGCTGAAAAAATAATACCAAAAATATTTAACATTGCAAATGAAATAGAAATCTTCAGCATAATGTATAAAGAACCATCTTTAGAAGATGTTTTTATACATTTTACAGGAAAAGCATATAGAGAGGAGGGAGTGAGTGGAATTGAAGCATTAAAAATGAAAAGGAGGGTTATGAGATGAACATATATGGAGTATATTTAAGGGAAATTATAAGGCTATGGCGCCAAAAAGTAAGGCTTATTACAACAATTGTTATGCCTCTATTGTGGCTAGGAATAATTGGAAATGCTTTTAGTAGCATTTTTAAATTCGAAAATATAGATTTTATATCCTTTTTAACTCCTGGAATATTGATAATGACGATTGTTTTTACTGCAACCATATCCGGGATAACAACAGTTTTTGATAGAGAATTTGGATTTTTAAAAGAAATGTTAGTTGCTCCTATTAAAAGGGAGAGCATTTTAATTGGGAAATTGCTTGGAGGAGTTACACAGTCAATTTTACAGGGAATAATTATAATTTTGCTTGCAATTTTTATGGGAGTAAAATTTTCTCTATTTTCAATTCCTGGAATGTTATTAGCAATGTTTTTTGTATCGATTGCATTTGTTTCTTTAGGATTAGCTGTTGCAAGCAAAATATCAAGCATGGAAGGATTTCAAATGGTAATGAATTTCATGATTCAACCAATGATTTTTTTGAGTGGAGCCTTTTATCCGACTTCTTTGCTTCCTGATTGGCTTAAAATTCTTGTTAAATTAAATCCATTAAGTTATGGAGTAGATGCAATGAGATATTTCGCCATTGGAATAAATGAATTCAACATTATTTTGGATTTAGCAGTCTTAATCATTTTTTCAATTTTTCTGATATTGATAGGGGGATATTTATTTAGAAAGAGTTAATATATTTTAAGCTATTAAATTATATGGCTGATATTGTTGAAATATTAAGGAAAGAATATCCAGATGTAAAAGGAACAGCATTACATTATACAAATCCTCTAGAATTATTAATAGCAACCATATTATCTGCTCAAACAACAGATGAAAGAGTAAATATTGTTACTAAAGATTTGTTCAAAAAATATAAGAAGGCTGAGGATTATGCAAATGCTAGCTTGGAAGAATTACAAAATGATATAAAGAGTATAAATTTTTATAGGAATAAAGCAAAATACATTAAACAGTGTTGCCAGATTTTGGTTGAAAATTATAATGGAGAAGTTCCAGATTCAATGGAAGAATTGCTCAAATTGCCTGGGGTAAGTAGAAAAACAGCAAATGTTGTTCTATCAAATGCTTTTAGGAAAGATGAAGGAATTGTTGTAGATACGCATGTAATAAGGCTTAGCCAAAGATTAGGACTGACAAAGGAAAAGGATAGAGATAAAATTGAACAAGATTTAATGAAAAAATTTCCTAAAGAAAAGTGGTTTGATTTAGCAAATTTGCTTATTGCGCATGGAAGAAAAATTTGTAAGGCAAGAAATCCATTGTGTAATAAATGCGTTTTAAAAGATATTTGTAAGTTTAGTTCTGGTAATCGCCAGGGTGAATGAATGGTATGGTGTAATAGATGAGAATTATAGCAAAATTTACTTGCTAATTTAAAATAATAAATACAAACAATACAAAACATAAAAACAGAAAGCTTAATAAGGAAAAATTTATTCAGATAACATGCCAGTAATTGGTTTTGTTTTAATTTCAACTGCTCCAGCAAAGGAGCATCAAGTATATAATGAACTTTTAAAAATAAAAGAGATTGTTGAGCTACATCCTTTATTTGGAGAATATGATTTAATTGCAAAAGTGGAAGTAAATGATTTGGAAGAATTGGGAAAAGTAGTTGTTGAAAAAATACGCTCCATAGATGGTGTTGCTGATACAAAAACTCTTACTGGTACAAAATTTTAGGAGGTGAAAAATGGTAATAGAAGGGTATTGGGAAATGTTGATAAGCATGTTGTTGTTAATATTTGCAATAGGAACAATAATAGCAGGGATATTTACAGTATATTTTGGTTCTGGAAGAAGCAGAGCAATAGGAGGAATATTATTTATAGTTGGAATAATAGTTGCATTGATATTTTACAATTATACTACTGGAGACCTTTGGGGAGAAGCTGCATGGAGCTGGACAACAGTTAAAGCTGGAATTGCTTCAATTATAGGAGGAATAATAGGGGCTTTAATTGCTTTAGGAGTTTTCTTAGCTGGAATAATGAAAGCATAATGGAATTAAAAGAAGCAATAGAAAAAAGAAGATCAATAAGAAAATTTACGAAGGAAAGCATAGATGTTAAACTAGTTGAAAAATTACTGTACTATGCAAATGAAGCACCTTCAGCAGGTAATCTACAGGCAAGGGATTTTATAATTGTTTATGATAATGAAATAAAAAAAGAGTTGGCAATAGCTGCCTATAACCAAAAATTTATTGAGGAAGCTCCTATCGTTGTCGTGTTTTGTGCAAATTTAAAAAGAATATCTCCATATGGAGAAAGGGGAAAGAAATTTTATTGTTTACAAGATGTAGCAGCTGCTATTCAAAATTTTTTATTAGTTGCTGTAGATGATGGATTAGCAACGTGCTGGGTTGGAGCTTTTAATGATGATGAAGTTGCCAAAATTTTAGAATTGCCTAGCCATATTAAGCCAGTCGCAATTATCCCTATAGGATTTGCTGGCGAGGAGCCATATAAGCCTAAAAGAATTGAAATAAGTAAGTTAATTCATTATAATAAATGGTAATCAACAGAGCTCTTTTATGCCCATATCTTTCTTTACTATCTCACAAATTCTGCAAATTTCTTTGATTGCATCTCCTCCATTTAATATCAACTTAACAGATTTTTCTATTTCTTCCTGTAATTTTTTACTAAATTCTATGTTTTTTCCTCTTTTACTTGCTAAATATTGACTAATTGCAGCATTGCTCACTCCTATTATATCTGCAATTTTCTTTTGATTTAAACCTTTTTCAAATAAAGAAATAGCAAATGCTCTCCTAATACATGGAACAACTTTCCATACAATTATCTCGCAAGGGACTTTTTTCATTTTCTCCTCCATCTTTATTTTCCCATACCTTCTATTCCATAACCTTTCTTCTCCATAATCCAATATATCCACAATTTTCGCATTCATAAGCATCTGCTTCTTTAATCCATTCTGGTATTTTTATAAAAGGCAATGTTGGCAAATCTTTTCCAGATGCAATTAATTTCATGTTCCAACTGCAAATTGGGCATTTCTTTTCCATAAAAGTAATTTATTATTTCTAAATAAACATTTTGTGGAGATAGGCGAGATAGTTAATATATACGAAAAATTGAAAGAAGAAAGAAGAAAAAAAGGGAAAGTTGCTATATTGAAAAATTTCTTGTTGTGCTTAAAAGAAAATGAAATAGAAGCATCAATTTATTTCTTGCTTGGAAAACTGCCTAGCATTGGCTATTCAATTTTAAAACGTTCAACTATTTTAAAAACTGTAAAACCATTAAATATAAAAAATGTTGAGGAAATCTATAACTATTTAATTAAAATTAAAAAAGTTAGTAAGCACAAAAAAGAAATGGCGATTTCTTCTCTTATTTCTCAATTTGATGATAGAGAAAGAAAATTTATCATAAATTCTTTGTTAGGCCAGCTCAGATATGGAGTTGAAGAAGGATTAATGTTGGAAGCAATCTCAAATGCGTGGGGTATTAAAAAAGAAAGAATAGAAAGAGCATATCTCTTTTCTTCTATCCCTGAAATTGTAAAATATGCTAGGATAAACAAAATAGAGAACTTGAAAATGAAATTATTTAAACCAATTAAGCCAATGATGGCAGATGCTGCAAAAATTGAGGATTTAAAAGGAAAATATGCAGTAGAATACAAATTTGATGGGATAAGGATACAAATTCATATCGGGAATAAAATCAAAATATTTTCTAGAAATTTAAGAGAGATAACAGGGTTTTTACCAGAAATTGTTGAAGATTTTTCATCAATTGAGAAAGAAGTAATTTTAGATGGGGAAGTAATTGCTTTTCATAAAAAGCCTCTTCCCTTTCAATATTTAATGAGAAAATTTAGGATAAAAAATAAAATAGATATTCCAATTAAAACTTTCATTTTTGATATTCTATTTTTAGATGGGAAAGAATTAATTGATTTGGAATATAGAAAGAGGTGGGAAATTTTAAAAGATATAACTTCAAATTTTAAAAATCTTTTACCTCCCCACATTACTACCACAAAAATAAGCGAGATAAAAAAATTTTTTGATGATGCTGTAAAAAAAGGATATGAAGGAATAGTTGCAAAGGAATTAAGGAGCAAATATAGGATTAGGAAAGGATGGTATAAAATAAAGAAATCCTATACATTGGATTTAGCAATTATTGCCGCTGAATGGGGGCATGGCCGTCGTCATAGATGGCTAAGCGATTATTGGCTTGCTGTTTTGGATAGAGGAAAATTTCATATGGTAGGAAAAACGTTTAAAGGGCTAAGCGATGAGGAATTTGAAGAAATTACTAAAATTTTATTAAAAAATAAAATAAAGGAGGAAGGAAGAGTAGTTTTTGTCAAGCCATGTATTGTTGTTGAAGTTGAATTTGATGATATTCAAGAAAGTAATAGATATGGATTAGCTTTAAGATTTGCTAGAATAAAAAGGATAAGATGGGATAAGGATATAAAGGAAATAAATAGTTTTGATGATTTGAAGAAAATTTATAGAATTATGAAAAATAAGAGAAATTTTTAAAATATATGTTGTATATTAGATTATGAAGTGGAAATCGTTATTGCTATTTTTATTATTATTTGCTACCATTGCCTTTGCAATAAAAACATCTACACAACACGCTCTTGTTGAAATAATATGGAGCGATGGAAAACATTCCTATTTCAATTATACCATAACCGATGAGTCCAGATATTATGAAATAAATGTGGCTGAAGGAGAAGTTAATTTATCTGTATATTTATCAAATTATTCTGGAAATAAATTTTCAGTTATTTATGATTGGGTAAATTTAAATATATCTGGCATAAAGTGGCACAATTTTACTTTGCCTCCTTTCCCTGAGGATAGTATCAAAATATATGGATATATATATGATAATAAAACATTGCAACCAATTGAAAATGCTACAATAAAAATTTATTTTGAAAATGGAGAATGGTATGGAAACAATTTTACAAAAAGCAATTCATTAGGATATTATGAGATATTTTCGCCAAAAGGAAAAATACATGTTGAAATTTTTGCAGAAGGTTATTATGAAAAAATGGAAGATTTTTTTCTTTTGAGCGATTTTGAAAAAAATTATTATCTGGAGCCATATCCTCCTGAAAATATGGTCATAAAAGGATATGTCAAGAATATTTATAATATTCCAATAGAAAATGCAAAAGTAAATATATTTTTATTGGATTTTTCCTACAATAAATATACATTAACAGATATAAATGGATATTATGAAACGAACTTATTTGAAGGAAATTATACAATGCTAATAACAGCAAATGGTTATCTATCAAAATACATATTTCCTTTTCATTTATATGGCATAAAATGGTTAAACATTACTATGCAATTTTATCCTTCAAACAATGCATGGATTGAAGGATATGTATATGATAGGGCTTTACAGCCAATACAAAATGCAAATGTTAGCATATATGGAACTTTAATGAAACTTTCATTAAACGAAATGGATTTTGATAACTTTATAAGATATGCAATAACAAATGGAGATGGTTATTTTAATGCATCTGTTCCAGCATTGCAACAAACATTTATTCCTTTCCAACAGTCAACTATTAATAGTATATTAACTCGCGCCGAAGGATATTTTGAAAATCTAACAACGTTTGTATTTGAAGTAATTGAGCCGGGGGAAACAAAGCATTATGATTTTCAATTAGATGAAATTCCTCCAGAAAATTGTAAGATAAGAGGATATGTACATGTTGGCATTTATGCTCCTCCAATATGTGATTTAGAAGCTAATCCAACAGAAGGAAATGCACCATTAAATGTCAATTTTACAATAATGGCATATGATACAGATGGATACATTGCTGAATGGTATTTCGATGCAAATAATGATGGCATATATGAATATAATGGAATAGATAGCCCTCCATCAAATTTATTTTATACATATGATTCACCAGGAACATATATTGCAAAATTAGTTGTAATAGATAATATGGGAAATGAAGCAAGCGATAGCGTTACGGTAAATGTTTATGGTGAAAATATTCCTCCAATTATTAATATTACGAATCCAAAGGATGGAAGCGTTGTATATGGAACCGTTGAAATATCAGGTATTGCATATGATTTGGATGGAGAAATACAAACTGTTGAAATAAGGATAGATAATGGGAGTTGGATAACACCAGGAATTATGATTGCTCCAGGATTTATTAGTTGGAGCTATATGTGGAATACAATATATTTTGATAATGGATTGTATACAATATTTGCAAGAGCATACGATGGAATAAATTATACTATTACAAGTATAAATGTAACAGTAAATAATCCAACAATAGTATATGTAGATGATGATTTTAACAGCAGCATTCCAGGATGGCAATATGACCATTTTTCGAATATACAAGATGGAATTAATGCAGTTGTTGAGGGAGGAACTGTCTATATTTATAATGGAGTATATGAAAATATATTAATCAATAAAAGCTTGAATTTAATAGGAGAAAATCCATTTATTGAAAGGATTTCTATATACAATGAAAACATTTTGATAGAAAATTGCACAATAAATGGAATAAATGCTGAAAACTGCAATAATATATCTATTTTTGAATGTCATATATATGGGCCTTTTATTATTAATTCTTCAAATAACATTTCTATAGGAAGAAATTTAATAAAACATGGCTATCTTAGCATAAATAAAAGTCATTATATGGAGATATACGAAAATTATATAGAAAATAATTCCTATGGAATAACATCATCCTTTTCATCTTTTATTTGCATATTCAAAAATAATATTTCTTCAAATAACTATGGAATATATTTGCATTCTTGTAACCATATTTCCATTTTTTACAATAACTTCATAAATAATACCATACAAGCTTATGATAATAATAACAATACATGGGATAATGGCTATCCTTACGGAGGAAATTACTGGAATGATCACGACGAAGCAATAGAAGGAGCATATGATAATAATAGCGATGGGATTGTAGATAAGCCATACAATGTTGGCAATAGCAAAGATAGATATCCATTAATAAAGCCATTTTCTCCATTTAAAATATATAATCTAACAATTATAATAAATCCTGAAAATGCTGGCTATGTTGTTTTAGAGCCTAGCGGAAGAATATATAGAGAAAATACAGTTGTCATGGCCAATGCTATATCAAATAATAGCTATGTTTTTGTTCATTGGCTAATTAATGGGAATATATATGAAGAAAATCCCATCTATATTATTATGGATAGCAATAAAACTGTAGTTGCAAATTTCTCAAAAAATAATCCTCCAGACACTATATTGATTTCCTTTCCTCCTCCATTAATCAATTATTCAACAGTTACTTTCAAATGGACTGGAACAGATGATTTTACATCTCCAGATAATTTGCTATTTTCTTATAAATTAGATTCTAATTGGAGTCCATGGGATAAAACTAAAAACAAAACGTATAACTTGCAAGATGGAACATATTTATTTATGGTGAGAGCAAAAGATGAACAGGGGCTAATTGATGAAACTCCAGCAAGTATTCAATTTACAATAGATACAATTCCTCCAGAAACAAGTGCAAATATATCTGGAAAGATTGGAAAGAATGGATGGTATATTAGCAATGTTAGTATTAGCCTTCATTCAACTTCAAATAAAACATATTATAGAATAAATGGGGAGGAATGGAAAGAATATAAAAACGAAATCATGATATCAAATGAAGGAGAAAATATACTTGAATATTATTCAATTGATAAAGCAGGGAATAAGGAAAATAAAAAGAGCTTAACAATAAAAATTGATAAAACAAGTCCAATAACAAATTATTCTATTGACCCATCTTCTCCAAATGGAAAAAATGGATGGTATGTAAGTAATGTAACAATAAAGCTTTTTTCAAGTGATGGAGAATCTGGAGTTGAAAAAATAATGTATAAGGTAGATGATGGAAATTGGATGGAATATAAAAAACCTGTAAAGATAAATAATGGAGTGCATAAAATAAAATTTTATTCAATCGATTATGCTGGGAATGAGGAAGATATTAATGAAATAAACATTAAGATTGATAAAAATAAGCCTATATTTTCAATAAAAAAGCCAGAAGAAAATTATTTATATGTATTCGATAGAAAATTGCTTCCATTACCATTTTCAACAATAATAATAGGAAAGATTACTATTGAAGTATATGCAGATGATAATACATCTGGAATAAAAGAAATAAGGTTTTACGTTGATAATGAATTAAAATATAATGATACGGAAGCTCCATATGAATGGACTTTCAAAGCTAGATTTATAATACGCAAATATTGGCTTAAAGTTGAAGCTGTTGATAATGCTGGCAATACAACATCTAAAGAAATAAGAGTATGGATTTTGTAGAAAAATTAATATTTTGCTTTTCTTTGACAACTTAATGATTCCACGGACTGCATATGACTGGGAAATTACTGTATTTTCTCCAGATGGCAGGCTTTTTCAAGTTGAATATGCTAGGGAA
>CAZDCH010000047.1:0-9502 GCA_964503915.1 uncultured Thermoplasmatales archaeon
GCTCTTAAGGGGATGGGAATATTAATTTTTTTAGAATTTTTCGACGAACCCCATTTTAATATATAATTTCAATATAAAAGCACCAAAAATAATATTAATAAAAATCATAATAAGTATAAAATGAAAAACGCTGAAATAGCAAAAATACTTTATGAAATAGCTGATTTACTTGAAATTGAGGGCGTAGAATTTAAGCCGAGAGCATATAGAAAAGCAGCTCAAAATATAGAAAGTTTAAGCATCGATATTGAGGATTTGTATAAAAAGGGAGAGCTTGAAAAAATACCAGGTGTTGGAAAAAGTATAGCTGAAAAAATTAAAGAATATTTGGAAACAGGCAAGATAAGGAAACTTGAAGAGCTTAGAAAAAAAATACCAGTAGATATAGAGAGCTTATCTACTGTTGAAGGTTTAGGCCCAAGAATGATTAAAATTCTTTACGAAAAACTTGGTGTAAAGAATTTAGATGATTTGGAAAGAGTTGCAAAGGAAAGAAGAATAAGAAGATTAAAAGGATTTGGAGAAAAAATAGAAAAGAAAATTTTAGAAAATATTGAAATAGCAAGGCAACGCCAGCAACGATTTTTGTTAGGATTTGTCTTGCCTGAAGCAAATGCAATTGTTGAAGAATTGAAGCCATATGTTGAAAAAATAAGCTTAGCTGGTTCGATAAGGAGAAGAAAGGAAACAATTGGAGATGTTGATATTTTAGCTGTATCTAATGATGCTGAGAAAGTAATGGATATTTTTACGAGTATGAAAAGAGTTGAAAAAGTTTTAGCAAAAGGAACAACAAAGTCATCAGTAAGGCTATATGGAGGTATACAAGTTGATTTAAGAATAGTTGAGGAAGAAAGCTTTGGCTCAGCATTACAATATTTTACTGGAAGTAAAGAGCATAATATTGAAGTAAGGAAAATTGCAATTAAGCATGGGTATAAATTGAATGAGTATGGTTTATTTAAAGGAGAGAAAAGAATAGCTGGAAGAAATGAAGAAGAAGTTTACAGGGCATTAGGAATGGAATGGATTCCTCCAGAGTTAAGAGAGAATAGGGGAGAAATAGAGGCTGCTTTAAATGGAAGCTTACCAAAACTTGTTGAATATAAGGAAGTAAAAGGAGATTTGCAAATGCATACAAAATGGAGCGATGGGGCAAATACTATTGAAGAAATGGTTAAAGAAGCAATTAAGCTTGGCCATAAATTTATTGCAATAACTGACCATGTAGGAAGCCTAAAAATTGCAGGAGGGATGGATGAGGAAGATGTTTTTGAGCAAGCAAAAGAAATTGAAAAAATAAGAGAAAAATATGATGATATTTATATATTTCATGGAGTAGAAGCAAATATAATGAAAGATGGCAATTTAGATGTTAGCAGCAAATTGTTAAAGGAAGTTGATTTGGTATTAGCAAGTGTTCATTCAGCTTTTAGAATGGAAGAAAAAGAAATGACTGCAAGAGTTATTAAAGCAATAGAACACGAATATGTAGATATTATAGCTCATCCTACATGTAGGATAATACAAAAGAGAGAGCCAATAAAAATAGATATGGAAAAAGTGTTGCAGGCGGCAAAAGACAATGGAGTCATAATGGAAATAAATGCATATCCTGATAGGTTGGATTTAAATGATATATATACAAAAATGGCTATTGAAATGGGAGTAAAGCTTTCTATAGGAACAGATGCTCATAGCAAAGAGCATTTAAAATTTTATGAATATGGTATATCTGTAGCTAGAAGAGGATGGGCAGAAAAAAAAGATATAATAAATACTTATAGCATAAAGGAATTAAATAAATTGTTTGAAAAATAGCAGAACAAAAAAATTATATAAATGATATATATACAGTAGAAGCATGGTGGAAGAAAGTTTATGTAGAATAGAAATATTAAGAGAGGGAAGCGAATTTATAGCTAGGATGCAAACGCAGGGAGGAACAAGGGAATATAGGAACATGGTGTTTGAAGATTTATTAAGAGAGCTTTTTATTGATTTACAAGAAGAATTTGGGGAGATATGATAGATGGTTGTTAAAGAAAAAATAGGAAGAAATAGATATATATTATTTTTAATTGAAAAAGAAGAAGATATAAAATTCTTAAAATCAGAAAATTTAAAATTAGTTTTTTTAAATGAAAAATATGGAATAGTTAAATGCAAGCATACAGAAAAAGAAAAAGTTATAGAATTCTTAAATAAAAAAAAATTTAAAACATTGAAAACATCTGGAACAATAAGAAAATTGAAAAGATATATTAAATCAATAAGTCTTTGCAAGTCTTAGCCATGTTATGGCATCTTTTTTACAAATGGGGCATTTTTCATTGCATTTTTTTTCTGGAATAGGGATTCCTAAACTTTTCATGTCCATTTCTTCTTCCATTTTTTTGCCACATTCTTCATTTCCACACCAAGGCAATTCAACTATTCCTTCAATGCTTTTATTGATTTCCCTTAAAATATGAATATTTTTATACAGAAATTCTTGAGCTTTTTTATATATCCTTTTATCATATTCTTCTAATTCTTTTTTTAGTCTATTTATTTCCTTCCTTCCAATTTTCTTTCTAATTCCATCTCTTGCTACAATGCTTATTATATTTTCCTCCAAATCTTTAGGACCAATTTCTACTCTTAATGGAATTCCCTTTAATTCCCAATCATAAAATTTACTTCCAGGTGTTTTATCTCTATCATCTAGATAACATGTTAATCCAATTTCTTCTATTTCCTCCTTTAATTTTTTGCATTCTTCCATTATTTTTTCTTCCCATCCTTTAAAAATAATTGGTATAATAACAATTTTTATTGGAGCTATAGTTGAAGGAATCTTTAATCCTTTTTCATCCCCATGAATTCCTACTATTGCTCCCAAAACTCTTTCTGACATTCCATAAGTTGTTTGATGGCAATAATAATGTTTTCCATCAATTCCTTCATATTTTATTTCAAATGGTATTGAAAAATTTTGTTTATATTGATGTATCGAAGCAACCTGTAATGTTTTTAATGAAGGCATTAAAACATCTAAGCCTATTGAATAAAAGGCGCCAGCAAATTTATCCCAATCTGGGCGTTTGCTAACTATATATGGAAGACATAATTTTGCGAAAAAATTTTTGGCAATTTCTAAATCTTCTTTTATCTGTTTTTCAGCATCTTCATACGTTGCATGACATGTATGAGCTTCAAAGAAATGTATTTCTCTAACTCTAATAAATGCCTTTGTCATTTTTGTTTCATATCTAAATGTATTTACAATTTGGAAAATTTTTAAAGGTAAATCGGCATGAGAACGAATCCATAAAGAAAATAATGGATATAAAGCAGTTTCTGAAGTCGGACGAAGAAGCATTTTTTCTTCCAATTCATTATTGCCAGCATGTGTTACCCAATATACTTCCGATGAAAATCCTTTTATGTGCTCTTCTTCCTTTTTAAAAAAATTTTCTGGAATTAGCAATGGAAAACACACTTCATAATGATTTGTTCTTTCCATTTCTCTTCTTATTAATGCATCAATATTTTGCATCAATTTCCAACCATATGGTTTCCATACATTCATTCCTTTTATAGGATACCTTTTATCACATAGTTCTGCTTTTTCTACAATCTCATTGTACCATTCATCAAATTTTTCTTTAGTTAGTTGCATCATTGCTAATTTTCTTTCTCTTTATAATTTTTTACTATTTACAATCACAATCACAATCACAATTTACATTCTTTCATTTGTTCTTCACTTACACATTCCTTGCAAATTCCAAGCATAGTCCAAAAACAAGATGAACAAGCTATTTTTCCACATTCAATACATTTGTATTTTGCATCTCTTATACAACATATTTCACATATGCCCTCAATCTTCTCCTCTTTTTTCTTCTCCTTTTCTATTTTTATTCCATGTTCTTTTGCCCATTCTATCAATTCTTTATTCATTTCTTCTAATTTTCTTTTTTTAATTTTTTCCTTAATAAATTTAATCAATTCATTTAATTCTTTATTTCTTTTCTCATTATTCATTCAATCACCATGGAACTTTTTTTAATCTTAATACATAAGCAATTATATTTGTTACTAAATGTATCAGTGGAGTAAAAATTAAAAGGAAAACAATGTAAGATAGTTTGAAATTTGAAAGGAACCAATTCCTATTTATAACATATGAAAAGAAAAAAGCTCCTAATAAAAAATCTATTTGGTCAATAATTGGCCACCTTTCCCCTCTTTCTTTTCCTATTCTTCTTTTAAAAAAGCTTTTTATTAAATCACCTAATAAAGCTCCAAATGAAAGAGATGATAAAACAATCAATGAATCGATACCTTTTCCAAAAGTTTGATAAATGTTATTCATTATTAAACCAATTATTATTCCAGAGATTCCTCCTCCAATAAATCCGCGCCATGTCTTGCCCTCTCCAAAAATTGGTTTCCCTTTCCATTTCTTTCCAAAATCAATAGGAGTTTTTCCCTTAAATAAAACAGCTGATGCATTTGCAACATATGCTGGAAAAATGAGCCAAATTGAAAACAAAATATCCATTATTTCACCTTTACAACTAAGCTGTCTGCAACCATATCTCCAAATCTTTGTTTTTTTGGTGTAGTAAGTATTAATAACAAGCTAATTAAGTAAAACATTGCAAAAAATTCTATTAATCTAACTATATTTCTCGTAAAGGCTCCCATAAAATCAATGGGCTTATTTTCAACATTTCTTACTTCAATATCCATGATTGCCTTTCCTACTGTAAATCCTAAAAAGAATTCTAAAATAGTAAAGTATAAAATTTTTAATAAAAGTAAAAAGGAAATGAATAGATATAAGGAAATTGAAAGGGTTGCATATAAAATAATTGAAATCGTCACAATAATTGAAAAGTCGATTATAAATGCAATAATTCTATCCAATGGGTTAGCAAAAATTTCTATTTTTCTATTTATTTCATTTAATATTCTGTTCATTTCTCTTTTCAATTCCTTATAATTTTTATACTCAAATGAAGAAGGCTTTACATCTATAAACTTACTTGCGAAATATATTTCTCTTTCAAATTTCTTAGTTAACCTTTCAATTTTATTCAATTTCGTTTTCTTAACGAAAGGAAAAGTAATACAAAATGAAATCAAGCCGGCAAGATAGACCATGTCATATAGTCCCGCGCCACCCATTGAGCCCATAAAAGGTTTTTCAAATAATTCTGGAAGATGTGATAAATCTCCTCCAATTATTACTCCAAGAGTAGAGATTGAATATGAATAGATAGATGCAGTTGGAGAGCGAAAGAAAAATAGCAATGATAAAAGTAAAGATAAAATTGGGGGGAGGAAATAAAAGGGGAAATATGATACAACCCCTTCTTCTGTAACTGTAGTAACCATATAAGTTGAAAAAGATATTAGGAATATTCCAATAAGCATTTTGATGGGGGAAAGATAATTTTGTTTTATAAAATAGAGAGATAAGATAATAGGTATTAATGCTCCTCCAATATTTAAGGCTAAAAAATAATTTTTATACACAAAAATTGGCATGTCAAGAAACATTGTTGAAGCTGAACCAACTATTAATAAGCTAATTTCTCTTTTACCAAAACCAATTTTGTTAAAGGTTTCAGAATAAAAAAATGAAAAAAAGGAAATTAATAAGATTAGTATGATTGGAAATAATATGAACAATATGATTTGGAATATCACAATTTTATATAAAATAAATTAAAAAATCTTTGGAAATTTACTTATATCTTGCCAATATTATTTTCAATGAAAGGAAGGACAAAATGTCCATATTGCAATAAAAGTGTAATTGTTGAAGTTCCCGATGATGCAGAAGGATTGCAAAAAACAAAATGCCCAAATTGTGGGATGAGCATTAAAGTAGATGTTTCTAAAAGAGAAAGGAAAGAAGAATGGGAAAGCCCAATTCATCCATATGTAAAGTTAGCGCCTTCTGCAAAGCCATTAATTGCTGGCCTATTACTAATCATTGCCTTTATATTGGGCGTTTCAATGGGCTCTTCCTTGCTAATTGGGCCAGAATTTAAAGGAGAGGGATTTTATCAAGCTGAAGTATATGATGAAAATAAAGAGCCACTTGAGAATGTATCCATTTATTTAATAGAAAATGGTGCAAAGTTAGTTGCAAAAACAGATTCAAACGGATATTTTTCACTGAATAACATATCTGCAGGAAAACATTTAATTGAAATTAAAAAAGAAGGATATAAAAGCATAAGGGTAGAAATATTTGTTATGCCTTCAAGTATATCTATAATAAAAGACCAATTTTTTATGAAAAAAGGAGAAGGATTTATTAAAGAAAAAACTCTATTTGCTATGATAATTGATTATCTTCCCTATCTCGCAATCTTCTTTATAATTGTTTCATTCCCAGCTTTAATTGGAGGAATATTTTGTTTATTAAAAAAGAATTTTATTGTTGCAATTATTGGAGCAATATTTGGAATAGCATCAATTGGCTTTTTAATTGGTTCTTTATTTAGCATAATTGCACTCATATTAATTATTCTTTCAAAAAATGATTTTAAAAAATGAAAGTAAAATATTAATAAACGAGCATAATTATTTTGCAATGCGAAAAATTGGGCTATATACTAGGCTAATACTTGCAATAGCTATTTTATTTGCAATAATTTATGGATTAATAACATTAATTGCATATTTCCTTGGATATGCTCAGCCAATATTTTTAGCAATTATTGCAGTATTCATTGTTATTCTACAATATTTAGTTAGTCCAAAAATAGTTGAAGCATCTATGAGAGTAAGATATATTACTAGAAAGGAAAATCCAAAATTATATGGAATGATTGAAAATTTAGCAAGAGATGCAAATATTCCAATGCCGAAAGTTGGTATAGCGAACATTGATTTACCAAATGCTTTTGCTTTTGGAAGAAATTTAAAAGATGGAAGAGTATGCGTTACAAGAGGGCTTTTGAAAATATTAAATGATGAAGAAATGGAAGCTGTTTTGGGGCATGAAATATCTCATTTAAAGCACAGAGATATGGCAATAATAACCATGCTTTCTGTTATTCCATTAATTTGTTATCTCGCATTTTGGAATTTTTTATGGGGCAGGAGAAGAAGCGAAGGAGCCGCATTAATTGCTTTCATTGCTTTTGCTGTTTATTTAATAACAAATTTAATTGTTTTATATGTGAGCAGAATAAGAGAATACTATGCTGATTATGGCTCAGTTTTGCTTACAAAAAGACCACATGCACTAGCTTCAGCTTTGTACAGAATAACTACTGCAACAACTTTTATTAGGCCAGAAAAAATAAAAGAAGCAGAAGGAATGAAGGCTTTCTTTGCAACGGATCCGTCAACTGCAAGAAAAGATATTATTGATTTGAAACAGGCAGATTTAAATTTAGATGGTCATTTAGATGAGTATGAATTAAAAGTATTTGCAGAAAAAGCAAGAATAACTACGACTGATAGGCTGTTAGAAATATTCTCTTCCCATCCTAATGTTGTTGAAAGGATAAAAAGATTAGCGGAGATAAAATGAGCGAGAATGAAAAATTAGTAAAAATGGATGTATATCCACATGTATATCATACAGAGAGATATTCAGAAATAATATTAATTAATGAAAAAATGGCATTGCCAATATATGTTAGTTATATACAAGCAGAAAGTATAATGAATGGATTACATGGAAAAAGATTTCATCGTCCTTTAACTCACGATTTATTTATACATGTAATAAATTCTCTTGGAGCATCAATTAAAAAAGTAGTAATTGATGATTTGATAGAAGGGGTTTTTATGGCTAAGCTTTATCTAGAATATTATAAAGGGAAAGAGGCAAAGGAAATAGTTATTGATGCTCGCCCGAGCGATTGCATTGCTTTGGCTGTAAGGGAGGGGTGTGATATTTTTGTTGCTGAAAAGGTTTTAAAAGAAGCTGGGAAAAGTAGAGAGGAAATGGGAATTGAAAGTTTTTAATTTTAAACTTGATTAATAATATGTTATCATTAAAAGATGGAGAAAAATTGGTAAGGTATGCAAGAAATGTTATTGAAAAACATTTAAAAGGGGAAGAAATAGAAGAATTAAAAAATTTTGAGGAAAAAGCTGGTGTTTTTGTAACAATAAATTTATTTCCAAGTAACCAGCTAAGAGGATGTATTGGAATTCCAGAGCCAATTTATCCATTGAGAAAAGCTATTAAGGAATCGGCAATCTCAGCTTGTCATGATCCTAGATTTCCAGACTTATCAAAAGAAGAATTAGATAAAATTGTTATTGAAGTAACTGTCTTAACTCCTCCAGAATTAATCAAATGTAGCCCTTCAGAATATCCAAAGAATATTAAAGTTGGTAAAGATGGCTTAATGATTGAAAAAGGATTTTATAGAGGATTATTACTACCACAAGTTGCTGTTGAATACAAATGGAATGAAGAAGAATTTCTTTGCCAAACTTGTATTAAAGCTGGATTACCTCCAGATGCATGGCTTGATAAAGATACAAAGGTTTATAAATTTCAAGGAGAAATTTTTGCTGAAGAAAAACCAAGAGGGAAAATTATTAAGAAAAATGCTTGAAAAATATTATAAAATATTGGAAGAAAAAGAAAAAAGCAAATATTTAATAAATAAAAGAAAAATAGATAAGCTAATTGAAAAAGCCGAAGAAATTTACAAAAAATGCCATTTTTGTGAGCATAGATGCTATATCAATAGATATGAAAAAGTTGGTAGGTGTAGAATAAAGAAAACGCTTGTTGCATCCCATTTTTTCCATTATGGAGAAGAAGCAATGCTTGTTCCCTCATATACAATTTTCTTTTCAGGTTGCACATTTAGTTGCGTCTATTGCCAAAACTGGGATATATCACAATATGAAGCTGGAATATATATAGAGCCTAAAGAAATGGCTCTTTTAATAGAAAAAGCAAAGGATGGCGGAGCTAAAAACGTAAATTGGGTTGGAGGGGAGCCAACGCCAAACCTACTTTATATATTGAAGGTTTTAAAAGAGAGCAATACAAACTTACCGCAAATTTGGAATTCAAACATGTATTGTAGCATTGAAACAATGGAAATTTTAAGGGATATTATAGACGTATATTTAACAGATTTTAAATATGGAAATGATGATTGCGCATATAGGCTTTCAAAAATTAAAAAATATTGGGAAATAACTACAAGAAATCACGAAATTGCATATAAACAAGGAGAAGTTATAGTTAGACATTTAGTTTTGCCAAATCATATTGATTGTTGTTCAAAGCCAATAATAGAATGGATAGCAGAAAATATACCAAATTCAATTGTGAATGTAATGGACCAATATTATCCAACTTATAAAGCTTTTGAATATGATGAAATAAGCAGGAGATTAAATTTTGATGAATATATGGAAGTATATAAGTATGCAAAAAAACTTGGGTTAAATGTTTTGGCAGTGTCAAGAATTCAAAATTTAAAAAATAAGAAATACCCCTCCTGATGCA
>CAZDCH010000048.1:0-9338 GCA_964503915.1 uncultured Thermoplasmatales archaeon
TTGCAATATGAATTGGATTTTCTTTATAATGTTGCCATAATTCCTTTTCTTCGCTAATATTTGCAATTTTTGCTAACAATTTATTTAAATTTTCATGAATTTTCAGAACATGTTGGTTGCATAGCTTAACAAGCTTTTCATTTGTTGATGGATATACTACGCCTTCTTCGCCTCCTGCAAATGCAAAGCTTTTGTTTGCTAATACTATTCCTTTATGATATGCAGTTAAATATGGAGCTAATGAGGAAAGATTGTGCATTAGAGGTTGCAATGGACTATCAACTTCTTCAACCTTTATTTTCAATTTATATTTTCCATTTGCTCTTTCAATCCATCTTCCCAATATCCTTGCAGTATATTTGCCTGGCTTATTATGAATTATTGTTTCATAATGTAATTTATCTACAACAATATCGCCATCTTCAACTTCTGGTATACCAGCTGCAGTAGAAGCATAAACATATGTTTCATTATCTGGACCATCTATTAATAAAATCAAATCATTTCCCAACTCGCTAACATATTCTGAATTTTCATTTATCAAATCTATCTTTAATCTCGCATATTCATAATTTGGAATTTCAAAACTATTTATTGAATAAAAGGCAAATCCTTTTAAAATAGCATTTATTGTTTGAGCTGGCAATATACAAATTGAAATTGTTTCATTTTCGAATTCATAATATGTTTCATTTAAAACTTTTACATTTGTTATATCTAATGGATTTGTAATTGTTATATAATTAACATCTCCAAATCTCTTTTTTATTAGTTTTATAAGCAAATCATTTATTTCTTCCGCATCATCAAATCTCCAAGTTATTCCATATCCCTTTAAATCACCGCATATAAAAGTATATTTTACTCCAAGCTTTTTTAAATAGCTTTTAATATTATTTGTATCGTTTGTTACAAAAATTGGAATATTTAAATAACTTGCTAAAGGAGCAGCAACTATGCCAATTTCATATCCTTTCCAACTATCTTCAATAAGTAAGGCAGCATCGCTTTTTTTCCATATATTACTCAATTTTATTGAAACATTTTCAGCCCCCCCATTTCTTACTTCCTCATAAGAAACTGAATAAAATTCTTTAAATCTTTTAACTGGCTTTGAAGGATTTTCAAAATTTTGAACAAGTAATGGAGCAACATATTGTTTTTCTTTATCATAATATAGAGCAACTGGAGTAGCAATGACCGCATAAAAAGGATTTTTCTCACTTACTATAATAGGAACAGCCCCTTTTATTCTCTCCGATTTTATATTCTCTATTGTATCCATACTAAATCCTTCAACTTCAGCAAATTTTTCAACACAACCTGTT
Organism: uncultured Thermoplasmatales archaeon; assembly: GCA_964503915.1. Classification (GTDB taxonomy): domain Archaea; phylum Thermoplasmatota; class E2; order UBA202; family JdFR-43; genus JAPDJP01. Next base: position 1,329 of record CAZDCH010000048.1, read on the forward strand.
AAAAGAGGCAATAAAATTGATGATACTAATAACATTACTATTCCTTTTCTTTTTATCATGCCTCTCATTTTTATCATTATGTTATGTATTTTATGTCTATAATAATTTCGCATGGGGGGTGTAATTTTATAAGCAAATTTATTATTATTAGTAATATGATATCAAGCTTGGAAAGCTTAATCGAAAGGTGGGAAAGATTCTTTCAAGATTATTGCAAAGATAAAATTGAAAGCGTTGCTTTATTATATCCTGAGAAAAAAAGCTTGGTTTTGGATTATTGGGATATTGACAAATATGACTCAGAATTAGGGGAATATTTACTTGATAAGCCATATAGAGCAATATATGCTGGGGAGGAAGCTTTAAAAAGAATAGATGTAGCTGGAGAAACCCCACCTTTACATTTTAGAGTAAAAAATTTACCAGATACAAGAAAAATAGAAATTAGGGATTTGAGAGCAATTCATCTTGGAAAATTTATTGCTGTAGATGGGTTAGTTAAAAAAGTTACTGAAGTTCGCCCAAAATTAAGAGATGCTGCATTTGAATGCAAAAAATGTGGAGCAATAATAAAAGTTCCACAGGAAGAAAATACTCTAAGAGAGCCAACTGAATGTTATGCAAGCCAAGGGGGATGTGGAAGAAAATCTTCTTTTAAGCTATTAACGGAAGAGTCTGTTTTTATAGATAGTCAGAAAATAGAATTGCAAGAAAGCCCAGAAGGGCTGAGAGGAGGGGCGCAGCCAATGAGGCTTGTTATTCATTTAGAAGATGATTTAGTAGGAGATATTGTTCCTGGTGATAGAATAACAGTAAATGGGATTTTGAGAGCAGAAGTTAGGAGAAGCGGAAGGATAAAGCTTACTGAATTCAATAAAGTAATGGATGCAGTTAGTATAGAAATAAGAGAACAAGCATTTGAAGAAATAGTTATAAGCGAGGAAGATGAAAAGAAAATCAAAGAAATAAGTAAGGACCCAATGTTATATGAAAAAATAAGAAATTCAATAGCTCCAACTATATATGGCTTAGAAAAAGAAAAAGATGCTTTAGCTTTACAGCTTTTTGGAGGAGTTCCAAAGCTAATGCCAGATGGAACGAGAATAAGAGGAGATATTCATATATTGCTTGTTGGTGACCCTGGAACTGCTAAAAGCCAATTGCTCAGATACATTTCTCAATTAGCTCCTCGTAGCATATATACATCTGGCAAGTCTAGCAGCGCTGCAGGCTTAACCGCATCAGCAGTAAGAAGCGATGAATTTGGGGAGGGAAGATGGACTTTAGAAGCAGGCGCATTGGTTTTAGCTGATTTAGGAATAGCATGTGTTGATGAGCTAGATAAAATGTCCCCAAAAGATAGAGATGCTTTGCATCAAGCAATGGAGCAGCAAGAAATAAGCATTGCTAAAGCTGGAATAAATGCAACCTTAAAATCAAGATGTGCTTTATTGGGGGCAGCAAACCCAAAATTTGGAAGATTTGATGAATACTCGCCATTAGCAGACCAAATAAATATTCCGCCAGCCTTACTTTCAAGATTTGATTTAATTTTTCCATTAACAGATAAGCCAGATAAGGAAAGAGACGAAGCTTTAGCTAGTCATGTATTGGAAGTTCATAAATATGGAGAAATGCTCGTAAGCGATAAAGAAATGGTTGTAGATAAAATTAAACCAGTTTTCAATCCAGAATTTTTAAGGAAATATATTGCATATGCAAAAAGAAATATATTTCCAATTTTAACAGAAGAAGCAATGGAAAAGATAAAGGAGTATTATGTAGAAATGAGAGCAAAGTCAAAAGAAACTGTTCCATTTACTCCTCGTCAATTAGAAGCTTTTATAAGAATAGCAGAAGCTTCTGCAAGGATGAGATTATCAAATGTTGTTACAAAGGAAGATGCAGAAAGAGCTATAAAAATTGTTGAATATTATTTAACAAAAGTAGGAATAGAAAAAGAAATTGGAGATTTCAACATTGATATTATAACTACAGGTATAACAAAAACACAAAAAGATAAAATGAAAATCATTACAGAAATAATTAGAGATATTTGCCAAGAAATAGAAGGAGCAGCACCTTTAGAAGAAATTATTGAAAGGGCGCAAGATGAAGGAATGGATAGAGATACTGTTGAAAAGTTAATAAATAAAATGAGGAAAGAGGGGATTATATTTGAGCCAAAACATGGAAAATATAGGCTCACTAGCGAATAAAATCTATATGAAAGTATATAAAATAAAAGATGAAGTTTTAGTTGCAGCTTGTGATGCAGAATTATTGGGAAAAACTTTGAAAGAAGGAGAAATAGAGTTTAAAGTATCCAAAGAATTTTATGGAGATATTGTTGGAGATGAAGAATTATTAAAAAAACATTTATTGCAAGCTACAATAGCAAATCTAGTTGGACATAAAGCTGTAAAATGTGGTATAGAAATTGGGATTATTGATAAAGAAAATGTTATTAAAATAGCTGGCATTCCTCATGCACAATTTGTATTACTATGATATGTGTTGAATGTGGTAAAAAAGGAAAAACTTACAATGGCTTATGTATAGATTGCTATTTAAAAAAGAAGAAGCTATTTGTTATTCCTGACGAGATAGAGGTAACATTTTGCAAGAATTGCAGTGCATATAAAATAAATAAAAAAAAGAAGTGGAAAAAAGGGGATTTAATAAAGGATTTGCAAGATTACTTAAGAGAAAAAATTAAAGCTGAAATTGATTTTAAATTGAGCTTTGATGGAAAAATAGCAATATGTACTGGAGATTTTGAAGGGAAAGAAGTTGTTGAGAAAAAAGAAATTACAATAAATAAGGAATATAGGTTATGCAATAAATGTTCTTTAAAAAAGGGAGGATATTATGAAGCAATAATTCAAATAAGAAATGCAAGAAATTATATGGAAATAGAAAAATTAATTAAGAAAAGAATAAAGGAAAAGGATGCTTTTATTTCTAAGAAAGAAGAAGTAAAGGGAGGAATAGATTATTATGTTGGCAATAAAAAAGTTGCTTTCACAATTGCTAAGGAAATAAAGGAAAAATTTAAAGGAGAAATTAATATTTCTTCTTCTTTAGTTGGCTTAAAGAATGGAAGGAAGATATATAGAGATACATATAGGATAAAATTTCCAGAATATTCAGTAGGAGATTTTGTAAAAATTAATGAAAGTTTATATAGAATTGTTTCCATAGGAAAAAAAATTGAGCTCGAAGATTTAGAAGGAAGGAAAAAGTATATTTATAAGAATGAAATAGAAAGAATAGCTAAAATTAAAATGGAAGAAAAAGATGCAATTGTTTTATATGAAGATGAAAAAGGATTATATGTAATGGATGCAAAAAATTATAAAACCTTCTTCATAAATAAGCCAAAAAAATGGAAAAAAGGGAAGAAAATAAAAATAATTGAATATGAAGATAGAATATATGGGGTTGTAAAAGATGATTAAAGTAATATCGTTTGATTTGGATGGAACATTAGTTACTATGGATTATGTTGATGCTGTTTGGCTGGAAGAAATTCCTAGATTATATGCCAAAAAATATGGGTATAAATTTGAAGAGGCAAAGAAGATAGTTGAGAAGGAATATTTAAAAGTTGGGCCAGAGGCATTAGAATGGTATGATATAAATTATTGGATAAGGAAATTTGAATTAAATGTTTCATGGAAAGAAATTTTATCTAGATGTATAGATAAATTAAAATTGTATCCTGAAGTAAGGAAAGTCTTGGATAGGCTGAAAAAAAATTATGAATTGATTTTAATATCAAATGCAGCAAATGAATTTATTGAAATTGAACTAAATGTGTTAAATTTAGAGAAATATTTTTCCCATATTTTTTCAGCTGTAAGTAATTTCAATAAAACGAAAAAAGATGAGGAAATATATAAGAAAATTTGTCAAGATATTAAAATAGAAAAAGATAAAATGGTTCATGTTGGAGATAACTATGAATTTGATTATTTAGCTGCTAAGAAAGCTGGAATAAAGGCATTTTATCTAGATAGGAAAGAAAATATGGATGGAAATTTTGTTGTTAAAGATTTAGAAGAATTTGAAGAAAGAATAAAAAATTTGTAAAATTTGTAAAAATCTGTAAAAAGCTATAAAAAATTTGCAGTAAAATTTTTAAAGTATTGTATATTTAATTTCATGGAGGCAAAATTTGGTTATTTTATGGTTGGAATAGGATTTTTATTTATTATTGCAACGATTGCAAGCGCTGATTTAGAAAAAGATATTTCATCAAACTTTAATATTAGTGTTGAACCAATTATAGATGTTGCAATAGAAAAGAATTTGGAGAATAAATTGCATAATTTCTCCATAATAGAGCATGAGATTAGCATAGGGAATAGAAAAACAATATTTGTAGATGATGATTTTGTTGATGACCCAATCCATCATAAATGGAATACAATTGAGGAGGGAATTAAAGATGCGAGTGATGGGGATGTTATAATTGTATATGATGGAATTTACCATGAACATGTAGTAATAAACAAATCTATTTCCTTAATTGGAATTGATGCAGATACAACTATAATAGATGGAGATAATATGGAATGGAAAGATGTAATACATGTTTTTGCAAATAATGTTGTTATAAAAAGATTTAAGATTATTGAAGCAGATGATGATGCAATAGAAGTTGAATATGGAAGTAACGTACAAATTTCAAATTGTAAATTTGAAGACAATTTTGCTGGCATTACTTTAACTTGTTCTTCTAATATTTTAATATCTAATTGTATATTCAACCAAAATGATTATGGAATATTTTCAGCTGATACATCTCCTATAGAAATAAAGAATTGCCATTTTAATGGCAATGTTATTGGAGCGTATATTTTGGAATGCGAGAGCGCTAAATTTTTAGATTGCAAATTTAAAGACGGAGAAACGGGGATTTATTTAGATGATACAGATTGCCAAATAAATGATTGCGAAATTTATAACAATTCAGCATATGGGATTTATGGAATTCATGCACAGATAAATATGCAAAATTGTTCTATTGCCTATAATCAATTTGGAATTTATGTGACGCATGGTGGTGGCTCCATATTAAGGAACAATAATTTTAATGACAATGTTTATAATTTTGGAAATTGGGGATCCAAAGTATCCGATTTTGAATGGGATATAGATACTTCAAATACAATAAATGGAAAACCAATTTATTATATAATTGGAGAAAGCAATCTAGAATTTAATGAAACAATGGATATAGGCTTCTTAGCTTTAATTGATTGCAATAATATATTAATAAAAAATATTACTACATCAAACAATTTTAATGGAATAGTTCTTGTTGGAACAACAAATTCTATAATAAAAAATTGTCACATATATGATTGTTATTGGACTGGAATATTTTTGGGAAGAGATTCAAAATATAATACAATTGAAAATTGCGAAATACATGGAATAAATAGAGGAATACAATTGTGGATAAAAGCTGAGAATAATTTGATTGCAAATTCAACATTTTATGATAATGATATAGGTATTTTTGTAAGTAGTAAATATAATAAAATTATTAATTGTTCAATCCATGATTGTGATGATAGAGCAATTCATTGGACATATGGAATTAGAATAGAAAATTGCAGTATATGGAATAATAATTGGGGACTTGTTGGCTTACCAAAATCAGATAATGTTTTTAAAAATAATACGATATGGAATAATGTATATAATTTTGGTTTTGTTCCCACAAAAATTACATCATATTACTATCAAGAAATTGATTCAACAAATACAATAAATGGAAAACCAATTTATTATATAATTGGAGAAAGCAATCTAGAATTTAATGAAACAATGGATATAGGTTTCTTAGCTTTAATTGATTGCAACAATATAACTGTTAAAAATTTAGAATTTAGCAATAATTATAATGGAATATTGCTTGCTGGAACAACAAATTCAAGGATTATGAATTGTACAGTACATGATTGTTATTATGCAATTGGCTTAGCATCTTCTTCAACAAATTACAATACAATAGAAAATTGTAATGTATATAGTAATTCACATGGTATCTTTATTTCATATTCTTCAGGAAATATGGTTAAAAATTGCAATTCATATGATAATGAGTATGGTATATGGATTCATTTCTGTCCATTGCCAGCTAACATTTTAAGAAACAATACTGTTTGGAATAACTTACAAAATTTTGTAATGAGAGGAGGGAATGTTGATGAATTTAAGCAAGATATAGATACTTCAAATACTGCAAATGGAAAACCAGTTTATCATATTATAGGGCAAAGTAATTTAATTTTTGATGGAATAAATGTTGGATGGCTTGGACTTGTTGAATGTAATAATATAGAAATAAGAAATATGACATTTTCCAATAATGACCAAGCATTGTTGCTTGTTAGTACAATAAATTCAATAATATCGAATTGTGTTGCACATTCAACTTCTAGAGGATTTTCTTTCTATTACAATTCAAATAATAATATAATAGAAAATTGTAGAAGCTATGATAATGGCTATGGCATATATTTCTATAAAACAGCTACAAACAATCAAATAAGGAATTGCGAGTTTTATAATAATGGAATTGGTATATATGGCTATCAATATTCAACTAACCATATAATCCAAAATTGTATTTTCCATGACAATTCGGAAGGAATATTATTATATTATCATTCAGATGACAATATAATAATGAATTGTGAATTTTATAACAATGAATATGCAATTGACTTATATTCAAGAGATGAATCAAACAAAATATGCAATTGTTCAATATATGATAATAATGTAGGTATTGATTTATACTATTATGCTAAGTATAATGAAATAGAGAATTGTAGCATAATTCATAATTCAATTTTTGGTTTGAGATTATATAAAGCAAGTTATAATAAAATAGTAAATTGTAATTTTTCAAGAAATTATTTTGCCATATATTCCTATTATTTATCAAATGACAATTTGATTTATTCAAATAATTTTATTGATAATGCTGCATACAAACAAGTAAGAGATGGATGCAATAATAAATGGGATAATGGATATCCTTTTGGAGGAAATTATTGGAGCGATTATACTGGAAAAGATGAATATAGGGGAGAAAATCAAGACGTGCCAGGAAGCGATGGAATAGGAGATACACCATATATTATTATAGGTGGATGTCCAATTCATTACTCTCAAGATAACTATCCATTAATGTATTATACTGGTGTTGACAAAACTCCTCCAATTACAGTGCTAGAGGTTGGTGAGCCTTGTGTTGATAATTATGTTACTTCAAAAACGCAATTTAGTTTAATTGCAGTTGATTATCAATCAGGTGTAAATGTTACTTATTATAGGATATGGTATAATGGAAGTTGGTCACCTTGGATAAAATATACTGAGCCATTTACATTACAAGGAGAGTGTAAGCATTATATTGAATATTATAGCATAGATAATGCAGGAAATATTGAGGAGCCATACAATGAAACTTATTATGTTGATGACACTGCAAAATCATGGATATCTGTAGAAATAGATAATTGGAAAGATTATATTACACCACAAACTGAATTTACCATATGGGCATATGATGGAATTTGCCCAGTTGGCAATATATGGATATATTTTGCTGTTGAAGGCCCAGAAAATAGTAAATTCTATTGGAATGGCAATTATTATGAATGCAATGGAGAATGGCATGTTAGCTATCAACCAGTAGCATTCCAGATAAGAGATGAAACAGGATTTGCTCCATATGGCGTATATACAGTTAAGTTCTATGCTGAAGATATACTAGGAAATGTTGAGCCCATGCATGTTGAAGTATATAAGATAGATATGAATCCACCAGAAACAAAAATAAGCTTCGATGGTCCAACATATGAACAATGGATTTCTCCTGTTACTAAAATTGAATTAAATGCAAATGATGATGGTTCAGGAATCAAATTCATTAAATATAAGATAGATGAAAAAGGATGGAGGAGCTATACAGAGCCATTTACA
>CAZDCH010000049.1:0-9224 GCA_964503915.1 uncultured Thermoplasmatales archaeon
AGAATTGGTACTATTTTCCCTTTTCCTAAAAATCTCTTTTTTATCATTTTCATCAACAAAATATAGATAAATACTATACCAAGTCTATAGAATTATATAAATCATAAACCTTTATATATTAGAATGATGAATTTAGTTTATATAATGCCAATACGATTTTTTAATTCTTCAATTTTATCTTTTTCCTTTTCATTTTTTGCTAAATTTTCTGCTATTTTGAACAACCCTTCTAAAAATGTTCTTTTTAACGTTACCTTCAATTTGATTAATTCTAATAACTGATTTATTGCAGTTTCCTCCTCATCATTTAGCACTATAGAAATTCTTCTCATTTTTCTTCTTTAAAGAAACTATCAACTGAAACTTGTTTATCCATATCTTTTACATAAATGTTCTTTCCTTGCTTGTATAATGCTCCTGTCTTGTTTCTCATTTTTGCCTCATATTCTATAATTTTTTTGAATAGCTCGGGATGATGTAGCCGAAGCCTTAAATAATATTTTTTGTCAACACGAAACGGGCAAAAGTAGCAGTTCCCTCCAAACCCATATAATTTATAACATGGATTTACCTTAAGCTTGTATTTTTCTATATATCTTTCAATATCTTCATTGCTCCATTCTAGTATTGGAAAGTATTCCCATGCTGTCAAATATTCGCTCCATATGATTGTTTCCTGGTAAAATTTCTTTCTATAGCTACTCTCTCCTTTTCTAATTCCTAATGCTACAACAGAAAATTTGGGTATGAATTCTTTCAAAGGTTTCATTTTCAGCTCCATCATGCACCATCTTTTCCATCCTGGTCTGGTTGGAAATCCCCATTGCTCTACGGTTTCCCAAAAATTGCGCTTTGCCTTTATAACATTTAGCTTTACTCCAAATTCCTCACATATTTCCTTGACATATTCATTGCATTCTGGCAAGCTTAATCCCGTATCTACATAAATTACCTCAAAATTCTTATTCCACTCATAAAGAAGCTTGTGCAAAGTAACTAAACTATCTTTGCCGCCACTAAAGCTTACAAATTTCTTGCGCATTTATTCTCCTGCCTTTTCATACTACATCTCTCCTGGTATCTGGTTTAATGTCAGGCATTTCTTTTACTCTTATTAGTAGCTCTGCAAAAAAGTTTGCAAGAATTGCTGTTGCATTTGTAAGGTTATGTAGATTGAGATAAATTTCCTTAATCGATTTTTCGATGATCTTTGATTGTTCATTATTTTTGTTTGTATGCTTTTCAAGTATGCTGAGCTTCTTCAGAATTTCGCCTGCTGATTCTAATACTGTCATAGCTTCTATTGCTTTTTCTGCATCATTTGTTTCTATGCTATGCTTTGGTGTGCGATCAAAACGGAAATGCTCAGATTTGATGCCAAGCTTTATTGCTGCCTCTGCGATCTCTTTTTTTACTGGGATTGCTATGTGTGCTTCATATTCTTCGATGATGCCCAGGCGATAGCCAAAATGCTTTTGCAGCCAATTTGCAACATTCTGGGCATATTGCACTCTTGCTTTGAGAATATGCTCCAGCTCGTCTTTTGATTCAACTTTGTATTCTGGAAGCCATATGATTATGCTAGCATCTTTTTTTCCTTTTACCTCTCTTATGCGTATTGCTTCATCCCATTTGTCGCCATTGGGCATCTTTATGGCAAATTCCTTGCATTGCACGCCGCTTGCCACCCATTGCTTTTGCCAAGGCGGCTGGCGAGTTGCAGGCTTTAGAATTTTGAATTTGAAGCCATTGTGATGCACGCTTGCTGGAGTTGCGGTTTGAACTATCAACCATCCCCCACGGTCTTCGTTGCCTAAAATTTGTTTGATTTTGCGATCTAGCCTGTATGCATTTTTGCCTTTTATGTATAAAATTGGGGATTTAGAACCTGGAACTCTTCTTATGTATTCCCCTTTTTCTAATTGTGAAACATGATATGCAACGGTCCCAGGGCTGATCTTGAGTATTTTAGCTATTGATGCCCTTGCATACCCCTCCACCAAGAGACGATATATTTTGAGGCGGAGAGGTAGATCTACTATATTACCACCTCGTTGTAGTATTATTATTGGCAAAATTCGAAAAGCGATTCAAATTCGAATTTTGACGGTTTACAGAGAAGATTTTCGAATTTTGACGGTCATTTTTGAATTTTGACGGTTGAGCCTCTGACTTTTTATATCTGTAAAATTTCGAATTTTGACGGTTTTTGGTCATGCTAATGCCTCCTGCAACAATTTTTCCAATCTTTCCAGCTTTTTCTTCCTCAATTCCTTATATTTATCATAATTTGTTGGAGATGAATATACAAAAATGAGTTTGAGTTGTTCAAGCATTATTTCGGTATCAACAATTTCCTCAATAATTTCGTCAAGGGAGCTACTATTTACATTTCTTCCATATTTTACTAATACTTTTATGAGTTCGCTCATTTCTTCCACGGCCATAAGAATTTGAGCATGAATGCCCCATTTTGCTACTGCCTGCTCGTATAGTTCCATATCTTTGGTTTTTTCCTCATAGTTTTTACATGCTACAATGAAAGGATAATCTACTGGTTCGCCCTTATTTGGATGCTTACAATGATAATCTAGAACATCTTTCCCGCCACGCCATCTACACTTTTGGCATAACCATTCTCCTTCATCAGCGTGATAAAATCCATTTTCATCTTTCCAGATCATTTTTCTTCCTCCTGCTTGCGGGCTACTTCAGTTTTTATTTTGAAGGATTTAGTTATCCAGTCATGGTCCTGGATCAGCTTTTCATATTCGCTCTGTTTCATTCTTTTGTAAAAACCTCCTTTCGATTCCTTGAAGTCGTGCTTTTCAAAGAAATCCTTGTATTTTGATCTCTTTGGATCATATTTGCCCTTGTCAATGTAAACCATGATGAATGGATCTTCTTTTTCTATGTCTTGGAGAATCCAGGAAATGAATTTTTCTGCAAGTTGCAAAGCCTTTTCAGCTGCCTGATCCGGTGTTGGTTTATCTTCAAAGGCATCTAATGTTGCTTGGAGAGTTGCCGTTGCATTATTCAATGCATTCATGCGGGCCATAATGATCGTTTCTTTGTCCATCATGCTCCCACAGCCCCACGTAAAAGATCTACTAAATCTTTTGGTCGTTTACCATTTAAACGATGGTATTCAATATGAAGCTCTTCTAGACGATGGTCGATACCTAATCTTTTAGCTTCTTTTATAATTCTATTATTTAATTTACACAAAGTGACCACCTCCATAAAGACAATAAAGCGGGAAATTGTGGATGTTTTGAACAAAATATATCCTATGATGCTGGGCTAACTCCCCCGAGCCCGTAAAGCAAAATTGTTCTTAGTTAGCAATATATTGACTTTATTATATTATTGTTGGCCATGGAAAAATATGTTAAAATAATAAATGGAAAATATAAGGGGTGCATTGGAAAAATTGTCTATGAATATAAACATTTCGAAGGATTTTATTTAGTTAAAATAATTTATACTCCAAAAAAATCGATTTATGATTGGAATCCTACAAAAGAAATTGTTGTTACAAAAAATTGTATATGTGAAATTCCACCTATTCCAATATAGCTGATTCAATAAATCCATAAAATAGTGGGGCTGGCTTTAGAGGGCGAGATTTGAATTCAGGATGAAATTGTGATGCAATAAAATATGGATGATCCGCCAACTCTAATATTTCCATTCTAATTTTATCTTCCGCTATTCCTGAAAAAATTAATCCATTTTTTTCTAATATATCAATATATTCTGGATTTACTTCATATCTATGACGATGCCTTTCATATATTTTTTTCTTTTTATAAAGTCTATATGCTAATGTTCCCTCTTTTATTATAATTGGTTGGCTCCCAAGCCTCATTGTTCCACCAAGCTGCTTTATTCCATATTGTTCTGGCAAAATAGTTATTATTGGATGAGGAGTATTTCTATTTATTTCTGTTGAATGACAATTTAATCCAATAACATTTCTTCCATATTCAACAACAGCAAGTTGAAAACCAAAACAAATACCAAGAAATGGTATTTTATTTTCCCTTGCATATTTTATTGCTCTTATTTTTCCTTCAACCCCTCTTTCTCCAAATCCACCCGGAACTAAAATTGCATTTACTTTCTCCAATTTTTCCTTTCCATTTTTTTCTAGTTGCTCAGCTTCTATCCAAACAACATTTACTTTTGCATTTAACTCAGCAGAAGCATGATGAAATGCTTCAAGTATGCTCAAATATGAATCTCCTAATGCAGTATATTTTCCAACCATTGCAATCTTTATTTCTTTTTTTCCTCTTTTTATTCTGTTTACAAATTCTTCCCATTCCTTCAAATTTGCTTCTTTATATTGAATGCCCAATTTTTTATGAATATATTTTGTTATACCTTGTTTTTCTAATATTAATGGTATTTCATATATGCTTTCAACATCTGGAGAAGAGAAAACAGCTTCATATGGCACGTTACAAAATAAAGAAATTTTTTCCTTAGTTTCTTTTTTTAAAGGCTCGGAACATCTTCCTACAATAATATGTGGAGTAATTCCAATTGCCCTTAATTCTTTAACACTGTGCTGGGTTGGCTTTGTTTTTTGCTCACCAACTACTTTCAATATTGGAACTAAAGTAGTATGAATAAAAATAACATTTCTTTCTCCTTCTTCTAAATATAGTTGTCTTACTGCTTCTAAAAAAGGCATTGATTCTATATCTCCAACTGTTCCACCTATTTCAACAATACAAATATCTTTTCCTTCTGCAACTTTCCTAATCCAATTTTTTATTTCATCCGTTATATGAGGAACAATTTGAACTGTTTTTCCTAAATAATCTCCTCTCCTCTCCTTTTCTATAACGTTTTTATATACTTTTCCAGTAGTAATGTTGTTGTCCTTGCTTAAATTTATATCTAAAAATCTTTCATAATTTCCCAAATCCAAATCAACTACCCCACCATCTTCTAAAACAAAAACTTCCCCATGTTGAAATGGATTCATTGTTCCAGCATCACAATTTAGATAGGGATCTATCTTTATTGCTGTGACATTATATCCCCTCTTTTTTAATAAAAAACCAATTGAAGAAGTTATTATTCCCTTTCCAAGTCCAGATAGTACTCCTCCAGTTATTATTATATATTTTGGCATAAATATAATAAAAAAGCTATTAAAAGAATTAACGCTACAATTTTGTATCAATTTTTATATAAATTATGAAAAAGATTCTTTCTTTATATTAACTTGTTTAATGTTGCTTCCCTTTCATTCCTTGAGCTATGAAAAAGCAAAGCTTTCTATTTTGTATAGAAATAAAAAATAGAAAGGGAAATAAGTATTGGAGAGGCAAATAAATTAGTAAAAAGCTGGAAGAAATGGAAAAGATGTTAAAGAGGGGAAGAAATAGGAAATTGTATAACAAAATTGGAAAAGATGTTTAAAATAAATGTAAGTTGGAATTTATCTAATTTTCTTTGTTTAACGTTTGGCTTTGGAAAAAGATTATTTCCTTATCTATAAAATGAAATTGATGACAGCTTAGTGTTTAAATTAAAATTTCCATTTGTTCCCCTGAAATTTATCGCTACTTAATCTATATGGTTGTATTAAAATCTCTTTAAATACCCAAAGATATTGCACATGAATTTGCTGATATTCATTGCAATAGCGATTCTTGTTTAACTGAGTGGCTCTTTCTTTTTTCCCAATTTCTTTAGTCAATATCGCTTCCACATTTCAGACAATATTTTGCATAATTTAATTTTAATCAAAGAGACAATTGCCACACAAAAAATCTTCTATAAAAATATTTTTTAAAGCTTTTATTTTTTCTCACAATGGCTAGAATAGAGTTGATGGCATTGCTTGTTGCTATTATTTTTGTTCTTTCCTCAACTTATGGATACGAAAGCTTTTACCAGAAGAAATGGACTTTAATGTTTTACATGGCTACAGATAATAAAATGTATGAGCATGCGAAACAATATCTGGATAACTTAACAAAAGTGAGAAACAAAGAGATTAACATGATCGCATTAATAGATGGATTTGAAAATAATGATACCCGCTTATATCAAATTTCTGATAAGCTTGTAAAGCTTACATGGGAAAATGAATCAAATACAGGAGATGCTAAAATCCTTGAAAAATTTTGTAAATTCGCCATGTCGAATTATCCTGCAGAACATTATGCTCTACTCATCATATCTGTTGGACCAGGATGGCAGGGAATTTGCCCAGATTACCAGCATGGATATATAAATTTCCCTTTAATTTCGATACCATCTTTGGCGAGGGTATTAAAAAATGTGAGCAAGATAGAAGTTGTAAGCGTTGTTGCTTGTCTACAGGGAATGATAGAAAATGCGTATGAAATTTCTTGCTATGCTGATTACATGGTGGCAATGGAAAGCGATAATGCTTTTTTAGATATTTGGCCCAGCATCGATGCTCTAAAGAACATAAAAAATGGAGGGGATTTTGCAAGAGCAATAGTGAGGAGTTATCAACCAAAAATTTATCATCCTGTCAATAATCCAATTGCAAGATTTTTCGATAAATTACCCTTCAAAAAACTTAATATCGTTACTATAAATACATCCCTTTTTGCAATTAACCTAAGCAGAGTTAAGCCCATTGTGGAAAGCGTTGATAGGCTATCAAAACTCATAATGAATGGAAATGAGTGGAAAAAGGCAAGAAATGAAGCAAATGAATATGGAAAATGGAGTCCAAAATACAAGATATTTTATCCGATATATGATTATCTCTCATTGGAGATATATGCTTATGACTGCAATGTAGATTTATATGATTTTGTTTCAAAACTTAAAAATTATACGAGTAATGAAAATATCAAAAAAGAATGCCAGTCAATAATGGATGGAATAAAAAGGGCTGTTATAGAAGAAAATAAAATTGAGGGGGATGCTTCGCATGGAATGAGCATATATTTTCCAGGAGAGGCAAGACTGTACAATCAATTTATATTATATGGAAAGATACCATATCCATATGAGGAATTGAGATTTGCTTCTGATACAAGCTGGGACGAATTTTTAAAAACGTTCTTAAAGAACGAAGCAGTCGATGCTTTTCCTAAAATATAGAATGGATAGGTTTGATTATTCATAATAACATCATGAATCTCCTAAACTATATGCTTTTTATTCCAGCTCCTATACAAGTTAAATATACCTTGCTTAAGGACTATCATTTATTACTTTCACTCTAAATTCCTTTTCTCCAACTATGGAATGCCTGGTTCCAAATATAGGAAAATAGTTTTGTTCATGATAAGCAAAGTAGAACGGATTTGATTTGTAGTAAACTTGTGCAAGGATGTTATATGAAAAGCTTCCTTCTACTGATGGATAGTATAGGATATTAAGGAGATATGGTATCTAACATAAAATTGTTTCAAGAGGTATAAGAAATTATGTTGAGAGAACAATAGGAACAATAAAAGATAGAAGTAATATTCGACATTATTTCCCAAGTAAAAGATGGAAAATCAAGCATGTTGAATTTTGGCTATCTCTTTATATCTTCTACTATAACGAAGTTGTCCAAGCTTATCAAATAATTCTCTGTTTTCTATGTAGAAGAATCGGAATAGAGATCGAGTTTAGCAGATTCAAGTAGCATTGCAAGAGGCTGCAATGCTAAAGTTAACGGACTGTTATTTACCGGAAAGCTTTTTAATAATGTTAGTTTTGTTCGGGACAATAAAAATTACTATCCTTGGGGCCTTATAGCATTTTTGCATATATTGCATTATAGATAATTAATTATTCTTTTCCTACCGATGCCAAATATGCAATCAATGCTTCAAGTTGTATTCTTTCATTGCTTCCTTCAACGATTCTAAATTCAATCTCTCCCATTTTATCTATTATTTCAGCTTTTTTTATTTCTGGCAAAGAAACATCAAAAATAGCAGAATGCAATCCTTTGATTATATCTTCTCCAGATAATCCATCTTCAATAAACATTTTATCTAAAATTTCTCTCGCTCTCAAAAAATCTCCTTTTATTGCTGTTTCTAATAGCTCTTTTGCTATTTCAGGCTTAGCAACAGCTGTCATTTTATAAACTGTTTCTGCATCAATCTTTTTTCCTAAACTTGCAGCTACTTGTAAAGCATTTATTGCCCTTCTCATATCCCCATTGGAGACATACAATAAAGATTTCATTCCATCATCAGTTATTTCAAGCCCTTCCTTTTCTGCAATCATGAACAAATATTTTTTCATATCTTCCTCATCTAGAGGGGAAAAGCGAAAAACAACGCATCTTGATTGAATGGGCTCTATTATTTTGCTGCTATAATTGCATGACAATATAAATCTACATGTTGCAGAATATCTTTCCATCGTTCTTCTTAAAGCAGCTTGGGCATCAGGCGTTAAAGCGTCTGCTTCATCAAGAAAAATAATTTTGAATGGTGCTCCTCCTATAGGGGCTGTTCTTGCAAAATTTTTTATTCTTCCTCTTACAACATCTAAGCCACGTTCATCGCTTGCATTCAATTCTTCAAAATTTTCCCTCCATTTTTCACCATAAAATTCCTTTGCCAATGCAATAGCACAAGTTGTTTTGCCAGTTCCAGCTGGACCAGCAAAAAGCATATGAGGAATACTGCCAGATTTAACATATGCTTTCAAGCTTTTTACTACATGCTCCTGTCCAACTACTTCATCAAGCTTTGCTGGCCTATATTTTTCAGTCCATATTTCCATCATTTTACCGCCCTCTTTTTCGATTCAATAGTAGCATCTTTATTTAGCCTATGGTCTATATGTAAATCAATATGGATACGCTTTACTCCCATAGCAACCATTGCATCATATGCTCTTTTTATTACATTAAACAATTCCTCTAAATTTTTTGCTTCAATAGTTGTGGCCATTGCTCCTATTTCATATTTTAAGCCACTTTTCTCAATTTCTTCAATAGCCTTCTTTACAAATTTACTTACTGATGCTCCTTCTGAAGTTGGAAATATAGCAAATTCTGCTATTATCATATTGTTTAAATGCTATAAAGTTTAAAAGTTTTGAGTTAAGCTGATAGTGCTAACTTTAGCATTGCAGCATATTTGTTGAAATCCTATAACTTAATCCATACGGAGTCAAAAACAAAACCAAAAAAGTTAACGCCACAAAATAGCTGCTGTGTTGCATAACTCTCATTAATTTCATATCCTTTCCTTTTTGGGGATGGG
>CAZDCH010000050.1:0-9202 GCA_964503915.1 uncultured Thermoplasmatales archaeon
ATATCTTTTCTCTAAAACTTTCAATGCATTTTTAGTCAGCTCAACCATTGTAATTAAAAATGAAAGTGATTATAAAAATTATAGCATTTTTGGATGCAGAATAACATTAATAGACAAATACAAAAGGGCCGAGCACAATTAAATTAGCGGTTTTGAATGAATTATCAAGGTTGAATCTAATGATTCCCTTCCCGAATCCAAAAACTGGTATTTTCAATTCATAGCTTTCATTAATTATAGGAATTGTTCCCCCTCTTGTTTTTGGTAACACAAATCCTCTTATTTCCGCTAACCACTTTAAATTTAGCAAGCTTTTGTTCCCAGCGTTTTTAATTATTATTTTTATACCCAGCCCGCCACATATTTCTATTTTTATTTCCCTTCCCCATGGGTTCAATAATGGATATCTATCCTTCATATTTCCTCCTGGAATATTGTATGGTTTATCAACGATTCCATCGCTATTATTATCATAAGCTCCTTCCTCGGGCGAGTCAAAATCGCTCCAATAATTTCCATCTATTCCATTATCCCATTTGTTATAACATAGCCATTCATTCCCGCATCTATCAAAAGCCTGCAATTCATTGTTTATAAAGTTATTGTTATGAATAAAATTATTTTCTCCCCACCATATATACAAGCCATATTCATTTTCTTTAAAATCGTTCCCGACTATTTTATTTCTATTGCTTCCTGAATATTTTCCAGTTAGATAAATAGCATATTTACAATTCCTTATCATATTGAATTTTATACAATTATCCGATGCTGTATGAAGAAATATGCCATATTCTGAACTGTTTTGAATAAAATTTTCTTTGATTACGCTTTTACTGATCCCTCCTCTAATGCTTGCATTATGATTAATAAAGATGTTCTGGCTCACCAAATTTCTTTCACCTCCAATCCACAGTCCATCTATATTGCTATAAAATTTATTTTCAATAATTTTTGTTTCGTCACTACCTCCTGTTACTATAGCTCTCCTATTCATAACAAATACGCAATTTTTTATATCATTTCTTTTGCTTCTATAGATAAAGATACCTTCCACATTCTTATTAAAATAGCAATTTGAAATAACGCAATTATTTGTCTTAAACAATTCGATACCAGCTGAAGTATATGATATATTTTGACTGTTGATAATTAAATTCTTGCAGTTTACTAGAACTATTTGACCAGCTGGTTGATTTATGGCAAAACCTTCCTTACCCTCTATGTATATTAATGGCTTACCATTAACTTTATTGTCAGTTACAATGTTGTATTCAGAATCTGTAATGAGGCCATTTCTATAAAAAGAATTATTAGAAATATTGTTATAAGAATCCGAAAGATAAATTCCTACCTCATTATTAGAAAAATTATTTTTAGATATTGTATTATAGCTACCCCTCCATATATTTAATCCCTCCAATTCATTATTGGAAATTATATTATCAAAAATATTGTTAAAAGATGAAAAAAACAAACTTATTCCCCTCTTATTGAAAACTATTTTATTATGAGCTATAATATTATTGTTGGAAAATTCAATATTAATAGCCCACCAATCTATTGAAGTTATATTATTCCATAAAATATAATTGTTATTGGAATAGTAAAGATAAATCCCATCATCTCCATTATTAAGGATATTATTGTTAGAAATATTATTATAACTCGAATTAATGAATATCCCATCATATTTCCCATTTTGAATAGTAAAATTTTTTACAATTACATGATCTGCGATAATATTAATTACGGCCCAGCTCCAATTTCCATCTATTATAGTTGTCCCCTTATTTTCTCCTATTAAGTAAATTGACTTATCTATATTTATGCTTTCATAGTATGGCGAGGAATCATCGTATACAAATATAGTATCTCCAGGCATTGCATCATTTATTGCATCCTGTATGCTTGTATAATTTCCTTCTCCGCTCCCCCCTACATATAGTGTTCTTCCGTTAATTTGATTTGTTTCTGTATCTGGAAATAAAAATAAAGCAAAGGATACAAAAATTACTACGCCTATTATTTTCATAACATTCATAATTTGGATGTTAATATAAAATTTACTATTTGTTGGAGATGGGACTGTCAAAATTCAAATTTAAAAAATAAGAAATCCTCCTGATGCAAAATTGGGAGAGGATGGTATGCTCTACCAGTTAATAGAATTAGTTAGAAAGAAAAATATTTTTCGCTGGGGCAAAAAGAAGATAGAGGTTAAACTAATTGCCACATTCTATACTATGCGATGATTTCCCAGAGATTTCAAGAAGTTTTGTCTCTGCCAATATAACCAATGCTGAAAATGGCAAGCTTTTTAAGTAATTTTTCTTCTTCCTTTAATCTTTTATCCATTTCTTTATTTCTTTTTCATTTGTTCTTATTTTCCCCTTCTTTACAACTTCTCCTTATTTTGTACATACTATAGCTAGAAAACTTCTTATGCACATTCATACAACATTCTGCCGAGGACTTTAACATGTCATCAAGCTCTGATAAGGTACAAAAAATCATAAAAGATAAATTAATTCTTTATATTATTCTTTAGATGTGGAAAGCAATATTTATTGTATTGCTTATTGGTATAGCATTTATTTATATAAGCGAAAATGAAGGCATTAGCGAAAAAAGAATAAATCTTTTGCCTATCTATGTAAAAAATGATTTGAATATAAGCCGGATATATCCAGTTACTTCTGGATTTCCTTTTCCGAAAGGCGTTTTCTATGGAAATGCTCGTCTATTAGATGAAAATTATAATGAAATTCCAGCAGATTTTACTATATTAAGCACATGGAAGGATGGAAGCGTTAAATGGCTTTTAGTAGATTTTATTGCTAATGTTGCTCCAAATGAAGAAAAAGTATATTACATACAATATGGAGTCAATCAATCAGATTATCCATTAATGAATATTTCTGAAGATAACAAAATTTTAATTAATACGGGAAAAATAAAGTTTATTTTGAATAAAACATGTTTCCATTTCTTTGATAAAGTATGGATAAATATTAACAACACATGGAAAGAAATTGTAAAAGGAGGAGATATAATTGTAACGAATGAGAGCGGTATTAAATTTTATGGTAGAAATATTACAGATATAAAAGTAGAGAAGCATGGAAAAGTGAGAAGTGTAATAAGAATAAGAGGATATCATGTAAATGGTAGTAATTCCTGTTTGAATTTCACTATGCGAATATATGTATATGCAAATCAATCGTTTTTAAGAGTATTTTATACAGAAGAAAACAGATTACCAGTTTTAAATAATGGCGCAGGCCAACCAGATTGTTTAACATTGGACTCTCCAAATCATATAACGTTTGAAGATATTTCCTTATTAACAGAGCTAAATCTTTCTTCATTGAACTATAAAGCATATGGTAACTGCATTCATACAGGCAATGCTAGCAAAATTATAATTTATCAAGATAATGATGGTGGCATAGATTGGAATAGAAGCGATAATTGGAGACAGCCTTCTTTCAGAGGATATAGAATTTATGTCAATGATTCAATAATTGAACAGGGAAATAGAACAAATGCATGGCTTGATTTATATGATGATGAAAAAGGATTATGTGTTGCAAAAAGATATTTCTGGCAAAGTTATCCTTCTGCTTTAGAGATAAATGGAAGCAAAATTTACATAAGAGTTATGCCCATCTACTATTCCATTCCTTTTACCCATAGAGCTGGTGAGCACAAAACACACGAACTATTCTATTATTTCCATACAAATGAAAATGTGAGCAATATGATGAAATCATTATATAATCCATTATTTGCATGGGCAAACGCTAGCTGGTATGTTGATAGCTTAGTATTTGATTTTTGCACTTGTTACGATATAGCCAACTTTTCTGATTATGAAATAAATAATTTAGCAGCTATAAATGGAAGCATGGGTCAATATCATTCTCCAAATTGGGAAAGTAATTTATTTGAAATAAGAGAACAGCCAGACTATTATGGATGGCTTCATTTTGGGGATGTAAGAATTGTAGATGAAGATAGTGGCTTAGGGCAAATGAATTTACAATATGATTTTGGCTATGGCATGCTCCTACAAGCTATAAGATTGGCAAGATTGAATGAAAATTGGCAAAGATGGTTTGAAATGGCAGAAGAAGCCAACAGACATACAGCGGATATTGACGTATTACATGTTGATAGAGGGGACCCAGCTCATCCATCATCCTATTGGATAAGATGGTGCTGGGGAGGAATGTTCTGGCACAGCCCACATGAATCGCCAGGTTTAGAAAATCCCCATCGAGGCTCATCTCCAAGCACAGAATTTCAATTCAATAGAGGCATGCTTTATTACTATTACATGACTGGATATGAGAAAGCTTTAGAAGCATCTATGGAAGTTGCTAACAATACAAGATGGCGAGTTATGAATGGCCCAGGTGAGCCAGGCTATAGCGGAACAACATATGATGAAGCGAGAGCACCAGCACAAATTCTGCAAATCTTAATCGATGCATATATACATACATGGAACAAGAGTTATCTAGAAGCGATAAATAAAACAGTAAATGAGAGCCATTTTAATACAAAATGGTATAAAGATGGGGCTAAGGAAGGATATGAAAGTCATAGCGTTGCTCCATGGCAAGTTGGCATGCTAATGGATTCCTTAGGTAGACTTATAAAATGTTATTATGAATGGTATGGAAAAATACATGAGAAGGCATTATCATCTCTAATAGGATATGCAAACTGGATTTTAAAATATTGCTATATAAATCATTCAACAGCAACATCTGATTATCCTCACTTTGTTTATAGATGGTGGGGAGATGGTAGTGTATCAGATTGGCAGGTAAATGCATGGATGCTAAAAATAAGCGATGGATTGATGTATGCTTACCTATACACAGGAAATGAAACGTATTTGAATGTTGCAAGAGAATCTTTTATAAATGCTTCTCGCCACTTTTTCTTTGAAGGAAATACTGTAGGAAAATTTGCAACTGGAAAAATACATTCAATACTGGCAAATAGCGGAAAACTGTATATGTATTATAAAAAGAATTTCCATACATATTATGTTGCTCCTTGGGGAGATGATGAAAATAATGGAAGTATAAATTATCCATGGGCTACCATTCAACATGCATTAGATATTGCAGATAAAGGTGATACAATAATAGTAATGGAAGGAACTTATAATGAAACATTATATATAAACAAAAGTGGAGATATTGGAGAATATATTACAATAAAAGGAAATAATGCAACAATAGAAGGAAGAATAATTATTGAAAAAGATTGTAAATTCATTAGAATAGAAGGATTCAAAGTAAGAAATTCAGCATCCTATGGAGTTCTTTTATTGGGAAACAATAGTTTCATTTATTTGGATAAGCTAAGAATAGAAAATTGCGAGACAGCAATTAGAATAACTGAATATGTATATGATAATGTTACTTGTAGCAATATTTACATTACAAATTGCTACTTATGCAACAATAGCCTAATAGGAATAGATTGTGCCCCTGGACCAGTTTATAATCTTTACATATATAATACTACATCATGCAATAATGGAAATGGCAGCAATACCGCCGCAGACGGCTTCGCCATAGAAAGTGGAAACAATATAACTTTAATTAGATGTAAGGCATGTAGAAATGCTGGAGATGGTATAGATTCAAAAGCGGAAAATACCACTTTAAAATATTGCTTATCAATTAATAATACAAGAAATGGTATAAAATTATGGAAGAATGGTAAAATAATGAATTGTATATCTTATGGAAATCAACTTGCTGGTGTTGTATTGGAGGAAGGAGGAAGTTATTGGCTATATAACAATTTAGTTGTTAAAAATGGATTAATAGGAGACTATGGAATGTATGTAGCTTATGCTTCTTCAATGCCTACTTTTGTTTATATGAAAAATAACATATTTGCTTTTAATTATGGAGGAGTTTATTTTGGAAGTAGTGTCAATTTAACAGAGGACTATAACATATACTATAGTAGAGAATATGATGAGATAACTGCAGAATTTACAAGCCATGTTTATTATTCAAGGGAGGAAATAAATGATAAGACATGGTACAATGACACAGGAAATGGATTGCATAGCATGGCAAAAGACCCAATGTTTATAGGAAATAACGATTTTCATTTACATCCTTTAAGCCCAGCTATAGATAATGGAACAAATGAAGGATTACTTTATGATTTGGATGGTGTAGCAAGAATAAAATATGATATTGGACCTTATGAATACTGTATTAATACATCCGTTTATATATGGTGTCTTCCAATTGTTTTAAATGGAAGCATTGTGGATTGGGAACCTTTCTTTTTATATGATGAAAATGTAACCAAATTTTTAAAGAAAATGAGAGTAAAAAATGTATATTTATCAATTGCTCATTTGCAAGAAAATGAGGAATTATATGAAAACTTTTTGCAGAAATTACATTCTTATGGTATAGAAGTACATGCATTGGGAGGGGATGCAACATGGGCTAGTCAGCATGAAGAGGCTTATGAATTTGTTGATGAAGTGCTAAGATTTAATATGAATAATAGTGAGAAATTTGATGGAATACATTTAAATATAGAATGTGAAGATGAAGATATAGATAATTATACCATTTTATTGAAGAACATAAAACAACATGAATATGAAAACGAAAGTATGGAGAGCCAAGGTTTAAAATTAGGAATTGACGTTAGATTTTGGTGGCAAGACGAAACAAGAAACTATACTTGGAAATTGCTGAATACAAGCGTTGATTATATAACTGTAATGGCATATATGAAGGATTATAATGCCATAATAAATATATCAGAAGAGGAAATGGAATTATGTAAAGCATTTAATAAAACATGCGTTATTGCTGTAGAAACATCCCCTTCTCAATATATAACGTTTTATGAAGAGGGAGAAGAAGCTTTAAATAAAAATATAACAAATATTGCTATCTATAAAACAAGAAATTATGGAGACGGAAACATTGCTATACATTGGTATATTCCTTATAAGAGTATGTGTTCTTATGGACAAATAAATTACACCATAAATAATAACAATCTTACCATATATGTTTCCAATGTAGGGCATTTCAATCATACATTCATTTTGGATGTAACAGTTGGCAATTCTTCAAATATCCAGAATGTTTCTTTAACTCCAGGGCAGATTAAACATTACGATTATAATTACAGTTTTGATAAAAATATTACCATAAGCTTATGGGGGATGAGGCTTTTTGATAAAAATGAAGGAAAATATAAATTATATGATTTGAAAGATATTGAATATGTTACAACGGTAGTATATGTTGATGATGATTTTAATAGCAGCACACCTGGCTGGAATGTGACCCATTTCAATAAAATACAGAATGCAATCGATGCAATAGGAGGAGGAATTGTTTATGTGTATGATGGCATATATTATGAGAATATTTTAATAGATAAAGAAATAAATTTAATTGGATTAGGCAATGTAATTATAGATGCAAATTATAGCTGGGATGGCATTGATATATATGAAAAAGCCTTTATTTCTAATATAACTATAAGAAATGCTGAAAATGGAATATATGGTAATGCAAGCGGAATAAAGATATACAACTGTACAGTTTATAACTGTAATGATGTAGGAGTATTATTAAATAATTCAGAAAATTCAACAATTTCTGATATTACGACATATGGAAATAAATATGATGGTATTTTATTAGAATATTGCGAAAATATATCTTTAACAAATATATCAGCATATAGTAATAGTGGGGAAGGGATTTTATTAATGTATACAGACAATTGTATTGTTAAGGAATGTATAGCATATAACAATGGGGAGGACGGTATACTGCTTGAGCCCGCTTGCTATAATATTACCATAATGAATTGTACAGCATATAACAATGCTGACTGCGGAATTTTAATTTCGGGAGGGGGCTATAATTTAATCGGAAATAATGTAGCGTATGGAAATGTATATGATGGCATATTTGTTGAGTATTCCCACAATAATTCCCTGTTTAACAATACAGCATTTGGAAATAATGAATGTGGGATATGTATTTATTTTGCAGATAACAATTTGATCATATCCAACAATATATGTAACAATAGCGAGGGAATAGGAATATTTAATTCATTAAATAATAATGTAAGCAAAAACGTTGTATTTAATAATAGTATAGAAAATATAGTTTTATGGAATTCTTCCAATAATATCATCTTTAATAATAAAGCATATAATGGAGAATGGGGAATAGAAAATGGATTCTCCAATAGCAATAGAATAATTAGAAATGTGATTTTCGATAACAATTTTGGTATAGAAATAGACAATTCTTCACATTGTATTGTTTTGTATAATCGGATATATTATAGCGCTGATTATGGCATTGAACTGGTAAATTCCTTAAATAATAGTATAAAATATAATGAAATAAGCAACTGCCAAAATAATGGTATAGATTTGTGGTATAATGCTTCTAATAACGACATTGTAAATAATACAATATATTCATGCGATAGAGGAATAGAATTAGGATTTTCATACAATAATGTGATTTTTAATTGTAGCATTTCCAACAATTCTATTGGAATTTTATTATGGAATTCTTCAAATAATCTTATCTATAATAATTATTTCTCAAATGGATTAAATGCAGAGGATAATGGATTCAATAAATGGAATATTAGCAAGAAGCCGGGCAAAAATATAATAGGTGGAAACTATTTGGGAGGAAATTATTGGCATGATTATGCTGGCTATGATATAGATGGAGATGGAATAGGAAATGCATTTATTCCATATAATTGTAGCATAAAATATGGTGGAGATTGGTTGCCATTAACTGAACCAAATTATGCTCCTATAGCAAACTTTAGCTATGCTCCATCTATTCCAACTATCTTTGATAAAATCCAATTTATTGATGAATCTTATGATTTAGATGGTTATATAATAAATTATACATGGATTTTTGGAGATGGAAATTATAGCTATGAAAAAAATCCTACGCATAGCTATAGTAAGGAGGGAAAATACAATGTTACTCTCATTGTTACTGATAATAATTATGCTACTGCTAGCATAACAAAGCAAATTATAATAGCATCTATTGATTACATTGCCATCACTTTCGAAACAAAAAATGAAATTTTAGATTATAACATTTCTACAAACTTTTCTTTTATTGCT
>CAZDCH010000051.1:0-9073 GCA_964503915.1 uncultured Thermoplasmatales archaeon
AAATCATAGCTTAAAGAAGCATCGAAAGTAATATTTTCATATGTATAAGCAATAGTTGGTATTGTAGTTGCATTTGCAACTGGTGGAGAATTTGCTACGCTTATCTTTTTAACAACCATGCTAGTAGCATTATCATCATCTTTAACAATTAAAGTAACATTATATATTCCATCATTGGCATAGCTATGCACAGGATTTTTTTCATAGCTATAATTTCCATCTCCAAAAATCCATGTATAATTTATAATATAACCATCTAAATCATAAGATTCATCATAGAAATGAATTGTATCTTGAGTAGTGGGTTGCAATGGAGTATAGCTAAAGTTAGCTATAGGCAAGTCATTGATTTCATTGATGGTGATAGTTACTTTAGCAATATTTGATACTGCTCCAAATTCATCTTCAATAGTGTAATTAAAGGAATCGATTCCATAATAATTTGCATATGGAATATAAGTAATTGTTCCATTGTTATGTACAGTTATATTTCCATGTAATGGGAAGTTAACAATATTTGTACTAGCTAAATTTAGCAAACTATCTACATCGTAATCATTGCTTGAGACATTTATATTGATAGAACAATCTTCATCAACTATAGCAAAATCATCGTTCGCAATAGGAGGATCATTAATGCTAGTAACATTTATAGTAACTATAGCAATATTTGAATCAAGCAAGCCATCATTTGCATAATAAGTGAAATTGTCAATACCATAGTAATTTTCATTTGGAATGTAAATAAAGGAGCCATTTGAATTTAAAATTAGCATACCATGGGATACATTAGTATTGAGTATAGCAACCATTGTATCATTTTCAACATCATAGTCATTGTTTAATATGCCTGGGGCCGAGATTTTCAAAACATTATCTTCTGGTATAATATAATAATCATCATTTGCAATGGGGGGATCATTTATCTCATGAATCGTTATATGTACTATTGCTGTATCTACTTCATAACCATCACAAATTGTATATGAAAACGTATCATTTCCACTATAATTTGCATTTGGAGTATATGTAATATAGCTATAATTATTGGTAACTAGCCCATGTAATGGTTGGGTTATATTTATAATAAATAAAGTGTCATTGTCTGCATCTGTATCATTTGCTAAAACATTTATAACATTGTATGATGAATCTTCCGAAACTTCACAATAATCATCATTTGCAATAGGTGGACTATTTATTTTAAAAACAAAAATAGATGATTTGTTGCAGTTATTAGAAATATCATTTGCCCATATGTAATAGTAATATGTTCCAGTTATATTATAGGTAGAATTATAATAATAATTACAAGTTCCATTCATTGTAACATTAATGAAAAAACCATTTGGATAAGAAATGTTTACTCTAACCAAATTCACTTCAATATTGTCTATTACTATGCATGTTATATTAACATATTTTCCAATTTTTTGGATTGATGGATTGGAAGTAATATTTGTTATTATTGGCTTATCATTATCATATATTGTCACATTTTTTTGTGCACTATTATTCCAATTGCCATTGTAATCTCTTGCTAAAATCATATAATATAATGTTTCCGCTGTATCACTAACAACTATTGTTTTTGTCCAATAATTGTCTTTTTCCATGCTTTCATTAAAGTGGCTACTATTTCCATACCAATATTCAACATATGCAGCATCCACTCCAACATTATCTATTATACTTGCATTAAAAGTAAACAAATCTCCAGTATATGCTACTGATGGCGAATTATCTACTATATATGGTGGAATATTATCTTCGATTACTGTCAAATTTGTCGATTTTATGTTATCGAAAGTTACATTTTCATTTATTACTGGAATAGCATAAATTGAAACATTGAATATCCCAGTTTCATTGGGAATCCAGTTCATGCTAATATTGATTTTATTTCCAGCATCTATGCCAACTGCTGTACTATTTACTGTAATTCCATTTATTAATAATTCTACAGTAACATTTTCGAAATTTAAACCAATATTATATATAGTCGCATCAACTTTTGCTTTTTCATGTATATATAAAACTTTCTTGACATGAATGCTCTCAACAGCAATATCATGATCTGCAAATGTTACATTGAGAAAAACTGGTATAATAACATATTTTTCATTAGGATCATTGCTTTTTATATAGATATGGGCTCTTTTTAATCCTATATCAATGGTATCAAAAATTATGGTCAAATTCATTTGGTCATTTTTATCAATTGTTCCATTTGTTGGTGATAAAGAAAGCCATTTGCAAGTTGAATTAAAACATAATGCCCTATCATAAGATGTTTCGCCAAAACCTTCTTGATATGAAAATGAATCTCCAGATTTTGCGCTCATCCATAACAACCAATCAGTATCATTATAGCTTTGAATAGATACCCATCCGCAAGATAAATTAATTGGAGGAAATGTGTATTCAAATTTGTATAATCTATACCCTGCATAATCAATTCCTGTATCTACTACTAATATATCTGTAGCATTAAATGTTGCAAATAAATGACTGGGCGGCATCGTTGCATTAAAAGCGTCATCTGAATAAAACTCTATATGAAATTCCATGCCAATTGGGTCGCCTTCTATCCATCCCCCATCATAATGAGCAGTAAGTCCCCACCATATAATTTTGTTAAAGCTTCCATTGATACCCCAAAAATTTTCATAAACTTTATATCCAGCATTTTCATCGCTTGTAGCTGCCGACCATGTTTCATTTTCTTGATGAGGATTTTGAACGAATATAGCTAAGGATGTACATGTTGCATTAAAAATCAATTTTTCTGTTCCATTATTTCCAACAATAAGATTCTTATTAATTGTTGACCCTCTTTTTGCTGTAACATTAAATTTTTTTGGACTAACCCAAATATTTGGTGCTGATTTAACTACAACTATTGTATCATAATAGTTATTTTTTATATAACTTTCATTTTCTACAGGAGTTACAATAATTGAAAGATTAAATATTCCTGAATTATTTGGAATCCAATATAGTCCAACTGGTTTTGATTCATTTGATGAAATATTGTTGATTGTTGAAATATCAACTATATTATTATCTATTGATAATGCAACAGTAACATTTTCTTCATTTATTTTTCCTATATTCTCAATAGTGGTATTTATCGTTATATTTTCTCCCAAAAATATGTTATCTGGAATTGTTACAGATATAATTGCTATATCTGGCCCAACTATAACCATCTTATCCATAAAATTGTTATATATTATGCTTTCCCCTTCAATAGGATTTATTGCAACACCAATATCATATATTCCATAGGATAGTGATAAATTGAAGCTTATGTTTATAAT
Organism: uncultured Thermoplasmatales archaeon; assembly: GCA_964503915.1. Lineage (GTDB taxonomy): Archaea > Thermoplasmatota > E2 > UBA202 > JdFR-43 > JAPDJP01. The sequence goes on from CAZDCH010000051.1 coordinate 3,324, forward strand.
TTGGCCAGCTTTTAATAAGGGTATGGTAAGATTGTTAACAACCATTCCATTTATTGTTAAATTTACTAATATATTTGTTTCATTATTTTGCCCTTGATTTGCAATAGTAGCATTTACTGATATATTTCCTATACTGTGAGTAGGTATTTTTACATCCAAAACTGCCAAGTCTTTTAATGGAAGAAAACCTCTTTTTATTTTAACCTCTGGGTCTCCTAATAAATTCAATTCATAAAAACACCATCTCATGCAATCTTGGTTAATTCTCCAAATATTATCTTCCTTAGAATCTTGATTTGCTCTGCCAATCTGGCTAATGTTCTCTCCATAAATTGCATCAAAGAATTCTCTATCATAATGTTGCGATGGCCCATTTGTGCTTCCTGGAGCATACCATCCATATCTTGCATTCATAATTACTGCAAATGCGCCATGCTTATTTTTAACGAAATGCTCAGCAATACAATCTACATCAATAGCTCCTGCATAACATCCCTGAGAATATACAAAAAAATACTTATTATTTGTAAGAGCATCAACATCTGATGTATATAGTTTCATTACATATCCTGAATTTGCATGTCCCAAATGATTAATAATATGTACGCCTTCATTCATTTTTTTAATAAGCTCCGTTTTTGGCCAGTCATTACCTGGCCAATCCCTATCATATAAAGTACTAATATTGTATTCATTGCTAGGTATACCAGTAGTATTATAACCATTTGAAGAAGAACCATTTATTATTTCATCCTTATAATCTCCGCCCCATGTATATGAATCTAATTTTTCGCCAACCATCAAAACCTCTTTTAAATATGGATGAAATGTGTGTTCATATGAAATAGTTTTCATAACAAAATTTGCTATTTCTTTTGAATTACTTACAGGAGCCCTTCCTATATAAACTTCAGCCATCAAATCAACATCATTTCCATTTTCTCCATCTGTTGGCTCACCCCATTTATCATCCATATCATAATTATAATTTCCATCTAAACAAGCATAATATAAATCAGATGGCATATTTGTAGTATATCCACTTGGCCACCGATTCAACCCATAAATATCTAGCTGGGATTTGTTCAAGGTCTCCTCCAAGTAGAATATAATCGGTTTTCCAATTTAGATAAATATCCCTTATAAAATTTCTTATCTTTGCTTGTGTATCATTAAATAGCATTGATGAATTCCAATATGCTGGATTTCTTATTATTTCTTCGACTGTAACAATGGTTGCATTTATTCCTTTCCTAATTTTTAAATCTATTAAATCTTGAAAAGTATGGGTATTATTCAATAATTCTGTTGTAATAATTACATACTCATATGATTTGGATGGGCCAGCACCTAATGCCCTGCTGTTTTTGAATTTGTAGCTATTCACCATTTCAGGATTTTCAACTAATTTTTTTACAATAGCTTCGTCTTTTTTAAGCCCACGAAACATTGGGTCAATTTTTCCTTTTTCTATAGTTTCTATTTTTAATATCAATTTTTTATAATAAGAAATTTCTACATTATATCCTTTTCCTATTATAATTTTATCCTTATAAATTATATTAATAGATTTTATAATGCTCTTTTGAGGCAACAAAATATATGCTGGCTTAACAGGCAAATAGGGCTGTCCAGCATTGCCAAAATTTGGTAATCCTGGAATTACTACTCTATCATATGTTTTGTTAAAAATTGTTATTTTCTTTATTATTGGCTCTTCAAATGTAAAACTTAATATGATGTATTGTTTATTTTCTTTTCCTATTCCAACATATGCACATGCTACCAAAAGAAATAGTATTATCACAGATTTATATTTCATTAAAATTTTATATTTTAGCTTCATAAAAATATTATCATATTTACAATTCAAATTTTCAAATTTCAAACTCAAAATTTAAACTTTTAAATTTCAAATTTTATCAAAACTTTTTAATAAACCTTTTTGTTTTACTTTAAAAGGTGATGCACATGAGGAAAATCGTTGAAGAAGCTATAGCGAGAGCTGAAAATGAGAATCAAGTTGCATTAACTGAAGAAGAATTAAAAGAATTAGAGGAAAGGAATAAGGAATTAGAAGAAGTTTTAGCTGGATTGACAACAACAATAAAAGTAATAGGATGTGGAGGAGCTGGAACAAATACTATTGAAAGATGCTTCGATGCAAAAATATATGGAGCTGAATTAATTGCCGTAAATACAGATGCTCAGCATTTATTACATGCAAAAGTTCCACATAAAATTTTAATTGGAAAACATATAACGAAAGGACTTGGAGCTGGCTCATTACCAGAAAAGGGAAGAGAAGCAGCTGTTGAAAGCGAGAACGAAATAAAAAGGGCATTGGAAGGAGCAGATATAGTATTTATAACTTGTGGATTGGGAGGAGGGACAGGAACAGGAGGCTCGCCAGTAATAGCAAGAATATCAAGAGAAATTGGTGCATTAACCTTAGCAATAGTTACTTTGCCATTTAGCGTCGAAGGAAGAGTAAGGAGGGAAAATGCAGAAATGGGATTAGCAAGGTTAAAAGATGTGTGCGATACAGTCATTGTAATTCCAAATGACAAATTATTGGAAATAGCTCCTCGATTACCATTGAACAAAGCATTTAAAGTTGCTGATGAAATACTAATGAGAAGTATAAAAGGAATTACGGAAATGATAACAAAGCCAGGCTTAATTAACCTAGATTTTGCTGATTTAAGAACGATAATGAAACAAGGAGGAGTTGCTATGATTGGGCTAGGAGAATCGGATAGTGAAAATAGAGCCATTGATGCAGTTAATGAAGCATTATCATCACCTTTGCTGGATGTTGATGTTAGCGAGGCATCTGGAGCACTAGTAAATGTAATTGGGGGAGAAGATATGACAATAAAAGAAGCTGAGGGAGTTGTTGAGGAGGTTTATTCAAGAATTAATCCTGATGCAACAATTATATGGGGGGCGGGAATAGACAAAAGCTTAAAGGGAACAATTAAAGTAATGATTGTATTGACTGGCGTGAAATCAAAGCAAATTATTGGTCCAGCAACGCCAATTGAAGAAAAGGAATATGGGATAGATATTATAAGATGAGTTTTATAAAAAAAGCTTGGGAAATACAAAAAAATATTGAATATAAGTTTAAAAGATTGGGTAAGGGAAAATATGGTAGGGTTTTTAAAATGGCAAGAAATCCAGATATGGACGAATATACAAGAACATCAAAAATTACAGCAATTGGTATTTTTATAATAGGGCTTATAGGATTTATAATATTTATTTTGGCATCTGTCGTTGCTCCTTGGATTGCGAAAAAATTGGGGATATAATGGCAAAAATTTTTGTAGTAAAAACACAAGTTGGACAAGAAGAAAATGTGGCAAATTTGTTTGAAAAAGCTAGTAAAAGAACAGGAAAAATTTATTCTATTCTTGCTCCTAAAGAATTAAGAGGATATATATTTGTTGAAGGAGAAGATATAGACACAATAAAAAGAATAGTTAGGCATATGAGATATGCAAGGGAAGTTTTGGATAAAGATGTTAAGATAGATGAAATAGAACATTTCCTTTTTCCACCTTCTGCAGTTGCAAATATTGAGGAAGGGATGATCGTTGAATTAATATCTGGGCCTTTTAAAGGAGAGAAAGCAAAAGTTACGCGCATAGATGAGGCAAAGGAAGAAATAACTGTTGAATTATTAGATGCTATGGTTCCGATTCCAATTACTGTTAGAGGAGAACAGGTAAGAATTCTTAAAAAAGAGGGATAAAATGGAGGAAGTAGAAGTATTGGTGGAAGGAGGAAAAGCTACAGCTGGCCCTCCAATTGGCCCAGCTTTGGGGCCACTCGGCTTAAATGTTGTTGAAGTTGTAAATAAAATAAATGAACTAACAAAAGATTTTCAAGGAATGAAAGTTCCAGTTAAAATAATCGTTGACCCAGCAACAAAGAAATATGAATTGAAGGTAGGAACACCACCAGCATCTGCATTAATTCTCAGGAAAGCAAATATTGAAAAAGGAGCTGGAGACTCAAATCCAGTTGGAAATATTACAATGAAAGATATTGTTGAAATAGCAAAAATGAAAAAAGATGATTTACTTGGAAAGGATTTGAAAGCAAAGGCAAAGGAAATAGTGGGAACTTGTATTTCTATGGGAATAACAATAGATGGATTATATCCAAAAGAAATAATTAAAAAAATAGATGAAGGAGAATTCGATGAATTGCTATAACTACTATCCTAGTAAGTTTATTATAAAAACTTCTACTTCCTTACTTATTTTATTTCCTGCTTTATCATATGCAATTACTTTTATTGTATGGGTAAAGAAAATTCTTTCATCCCATGTCCATTCATATGGTTTTGTATTGTCATCTTTTTTAAGTTTTCCATCTATATAAAATTCTACTTTTTCAATACCAGCTGTTTCATCATTTGCATCTGCAACTATTGTTATTTTCCCAATAATTTTTGCTTTATTTCCTATAATTGGTATAATTTCTCTATCGAATATATATAATTTTCCTGCTTCTGGTTTTTCAATATCCAATAATGGCTTCGTATTATCTATAGTAAACAACTGTGAAACATTTTTTCCTACATTTCCAGAAGCATCTTTAGCTGATATTTCTATTAAATAATTTTTTCCATCTTCTAAGTTGCTAGTATTCCATTTATGCTCTCCATCGTTTTCTGTGTCTTCAGCGATTAAATGCCACGTAACTCCATTATCTGAACTATATTTAATAGTAATAAGTAAATCCTTTGCATAATTATCTGTTGCATTCCATTTTATTGTAACTACATCTCTTATAAATTCTCCTCCTTTTGGATAATTTACTTTAACAGAAGGAGGAACATTATCTATTATTTCAAATTCTTTAACAATGCTCTTATTTGCATTATTTGATGTATCTAAGGCATATATATAAAATTTATATGTTCCCACTTTTGTATAGGTAGTAATGTAATAATATGTTGAATCAATTTTGCTCATGCTTATATTATGCTCGCTTCCATCTGGATATGTTATGTTTATAAGAACTTTTTGTATTCCAACATTATCTGTTACTACACATGAAATATTTACTTTTTTATAAACATCTTGAATAGGAGGAGCAATAACAATATTTGTTATGTTTGGAGGAGATAAATCTGCTATTTCAAACTGTTTAACATTGCTTTTATTCCAATTTCCAACTGTATCTCTTGCATATATGTAAAATTGATAAGTGCCCAACATAGTATATACATCTGCATAATAATATGTTGAATCAATTTTGCTCATGCTTATATTATGCTCGCTTCCATCTGGATATGTTATGTTTATAAGAACTTTTTGTATTCCAACATTATCTGTTACTACACATGAAATAGTAACAGTTTTTCCTGAATCTCCAACTGGTGGAAAAACAATATCTGTTATTATAGGAGGAATAGTATCTATTGTAAATGAATAATTTAAATAGCCAATATTTCCTGCTAAATCTTTAGCTTTTATTTTAAAAGTATAGCTTCCATCTGGCAAATTGTTATATGTTTTTGAAGTAGAATAGCTCCATGGATGCCATGTATCATATCCTTCTAGCATGTATGAATATAGAATTTGATTTTGAGGGGTTGAATCATCTGTAGCTGTCCATTCAAATGTTACATCATTGTTATTAGTAATAGAAGGAGGATATGTTAATAAAGAAATTGTAGGAGGAATAGTATCTATTGTAAATGAATAATTTAAATAGCCAATATTTCCTGC
>CAZDCH010000052.1:0-8754 GCA_964503915.1 uncultured Thermoplasmatales archaeon
CTAAGAAGGCAAATCTTCCTTCCTCACCATATTCTAAAGGCATGCCATCTTCATCTAATACCATTGGATGGAAATAAGTCATTGGAATATGTAAATAATGTCCTTCTGGACAATGTACCATAAAACCATTTCCTTCAACCATTGCATATAAATCTAAACAATTTTTGCTAGGTATTCCAAAAATTTTTTCAATCTTTTTCCTAAATTCTTCTACTGGCATTCTTTTATCTTCATAAATTTTCCATCCCCCTCCAGTCAAAACAGCCCCTCTCTCTCCAAAATCATATGTTCTTCCTTCTTTACTTAGCTCTTCCATTACCATATTCAAAATAAAGGGTGCTCCTGCAAAAATTATTTTTTCTCCTTTCCTTTCCATTTCATCTAACCATTTAATAATTTTTTGGATCATTTTTTCATTCATTCTTTTATTCATTTTTCTAGCAATTTTGCTCATCATCTTCTCTTTAAAGTTTGTTGTAATTCCCATTGCAATGCGTAGCAAATCGGTCGTTATTTTCCTATCTATTGCAACATTTACACTCTTTACTAAATCAAACAAAACATTTGTTACCTTTCCAACATATATGTTTGTTTTTTTTGGATTTGGAAATAAAAGATAAGCATTTGAATTGTAATCATACCAATGGCTTAGCATTTCAGTTGCGCATCTCGCTATAGCATATTGCCCCATTTTATATGTTTTCTCATCTCTTGGTATAAAAGTAAATCTTCCAGTTGTTCCACTACTAAAGCATACTGTGATTCCAGCTTTCTGAAAATCATCTATAACATCGTCATATGATGGGTTCTTTTTTTCTATAACAATTTTGGGTAATTCAATGCTCATTAAATTTGCAAGCCATATTGCAAATTGCTTGCCAGATGGATAATCTTTATAAAAACGGTGGGGCAATAATGGAATTTTATAAAAATCTTCGATTCTTTTTATATCATCTGGCTTAACGTTTTTTTCCTTGCATATATTTCTGTAAAATTTATTATTGTTATAATGATGATGAAAAACATGTTTTATTGCTTCTAACCTATATTCATCAAATTTTTCTTTTGGCAAAGAAAACATGCTTTCTGCCATATATAAAGCCTTTTCTATTGGAGAAGAAATGGATGAAGGAATATAACTTGAAAGCTTTTCATCAACGATTCTTTTAATATTTTGTTGCATATTCATATTTAAAGTTATCTATTATTAAATAAAAAATATATTTCAAAAAAAATTTAATAAAATTAAAATAAAATTTAATTACAAAAACTTGGGCATTTCTGGAAGCTTTGGAAGATATTTTTTAAATTGCTTTGGCCATTTTTCTGGTTCTATTCCTTTTTGAGCTAAAAAAGCAACCATCCATCTTTCTAATCCTATTCCAGAGCAGCCGCTCCACAACTTGCTGCGCTGTGCTTTTATATTGAAGGATTTTACGTATTTGTCGCCAACAATTGAAACATTCTGTATTTCTAGCCATTCTTTATTTCTGTCTCCTTTATAGGGCAAATAAGCTTCAAAATCTATTGTTCCTTTTGTTTCTTCTTCCTCGTCGAGCAAGCCTGCTTGTTGCAAATAAAAAGGGGTTACTTTTGCCATTCTCCATTCTAATTCCAATATATTTTCAAATACATGTCTATATCTATCTATTAATTTATCCTTTATTTCCATTAACTGCTCTTTTGTTCCTATATATACAATTTCTATTCTATGAAATTCATCAACTCTTTCTATTCCATGTTTTCCTCCTGCTTCATATCTATCTGACGGAGTAGAGCGATCAAATAAAAGTATTGGTAAATCATCTTCAGCTATTGTTTTCCCTGCTAAAGAAGCATATATATTTGGACATTGGGCATAGCATATTCCTGCTTTTGGAGGCTTTAAACTTTTAAGAAGTTCTTCTTCATCAATTTTTCTAGTAATTTTTAATAAATCAACAAATTTTTCCCATTCTTCCATTTCCCTGCTTTTTGGCTCGCATATATAATAAATTTCTCCAGGCATACCTTCTAAATGTCCAGTTTTTATCCACGTTTCAAAAGAAACATGCATTGGTTGTATAATTTCCTTAAATCCTAAAGGCAAAATAACTTCTTTTATAGCTATTTCCTCCATTGCTCTCATTATAGCTGCTGCTGGAGGAAATAAAAACCATTTCCCTTTGCCAAGCAATTTTATCCATCCAAGCCTCTGCATTTCTTCTGAAGGATCTTTATTCCATACATGCTTTTTTTCTTTACTTTGCCATATTAATTTCCAATATTCTTTTTTCCCTTCATAATATTGTTTCTCTATCTTTTCTTTTACAAGTTTTATCATTCTGTCTATATAATTTTCCCATAAAAATTCCTCATTTTTTTCAACAATTCTCATCAATATTTTATTATTGCTAATTTTTAAATCTGCAAAAGGGATTTTTAATTCCTTTAATGGTTTTTTATCTATTTCTATTTCTATTGAATACTCATCTAAATATAAGTTTCTAATTCCTATCCTATATTTTCCAAAAAATTTTGCAAGTTTTTTATATAGTTGCAACAGTATATGATGGCTTCTTTTCTTTTCAGAAATTATTCTTAACAAAATTTTTTCTTTATTTACTGAAGCTAAAATTTTTGCATCTAATTTCAATTCATCGATAAATCTTTTCATTTCTTTTTCTAAATGACTTGCATCTTTGCTTAATGTTACTCTGCATTTCAAGTCAAATTTCATAAATAAGGAAGCTAGTTATTATATTTATTTTTTGTTTTGGCTATTTTCGAGCTAATTTCAATTGCCAAGGACAAACAACTTAAAAAATCGTCCAAAGTATGTAATACAGATAGAAATTTGTTCGATTCTATTACAACATTAATGAAATTATTTTCCACCCACGATTTAATATAGCTTTCATTATCTATTTGAACAGATTCATTAACTATTTTTGCTATTTTCTCATTTTCACATTCTATAAAAATCTTACATTTAATTTTCATATTTTTTATATACTTCAAAAAGTTTTTGAGCCATTCTATTTATATCATATTCTTTAACAAATTCTTCTGCATTTTTAATTATCTCTTTGTTTCCAATTGCCATTAAAATTTTATCTGCCATTTCTTTAGCATCAGAAGGAGAAAAAAGGTAGCCATTATATCCATCTTTTATAAAATCTGGCAAAGCTTTCGCCCTTGAAGCAACAACTGGCAAGCCAGCTGCCATAGCTTCAAATGCAACCAATCCTTGTGTTTCATATATTGATGGAAAAACAAAAACATCTGCTGACTTGTAATAATTTGGTAATTCTTCATCTTTTACAAATCCAGTAAATACAAAATATTTTTCTAATCCTTTATTTTTTATTTTTTTAATTAAATCTTTCTTAGCTGGTCCTTTCCCAACAATTAAAAAAATTGCATCTAATTTTCTTAAAATATAGGGAGCAGATTCAATTAAAATTTCTATATTTTTTTCTTTAACAATTCTTCCAACATGTAAAATAATTTTTTTATTTCCATATTTTTTTCTTATTTCCTTCCCATCTCCATATTTAAATCTTTCAATATCAACTCCAGTTGGTATTATTTCTAAATCTACATCATTTTTTAGGAATTTTTTTATTCTATTCAAAGCATAAGGGCTTGGTGCTATAATACATGAACATTTTTTCAAATACCATCTTAACCATATATAAAAAAGCTTTTTTGCTATTTTTTGCAATTTTTTACTCTTAAATAAAAGATATACTGAATCTTCAACAAATGTATGATAAGTAAAAATAAGAGGAATTTTAAATTTATAAGATGAAACAACAGCACTTGTCCCAATTATGCCTGGAGAGTGGGAATGTATTATAGGTTTTTTTTCTTTTATAAATTTAAGTATTTTTCTAGAAAATATGGAAGAAAATGAAGAAATTCTATAATCTGGATAATTACAAAATGGCCTAGATTTTTGGTAAAATATTTCGTTTTCCTTTTTATCTTCATCTCCAGGAGCAAAAACATAGATTTTACAGCCCTTTTTTTCTAATACCTTTTTAAAAGATAATAATGAAGTTACAACGCCATCCTTTGTTGGCAACCATGTATCTGTAAACCAAGCAATGTCCATTATTCTCATAAAAATAAATATATTAAGAAATTTTTGGATTTTTGAGTTGAAAAATTTCGTGATTTTGCAATATTTCTGGAATATGGCCATGTTCATCATTCCTATGACTTAAGTTAATTGACATTTCTATCGATAGCACAGGTGTGAAAACAGATAGACAATAATTGCTAGCAATTGTTCATAACCCAGATTTTAAAAAAATAAAAATATTAAAAAGTTGTTATAAATATGAACTTATATAAAAAAACTTATTCATTAGTTAAACAGATTCCTAAGGGAAAAGTTTCAACTTATGGTTGTATAGCAATGGCTTTGGGAGATTTAATAGCATCGAGAGCTGTAGGAAAAATGCTTAATGAAAATCCTCACAAAGATGTTCCATGTTACAGAGTAATAAAAAGCGATGGAAGTATAGGAGGATATGCTTCTGGCATTGATAAAAAAATTGAATTATTGAAAAGAGATGGAATAGAAATAAAAGGCGGGAAAATAAATTTGAAAAAATACTTATTCAATGAATTCAGAACAGATTATCCACTCAAAAAACTGAGAAAAGAGCAAGAAAGACTTAGAAAAAAAGTTTGTATTGATGATGATTTCGAAATGGAATGTATTGCTGGAATGGATGTTGCATATGGAAAGAAATATGCTTATGCTGCATATGTTGCTTTCGATTTTAATGGGAATTTATTAAAGAAAAAAGTCATAAAGAAAAAAATTGAATTCCCATACATTCCAACATATTTAGCTTATAGAGAATTACCAATCTTAAACGATTTAATAGAAAATGAGAGCCCAAGCATTGTTATGATAGATGGAAATGGCTTGCTCCATCCTCGTTTTTTTGGAATAGCTTGCCACTTTGGAGTATTAAACAAAATTGCAACAATAGGTATAGCGAAAAAATTGTTATATGGCAAAGTTGTAGGAAATGAAATTTTTATTGGAAATAGAAAAGTTGGGATGAAATTGGGCAAAATATATGTTTCCCCAGGAAATAAAATTAGTATTGATTCTGCCTATGAAATTACAAAAAAGTTTTTAAAATATAGCTTGCCAGAGCCATTGAGGCAGGCACATATAATAGCAAATGAGGAAAAAAGAAGAAATGAGGCCAAATTTTAAATTTTGTATATAAATACATTAACATGTCGGAAGTTTATTTTAAATCAGCTTCTACTCCTTATGCAAAAGATGCCTTATATTTATCTATAGAGAGGTTAATGGATGAAATAAACATTGAAAAAGGGGATTTTGTGGCAATAAAAATTCATATGGGAGAATTGGGAAACATTGGCTATATACGCCCTATTTTTGTAAGGAAGGTGGTTGATTTTATAAAGAAGAAAGGAGGAAATCCATTTATTACAGATACAACAACTTTATATGGAGGAAAAAGAGGAAATGCAATTGACTATTTATACACTGCTTCTATAAATGGTTTTAGTATATCTTCTATGAATTGTCCAATTATAATTGCAGATGGATTAATGGGTAATGACGAAGAAATAGTAAATATAGATGGAAATGAAATAGCAGCTGCAAAAGCTATAATGGAAGCAGATTATTTAATAACATTGAGCCATTTTAAGGGGCATGGAATGGCTGGATTTGGAGGAGCAATAAAGAATATTGGCATGGGTTGCTGCAGTAAAAAAGGCAAGATATGGCAGCATGAAGTAACTAAGCCATTATATGATGAAAATAAGTGCATATTTTGTAAAAAATGTTTGAATTTCTGTCCATGGAATGCTATATATGAAAAAAATGGGAAAATAATGATTGATTACGAAAAATGCAAGGGATGTGGAGCATGCACTGTTCTTTGTGAGCAAAAATGCTTTTATATAACTAATGAGATGGCTGCAAATTTTCAAAAAAGAATAGCAATAGCTACAAAAGCCGTATTAAAAAAATTTGGAAATAAGTTATATTTCTTGAATTTTTTAATGGATATCACTCCAAGATGTGATTGCTGTTCTTTTCCAGATAAGCCAATAATAGATGATATTGGAATTTTAGCATCATCTGATATTGTTTCAATAGATAAAGCATCTTATGATTTGATTTTATCGAAAGCTAAAAAAGATATTTTTTATGAATTGCATGGAATAGATGGCAAGGTTCAAATTGAGGAAGCTGAAAGAATTGGACTAGGTAGCCAAGAATATGAAATAATAGAAATTTAGCATGGAAATGGACATTCATTGCATTTTTTCTTCCTACAATAATCTCTTCCAAGCTTCATTAAAGCGATTTCAAGCTCAACTTCATCTATTCCCTTAATTCTTTTTATCCTTTTATTTTTTTCATCCCACAATCCATGCTTTTTTGCTGAAATAATTGCATATTTACTGGGCTCGTGCTCCGCCCATCCTGTTTCTCTAAGAAAAATATTAACTGTTGTTTCACCAATTCCTTTTGCTAAATTTTTAAGTTCTTTTTTTATTTCTTTTTTTTCTTTTATTTTTTCTATTCCTCCTCCTTTTATTATGTTTTGACATGCTTCAATAATTTTATCTGCTGTTTTAAAATCGTATCTTGTATATCCTCCTTCATCTAAACATCTTACAATTTCATCCCAGCCAGCTTCGATTATTTTTTCTGGCTTAGTATACCCATATTTTTCAAATATCTTATATGTTTTAATTGCATTTTTCTCCCTTATAGGTGCACCAAAGAGAATAGATGCTAAAAACCATTTAAAAGGTTCTTTTTTAGTATTTATGCCCAATAAATTGCTATATTTTTTGCCGAATTCTCTTACAAATTCTTCCAATTTCATTTTTGACTGGTTGAACTTCTTTTCAAATTTATTATAAAAACTTCTTGATTTGTTATACCATAGTTCCCAACAACATCATATGCAATTATTTTTATTTCATGATATCCAATTGCAAATTCATCCCATTTATACTTATATGGATAAGAACTATCATTTGCTCTATATATTCCATCTATATAAAATTCTACATTTTTTATTCCAGATAAGTCATCATGACATTCTGCTTCAATTGTCACTCCACCTATAATAATTGTTCTAGCACATGCAATTATTTTTCTTCCAAAAATATATAATCCTTCTGATGGATTTTTGATAGCAATTGATGGTGGAGAAACATCTATATTTATTTCCTCGATATGTGGTTTTTCAGCATTCCCTGCCTTATCTACTGCAAAATATTCAAGCCAGTGCTTGCCTTCCCCTATCCTTATACTAGAATTGTATTCCCTGAATGTCCTATTATCTAGCCTGTAATATAACTTCTCTACTCCAGCTAGGTTATCCTTTGATACAAAATAAATTTCTATATTCTCATTGTACCATCCATACATAGGTATGGAGGAAATGTTACAACTTGTAATGGGAGGAGTTTTATCTATTTTTACAATAATGTTCTTTTTATCTTCTTTGTTTAATGAATTATCTACAGAATAAAATTCAATATAAAAAATCCCTTCATTTGAAAGATAAATTTGTTCATTATATTCCAGCCAGCTTTCATTATTAATTCTATAATAAGTCGCTTTTACTCCAGATATATTGTCAGTTGGCAAAAATTTTATAATAACGCTGCTTAAATGCCAACCATTTTTACCATTTGGCGGAGGTGTTATTTCATAAAGTGTTACAGGTGGTATTAAATCAATATTATAGCAAATTGTGCCTGTTTTTCCGCTATTATCTAAAACTGTTAGACAAACCTGATATATTCCATGCTGGCTATATTCATGACTAACAACTTTTCCATATGAATAGCTACCATCTCCAAAATTCCATGTATAATTTATAATATAACCATCTAAATCATAGCTTAGAGAAGCATTAAAAATTACTTTCTTGCCTTTTATAGTATAAGTAAAGTTTGCTATTGGCTTTTCTGTTATTGTTATTACTGAAGATGTGTAATTGGTTGCATAGTCATCATCCTTTACAGTAAGCATTACTATATACTCACCAATTGATACATATTCATGACTAACAACTTTTCCATATGAATAGCTACCATCTCCAAAATTCCATGTATAATTTATAATATAACCATCTAAATCATAGCTTAGAGAAGCATTAAAAATTATTGTTTCATTAGGAGATGCAACCAATGGTATATAGCTAAAGTTTGCTATAGGGGGATGATTTAATACTGTTATTTGCTTAGTTATGCTTGCAATAGCATTATCATCATCTTTAACAATTAAAGTGACATAATATATTCCATCATTGGCATAGCTATGTATAGGATTTTTTTCATATGAATAGCTACCATCTCCAAAATTCCATGTATAATTTATAATATAGCCATCTAAATCATAAGATTCATCATAGAAATGAATTGTATCTTGGGTAGTAGGTTGCAAAGGCATATAGCTAAAGTTTGCTATAGGAGGATGATTTAATACTGTTATTTGCTTAGTTATGCTTGCAATAGCATTATCATCATCTTTAACAATTAAAGTGACATAATATATTCCATCATTGGCATAGCTATGTATAGGATTTTTTTCATATGAATAGCTACCATCTCCAAAATTCCATGTATAATTTATAATATAGCCATCTAAATCATAAGATTCATCATAGAAATGAATTGTATCTTGGGTAGTAGGTTGCAAAGGCATATAGCTAAAGTTTGCTATAGGAGGATGATTTAATA
>CAZDCH010000053.1:0-8752 GCA_964503915.1 uncultured Thermoplasmatales archaeon
TATGCTGCCTTCTAAGTCCAGGATTTGGTCGATTTGCTCTAATATTGAAAACTTTTATTGGCTTTCCAGTCAATGCTGATAAAGCTATGCTCATCCTCAAAATTTGTCCTCCTCCTTCTCCATATGAACCATCTATTTCAATCATTGGTTAAAAAAGAAAAAGAACAATTTATAATTTTATAATTCTTCTAAATATTCCAAAAGCATTTTCAAAGCTGATTCAGCAAATCTTTCTTTATTTTGTAACCTATTACCTTGAAAATTAAATTTTTTAGCTTTTATTTCTTTGCCAGCTAGTCCAATATAAACAAGGCCAACTGGCTTGCTAGGAGTTGCTCCACCAGGCCCAGCAATTCCAGTTGTGGAAATACCTATATCTACATTCATTAAATTTTTTATTCCAATTGCCATTTCAACTGCTGTTTCGTATGAAACAGCTCCATATTTTTCTAATGTATCTTCTTTTACTCCTAATAATTTTACCTTTATTTCATTACTATAGGCAACTATTCCTCCTTTAAAATATTCAGAACTTCCTGGTATATTTGTTAATTTATGGGCTAATAGGCCTGCAGTACAAGATTCAGCAGTTGCTATCCACAAATTTTTTTCTTTTAATAATTTTGCAATTCTTTCAAGCATATTATTAATTATTAAAAAAATTAAAAATTATGCACTAACAAATTTTGTTGTTAGAATTCCTTTCAATCCTTTTATCCTTTTAAATAATTCTTTTATTTTTTTTGCATTTCCACTTACTGCAACAATTTCCAAACATTTTTCTTTACTTAAATGAATATGCATACTCGCATTTACAACATCATTATATTCATGCTGTATATCTACTAAAAAATCATTAATACTTTTCTTGTGAAGATATGTAATTAATATTGCTCCAGCAATATTTCCTTTCTGTTTTGTCCATTGATTCACTATTATAAATTCATATAATGCAGATGAAATTGCATTGCTTCTATTTTTATATCCCAAGTCTTTACAAATTTCATCAAATTTTTTTATAATTTCATTTGGAATAGTTGCACTTATTCTTTTCATTGAATTTTAATTAAAATGCGAATAAAAATATTATGAAATTAAAAATATTTTTGCATCTAAATTTCCATATTTAATTTTCAATTCCATATCTATTTTAAATCCATGATTTATTGCATATTGTTTGAAAATCTCGCTTTGAGTAGTTATTACAACCATTTTTTTAACATTTTTAGCCCTTTTCAGAAAATCATCATATAATTTTTTTATTATTTTCTTGCTTCCAATTCTTAATCCATAAGGAGGATTTGTTATTATGATATCTGCATCCATACAATACTTTGTTGCATCTCCTTGAAAAAATTTTATTGTATCATCAACTCCAGCTTTCCTTGCATTTAAAATAGCTCCATTTATATGTTTCATAAATTTATCCATACCATATATTTCCATTATATCTTCATTTTCTTTTATTTCTGGTATCTCTTCTCCAAATATTTTATAATATGCAAATTGCCTGTTTTTTCCTATAGGAATATTTCTCTCTTTTAAAGCAGCTTCAATTAAAATTGTTCCACTCCCACACATTGGATCAAATAAAATTTCATTTTTATTCCATTTAGCTATTTTAATCATGCAAGAAGCTATTGTTGGATTAAGAGGGGCTGGATGATTATAAATCCTATACCATCTTTTGTGTAATGCATCATCACCAGTTGTATCTATACCAACATATATTTCGTTTTGAATAACATCCGTTCTAATTATAATATCAGGTTCGTCAAGATTTACTTTCAATCTTATTCCTTTATTTTTCTTATAAGCATCTATGACTGCTTGCCCAGCAACTCTAGCAATATCAATAGAAGTAAAATAATGGTTGCCAACTCTCATAGCCCTAATTGCAAAAGATTGTTCAGGCTTAATAAAATTAAAATCTATTTCCTTTAATATTTTATATATTTCTTCTAATTCATAAAATTCTTCTTTTTTAAGCAAAATCAATAGCCTTTCTATAGTTCTTCCGAAAAAAGTTAATTTTCGGAATCAATTCGAACTTCCCTTCAAAGAATATCCTTCCCCTCCTCATTTCATTTATTTTTCCTCCAAATTCCTCTATTTCTTGAGCAGAAAATTTTTCTAAGCCCATTGGAACTGTAGCATAATATTGCATAAATTATAAACACGTTGAATTTTAAATCTTCTGATAGTAAAATTTAAATTGCAATATAATTATAAATCTTATAGCGGGGTGGGGTAGTCAGGAAAACCCGTCGGGCTCATAACCCGAAGATCCGTGGTTCAAATCCACGCCCCGCTATATAATATAATGCACATCTTCTTTTATTCCATCGACACTATAATTTGTATCTTTAGTAATTTATCTATCTATTATATCAATGGTTAGGCCCCTCCTCAAAAATAAAATCAGTTTTTCTAACATATTTAGAAAGGTTTGCAACTAATGGCTCCCAATATACCATCTGTTTCAGGCAAACCATTTATAGGAAAACGTACATATGATTACATTTCCCTTTTTCATTTAAAAATTTCTCCAGTTTCTTTATACCATAGAAGCAAATCTAAATGATTTAAAGGTATTTTAATTTCTTGAGAAAATTTCCTCAATTTATTTTCGATTTCAATATATTTTTTTCTTGTTATAATGGGTATATTCTTTATTATTCCTAACAATTTCAAATTTTTTAAAATATGCCTATCTAGTATTGCAAAATTTCCCCCCATACCAATATTTCTTAAAAAATGACTTGCTTCTTTATAACCAATTCCTTTAATATTTTTAACGAGCCACTCCCTCAATTCAATTAGATTAAATTTTTTTCTTAGTTTGCCTATAATTTCCTTTATAACCAATTTATTATTACGCATAAATTTATTTCTCGCAGCAACAATATACCTTGCTTTTTTATATCTAAATCTAATTCCTTTCAATTCTTTAACCATTTCTTCTTCATTCCCATTGAGCAATAAGCCTTTTTTAACAAGATTTATTACAGCATTCCAGCATGTCTTTGCTTTTGATTGAGGAGTAAGTAAGCAAAAAACAAGTTCAGCAAAGATTTCTTCTTCATTTTTATTTAAATTAAATTCTCTTATCCTTTCTTCTATCCTATTTTTTATTAAAGAATATTCTCTCAAAATTTCTTCAATATACATTTTTATATTTCAAATCATCTATGCTTAATAGGTTTTTCTCTTTATTTATTTAGAAACTTGGAAACATAAAGATTAGGCCAATAATGGTTAATAGCAATATAAAAGGAGAGGCGCAAGTTTCAATGTTTATACCATATTAAATTAAATTTAATTTTTAATGCGAAAGGAAGCATATAAAATGAGTTATTGATAAATAAATAGTAATTGCGATGTGGGAAAATATCTTAGCATAATTTAAAAGCCAAGTTAGATATAAATGCAAGTAGGATTACTTCTTTCTTTCACATAAAAATTATATACGCAAAATCGTTAATTTTATTACGAATTTCTGAAAATGATAGACGAAAAAGATAGAAAAATAATTGAATTACTTCAAAAAAATGCTAGAATTCCTTATACAGAAATAGCTAAAAAAATAAATCTCAGCGAAGGGGCTGTGAGGAAAAGAGTAAATGCGTTGGAAGAAAAAGGTATAATAAAAAAATATGTTGCAATAATAGACCCAAAAAAATTAGGATATGAAAATATTACTATATTGGGCTTAGATGTTGAACCAACAAAATTATTAGAAATTGCTAAAGAAATCTCTAAAATGGAAGAAGTTAAATGTGTATATATATCTACAGGAGACCATATGATAATGGCGGAAATATGGGCAAAAGATGGAAAACAACTCTCAGAAATATTAGGTAAAAAGATCGGGAGAATAGAAGGTATAAAAAGAATTTGTCCTGCTATTATTTTAGAAAAAGTCAAAGGAGATTAGTTATTTCCTTTTTCTAACAGCTAAAAATATTATAAAAATTCCTAAAAATATGGAAATTATTCCCATTACAAATGGTAAAATATTTTCTTCCTTCTCCTTTTCAAATTCTATAACAATATATTCTCCAATTTTTGGATCAAATAGTGAGAAATATGTTCCATTTTCATATTTTAAGGGTATATTCCCCCTCAAAAATTTATCTGTTTTTATTTTTATTTCCAATTCTTTTGTATCATAAACAATTTTTTTCTCAAACTTATTTTTTATTTTATATTCTAAGTTAATAGATATATTTCCTTTTGGAGAAATGTAAAAGCCTTGTTGACTCAAATTAAGAGAAATTGTATTATTTTCAGCATAAAGTATTAAGCTGAAATGACCTATTTTTATTTCCACCTTTTCTACACATACCCAAAAATATAGAGAGTCATTATAATACCTATTTATTATATTTTCAAAAAGTATTTTTTCCCTTACTATTTCACCATCGATTTCAATAGAATGAAAAGGAATTTTTATTGCTTCGATTTTTCTCTTTTCTTCTCCAGATTGAGATATGGGAATTAATGTTATTAGCAAAATCAAAGCAATATATTTTTTCATCCTTTGCATATCTAATTCTATTATAAATTTTTTACTTATGATATGAAATACCTTTTATAATAGCAAGAGCTCTATATATTTGTTCGAGCAATATTACTCTACATAGTTGGTAAGGGAAAGTCATTTTTGATAATGATAAAATAAAATCTGCATCCTTATATTCTTTCAATCCCTCCCATCCTCCTATATAAAATCCAATTTTTTTATATTGTAACAATAAATCTTTCAAAAAATTTGCAAATTCTAAAGACGTTAATTCCTTTCCTCTTTCATCCAAATAAATATTATAGTCACATTTTGAATCAATTTTATTAGTTTCTATTATTTCTATTTTAACAAAATTTTCGATTCTCTTTTTGTATTCATTAATTGCCTCCTTATAAAATCTCTCTTTTATTTTTCCCATACAAATTATTTTGAGCATATATGTGTAAGAGAAAATGATTTTAAATAGTTGATATTAAAAATTGTGAAGGGAAAAATCGTTTTAATAATTCTATTATTTTCTATACTTCAAATACAAGTATCTCATGCAAAAAAATATTATGAAAGATTTGAAATAAATTTGCCAGATTATACGAAATATCAACCAATAGATTTAACAATTTTTTTTAAGAATCCTTGTTATGCAATAAATGAGAATAAACATTCAATAAGAATTTTATATAATGGAAAAGAAATAGAAAGCCAGATTTATAACTTAAAATTTGAAAATGAAAAAAGAATATCTAAATGTAATATTGTGTTTTTATATCAGGGAAAAGGAGAATATTTAATTGAATATGGAGAAGAAATAGAAGAAAAAAATTATGAAGACCATGTAGATGTAATAGATGCTTATTATTATATAGAACCTATTCCTAAATATTTTGCAAAAATAAATTATTATGCAATAAAAGAAAATGATGAAATAGTATTTGGAATATGTCAAGAAGGAAATGTGTTAGGAATTGAAATGGCGAATAAAGTAATTAAGTTAAAAGACAATTCTAAAGAATTCGAAATGCAAAATTGGGAGCAAATGTTTTCATTTGCCTTTTTTTATTCAAAAGAATTTGGAACAGATGAAAGGCTTTTAAGAAAAAGTATAGTTGTAGATGGGAATTTGATGGTTAGGGTAATGATTGAATCAATATCTAATAATAAAAAGGCCAAAACAATTGCTATATATACATACTACTATTCCCCTTTAAAAGAAAAAAGATTATTCGTTAGTTTGAAACATGAAATTTATGAGCAACTATATGGAAATGCAACATATGCATATTTAATGTGTGTAAAATCGAGAAGCAGAGCAATTAATGAATTAAATATGGGCGAAATTTTGCCCTATATACATGTTAATGGGAAAAATGGAATAGAAGAATATAAGCTTGATACAAATCCAGAAAATAAAAGAGATAAATGGATTATTTCATCTAATGATAATGTAATACTAGGAAATCCTCCCTGGATATCTATTGATGATAAAAAAATTGCCTATGCTTTTATTCTTTCTATAGATGAAATGATAGTAACAGCTGTTGAAAGAGAGGAAGTTGGTATACCTGGCTTAGAAATAGATGGAGCTGGAATTGGTGTTGGCAAAAGTGGCCTAATAAAAAATTTTGAAGGAAATATAGAATTTTTTTATGGAAAATATGATGAAGTCGAGAAGGAGGCGGAGGCATTTTCAAAATTTGCAAATTTAAGAAAATTTTCTTATAAAGAAGGGAAAAGAGTTGAGGAATATAATTTAAGCATAATTGTTAACTTTAGAAAATCTTTCTTTTTAATGGGAATAAAGATTCCACATTTAGAAGCGGAAGTATGGAATGATGATTTAATAGCAAAAGGAATAATAAATTTTGGAAGAATCTCTTTTAAATTGCCTAAAGGAAATTATATAGTAAAAATTTTTTGGGTGGGTAAAAAATCAAAGTTTATTGGGCTTAAATATGTAGAGCTTAACAAAAATAAAAAAATTCATATATTTTGCACTTTCGAAGGAAAGATTAAAATTAAAACAAAAGAGGGAGTAAAAGCAGTTATTTATAAAGAAGGAATTGTTGCAGAAAATGTTTCTAATGGTGAAGTTATACTAAAAGCTCCTTCCTTAAATAAATACAAATTGAAATTAATATATAAAGGAATAACAATTTATGAGGAAAATATTTTTTTATTTTTTAAATTAACCAGGAAATATTTCTTCAATACTTACTATTTAAAATTAAAATTAGTTGATAAATTTAATTTACCTTTGGGAATAAACATAACGCCTACTTTGTTTGCAAATGATTTTTTAATTTATGCAAATAAAAAAGGAGATTTTTTTTATTTTGAAGATTTGCCAAAAGGAACTTACAATTTAATTATTTCATATAAGGGTTATAGGATAAATAAAACTATTAAAATGATTGGAAATAAAGAAATTAAAATTATATTTCCAGCAGAATATTATGTAAAAGTTAAAGCATATGATTCAAGAGGATTTCCAATAAAAGCAAAAATAATATTTGAGAGAGATGGAATTGAATTTGAAAAAAATCTTCTTCCACCAGCAGATTATAAATTAAAAATTCTTATTGATGGAAAAGTTATTGCAAGCAGAGAAATTTTTGTAAAAACAAATGAGGAATATGAAATAGTTACAAGAAAATTTTCAATCTATCCAATTATATTTCCCCTCATTATCCTTATTTATTATATCATTTTCAAATTTAAATATAGATCCATTATTCCTTTTTTGATTTCATTTTCAATTATTTTTTCATGGTGGAACATTAAATCAAAAAGCTCAATATTTCTGTATATCTTTCCTCCAAAAATGATTGAATTCCATGAAACATATGGAAAATTAGTTTTCTTACCAAATGCTTTCAAAATGGCATTGTTAGCTATCCTATTCTTCCTTTTATTATCTATTGCATTATCCCTGCATCGAAAATTATTTAAATTCTCCTTAATCCCCCTTTCAATGTCTATATTAATCTTTATTTATTCATTGAATAAATTTGCAAAAATAACTGTTGGAAGCATGTTTGGCAAAGGAATAGAAGCAAATTGGGGCTTTGGGATAGGCTTTTATTTTGCTTTAGCATCTTTATTTTTAATGGCAATAAAGGTGATAATGGATGAAGTTAGAAGAAGCTGTTAAATATGCATCAGATTTATTGCTCAATTTGCCCAAAAAAACGAAAATTAGAATAATTGGACATATTGATGCAGATGGAATAGCATCTGCATCAATTGTTGCTATAGCATTAGCGAGAGCTGGATATAGATTCCATATTTCAATTAAAAAAATAGAACCAAATTTAATAAGAGAGATTAGAAATGAAGAAAACGATTTGGTTATATTTACTGATATAGGAAGCAGTTATTTGGATGAGATGAAGTATTTAAAAAATGTGATTGTTTTGGAACATCATTTAGGGAAAGAAGAAGCTCCATCAAATGTAATGTATTTGAATGCACGTTTTTTTGGCTTAGATGGAAGTAAAGAAGCATGTGCTTCAACAATGGCATATGAATTTTCTGTTGCAATTGATGAAGAAAATGTTGATTTGTCACAACTTGCTATTGCTGGAATAATTGGAGATAAGCAATCATTTATAGGATATAATAAAAAAGTTGTTGAGGATGGAATTGGAAATGGATTTATTGAAGAAAGAGATGAATATATTTTTGTTGGGATGAACTTAAAAGAAGCATTAGAAAATTCTATTGAGCCCTATTTCACTGGTTTTTATAAATCCTCAGTTTCCTTTTTAGAAAGTTTAGGCATTGAGCCACAAAAAAAATTTGAAGAATTGGAAGAGGAAAAAAGAAAAAAATTGTTATCAGCATTAACTATAAAATTGCTTGAACAAGATGTAAAAGAAATAGAATGGAAAAAAAGAATTTATTATGGCAAATATTTTGGAAATTTATATGATATATCATCAAAATTAAATGCATGTGCTAGATTAAATGAAGCTGGAATAGGAATTGCATTATGCTTAGGAGATAAAAAAGCAATTGATATATCACATATAATCCAGGAGAAATATAGAGATGAGATAAGAAAAGAAATGAGGGAAATGGAAAGAAAGGAACCATATGAAAAGAAAAATTTCATCTATTTTTATATAGATAAAGCACCTCTAGCTGGAGTTATTGCTGGTTTAGCATTAAAATATTTGCCAAAGTTTAAGAAAAATAAGCCAGTTCTTGCTCTTTCATATAATGAAT
>CAZDCH010000054.1:0-8689 GCA_964503915.1 uncultured Thermoplasmatales archaeon
AAAAAATTGAGATATTTGGTTCTTATGCAAGGGGAGAGGCAACACCGAAAAGTGACCTAGATGTTATTGTGGAATTTAAGGAAAGAAAAAGCTTGCTTGAATTAGTTGGAATTGAACAAGAACTGGAAGATGAATTAGGTATAAAAGTAGATTTGCTTACAAAAGCTTCTATTAGTCCATATTTGATAAAGAAAATAGAGAAAGAATCTAAGGTGGTGTTTGGATGAAAAAAGATGATGCAGTATTTCTTAAGCAAATATTAATGTAAACCGAAATATATAAGTATCAGATAGAGGTGCAATATAAAAATGCATAGGGAAGAAATTATTGAGCTTTTGAAGGCTCATAAAAAGAATCTTGAGAAATTTGGTGTGAAAAGGATAGGGATATTTGGCTCTTTTGCACGAGACAAAGGAGGAAGAAGTAGCGATATAGATATAGTTGTGGAATTTAAAAGGGGGATGGGAACTTTTAAAAATTTTGGTGGTCTTGTGGTATATCTGGAAAATCTTTTTGGTAGACCAGTTGATATTTTAACCCCTGCTGGTATAGAATCAATAAGAATAAATAAAATAAAGGAACATATAAAACGGGAGATTATTTATGTCTAAAAGAAGCGATAAAGATTATTTGATGGATATTCTTATTGCTTGTGAAAACATACTGAGCTATAAAGAAGGCTATAATTTTGACATGTTTATAAAAGATAGAAAGACTCAGGATGCAATTATCAGAAACATTGAAATAATAGGAGAAGCTGTAAAAAATGTATCTGAAGATTTAAAAAAGAAATATCCAGAAATAGGATGGAAAGAAATTGCCAAAACAAGAGATAAACTTATTCACGCATACTTTGGAATTGATTTGGATATTGTGTGGGACATAATAAACATAGATATTCCTCGTTTGAAGGATCAAATAAAAGAAATAATTCATAAAGAAAGATGGAATGACAATTTGGAATAAATTTGGGATGAAATTTGGTAAATTCATATAAAGGAAAAGATAATTTTATTTCATGAAAAGGTTAATGGCTATTTTCATGCCTATTCTTTTAATGAATTTTCCATTTAATTCTTTAAATCCATTAAATGAATATGTTGTTGCAACAGATGATGGCTTGCAAATTACTTTAAATGAAAATGGGAAAATCACGAGCATAAAAATTGATGGGAAAGAAATAGGATATGAAGCATTGCCATTTTATATAAGAGATTTTACACCTGATTATGAGATAGAAAATTTAGTTTATAATCCAAGCTTTGAAATAAATGCTGATGGCATTGCTGATGGATGGCAATATTATGCTATAGAAGGAGAAATGAACATAACACTAGATGGAGATGCTCATTCTGGCAACTTCTCCCTAAAAATGTTTTCTTATGCCTCTAAAAAATCAAATAAAATGGCATGCATTTCTTCGCCCATTCAAATAAAAGGAGGTGTTGAATATTGCTTATCATTATATGCAAAAAATGATTTCGGATTTTTGCAAGATGGATGGAGCACTTCAATGCATGCAATATGCATATTCTATGATGCTCAAGGAAATGAAATTGGCCAGGAAGAACTGCAAATTCATTATACTTTAAAATCATGGAAGAAATTCTCAAAAATTTTTATCTCGCCTTCAGAAGCAAAAGAAGCAAAGATAGCTTTAGTTTTTACAGGTCCAAAAGAAAATAGTGTTCCTGGTATGAAAGAAAATACTGCATGGTTTGATGATATTTGCCTATATGAAATGCCAGAAGAAACAAAAATAAAAGCTATAGAAGGAAGGCTAAAAGAAGAAGGAGATAAACTTATTTATGAAGGAAGCTTTGAAGAATTAAAATTTTCAGCAACTTATGAATCAAAAGGAAAATATGTAGAAATAAATGGAGAAATTGAAGGAAATGAAAAAGAAAAAGCAATCAATATCTATTTTCTTTTGCCTATAGATGCCATTCAATGGAAATGGTGGGACGATATAAGAAACTGGAGAGAAATTTCAGATGGAATATACCAGCTAGTTGTAAATGCTGATGAGAGCAGCTATTTACCTCTTTCTCCATATCCTATGGCAGCAATAACAAATAATGTTGGCATAGCTATAGCTATTCCTTTATCAAAGCCTCGCATCTTCAGAATTTTTTATGATAGCTATGCTAAGAAATTTGGAATATCTTTTAACTTTGGACTAACACCTTTAGCAAAATATAACAGAGTAAATTTCACCATCTATATTTATAAATGCTGGGGATTTAGAAGCGCTTTAGCAAGATATTATAAATTCTTCCCAGAATATTTTGAAGAAAGCATCGATATTAAATTTTTAAATTGTAGCCATGAGCTAGCTGACTTTGGAATAAGAGCTATACAGGGGCATTTCCACAATGAAAATCAAGCAAAATTAATTCCAGAATACAATGCAAAGAATATTTATGTAGCAGAATATACCCTGCCAACTGAAATTGGTATTGCTTCTTTACAAGGAATAAATGAACCTTGCCCAAATTATGATGAATTTATGAGCTTAATTGATTATTATGCAAAAAATGGAAGCTATTTTGTCAAAATGAAAGCTATAGCAGCAAAAAATTCTACAATGCTTGATATAAATGGCGATATTATCTTAGGAAAAATTTTAAGGGGACCAAATTGGATGCCAAACGCATGGGTGGCAAGGATTCCGTTAAATACATTGCCAGAATTACAAAACGGCATTGCAAAAATGATGCTCAATGTTATCCAACTTGCTTTTGAAAATGCTGAGAAATATAACGGCATAATAGATGGAGTAGAAATTGATAATTTTATGAAAATGTGTAGATACATCGATACCAATGCCTCTCGTTTCCAATATGTGGATTATCTTGTTTACAGCCCCAACAATTTCAAGCCAGGCATACATGGAATGACTGCAATGATGGAATATTTAAAAAGTTTGTCAGCATGCCTCGAGGAAAATTATCCTCATGCGAAAATTACAGGAAATTGTGTAGAAATGGGAGTAGCAACTTTTGGCTTTCCTTATTTGGCGGCGATGCCATTTGAAATGGGCTCTTTAACAAGATGGAACTTCAATGATATTGAGTTAAACTATAGGAGGAGCATGGCTTATCATCGCTACTTAGCAGCGTATCAATGCAACAAAATGTATGAAAATGGAAAGGTAATTTTGCCTTATGTATATGAATACATAAATGAAAGCCTATTTTATGGAATATATCCGTTAATGAAAGATGATTTCTTTGCTAACTGCAATTATGAGAAAGCTCGCCCTATCTACAAAAAAATTATTCCAATATTAGATGAATTATATTTGGCAGGATGGCGGCCTATAACACATGCATATACAACCAATGGAGTATGGATAGAAAGATTTGGAAATGGTAGCGCTGTTTATTTCACAGTTAGAAATAATGATAGCATAGCAAAAGAATATGAAATTGCAATAGAAGCAAATAAATTAGGAATTGAAGGAGATGTTTTCATTATGGAAATGCTTTCTAAAGCTAACATTTCATATGAATATGAAAATGGCATCATTACCATTCATGATTACATTAATGCAAAAGAAACAAAGGTTTTCAAAATTTCCAAGATGCCATTTTTATCTATAGAAATAATAAAACCAAAAAAGGGATTGCTTTATGTTTTTAATAAGCCAATAATGCGAATTGGGAAAACAATTGTAATAGGAAAGATAGCTATAGAAACAAATGTTTTTAGCAATGTTGCAATAGAAAAAGTGGAATTTTATGTAGATGATAAACTGAGGTATATAGATACTGATACTCCTTATGGATGGCAATGGAATGAAAAAGCTATAGGAAGGCATGAGATAAAGGTTATAGCATATGATGGTATGGAGAATAAAGCAGAAGATAGTATAAACATAATAGTATTTAATTTGGGAATAAAATAAATAAAAAAAGGAAGAAGAGATGTTATTTTCTCGGTTTAAATGCTTTTGCAGGGCATTTTTCAACTGGCATATCTGCCAGCACTTTATGCCCAAAACAAATGTTAGTGGAGTAAGGGTTATCTTAAAGAAATAAATGTTTTTCAAAGTTCTTTAGCATTGCATGATTAAAAATGGCGAAATGACTGCTATCAATATAAATGGAACCATAATAGTTATTTCGGTAAAAAATTGATTAAGCATTAAAAATTGCTCGCCCACTATATTTTTATTTCCCTTTCCATTTCCTTTCATGGAATGGCATAAAGAAGCTTTATTTATAAGGGAAATGGCAAAGAAAAATAGTGAGTTGTTTGGCGAATGTTTGCCCATGATAGCATCTGAAAATATTTTATCTCCTCTATGTCAAGAAATGCTTGTAACAGATTTCCATGGAAGATATGCTGAAGGAACCCCAGGCAATAGATATTATCAAGGATGTAAATATTTTGATGAGGTAGAAAGTAAAGCTATTGAACTTGCAAAGAAACTTTTTGATTGCAAATATGCAGATGTTCGCCCTACTTCTGGCACGGTAGCCAATATGGCTATATTCAAAGCATTTGCTTCTCCAGGTGACAATGTAACAGTATTAGATACTGCAGATGGTGCACATATATCATTTGGAAAATGGGGTGCTGCTGGGCTACGTGGTTTGCAACTCCATTTTTATCCTTTTGATGAAGAAAAAATGAATATAGATGTTGATGGCGCTATTAAGCTTATTCGCCAAGTAGAGCCAAAGCTAGCTTT
Organism: uncultured Thermoplasmatales archaeon; assembly: GCA_964503915.1. Classification (GTDB taxonomy): domain Archaea; phylum Thermoplasmatota; class E2; order UBA202; family JdFR-43; genus JAPDJP01. The sequence continues at coordinate 4,700 of CAZDCH010000054.1, forward strand.
ATTTGGACAAAGCGTTTTTCTATTTCCAACGCCTTTGAAAGAATTGGCAGAAGTAGCTCATGAAGTTGGAGCTAAGGTAATATATGATGCTGCCCATGTTTTAGGCTTAATAGCTGGCGGCAAATTTCAGCAGCCATTGAAAGAAGGAGCAGATGTTATGACTGGCTCAACTCATAAAACATTGCCTGGCCCGCAAGGTGGCATTATTCTTGCAGATAAAACTAAGGAAGAAGATAAAGAAATGAAATATTTGGATTGGGCTGTTTTTCCTGGTGTAACTTCTTCTTATCACTTGCATCATGTAGCAGCTAAAGCAATAGCATTTGCAGAGCATTTACAATTTGGTAAGGAATATGCTGAGCAAATTGTAAAAAATGCAAAAAAGCTTGCTGAAGCTTTATACAATTTAGGATTTAATGTTCTTGGAAAAGATTATGGCTTTACAGAATCTCATCAAATTTTATTTAAAGTTGAGAAAGAGAAAGGAAGAGAAGCAGCTGAACTGCTTGAACAAGGAGGGATAATAGCAAATATGAATATGGTGCCTGGTGATGAGCATCCTTTAAGGCCATCTGGAATAAGGTTGGGCGTGCAAGAAATTACAAGGCTTGGAATGAAAGAGGATGAAATGGAAGAAGTAGCAAAATTTTTCAAACGAATTTTGATAGATAGGGAAGAGCCATCAAAGGTTAAAAAAGATGTAGTAGAGTTTAAGAAAAATTATAGAAAAATACATTATTGCTTCTATGGAGGAAAGGACCCATATGAATTTATTGAATTGATTAAAATATGAAAATTGCTTTAACTGGAATTCCGGGAGTTGGAAAATCAAAAGTTGCTGCAGAGCTTAAGAAAAAAGGATATAATGTGCTTCGTTTAGAAAAAATTGTGGATGATTTTGTTATTGGATATGATGAGGAAAGAAAAAGCAAAATAGTTGATGAAGAAGCAATGGATGAATACATTAAAAAAATAAAGGAAGAAGGTTTGTTAATAATAGAAGGCCATTTAAGCCATTTGCTAAGCGTAGATGGAGTTATATTGCTACGTTGCCATCCAAAAGAGTTGGAAAAAAGACTAGCTGCCAAAAATTGGAATGAAAAAAAGATAAAGGAAAATTTAGAAGCAGAAGCTTTAGATATTATACTAGAAAGAGCTTTAGAAAAGCATGAAAAGATATGGGAAATAGATACAACTGGAAAAAGTGTTGAAGAAATAGTTAAAGAAGTGGAAGAAATTATTGAAAAAATACCTCCCCCATCATATGGAAAAATTGATTGGAGTGAGTGGTTGATTGAAAATGTTAGATAAATATAGGCAAAAAGCTGATAGCATTCTTGAACCAATAGCAAGGAAAATAAGCTTGGAAGCTAATTTATTAACTTATTTATCTTTCATATTTGCAATTATAGCTGGTATAACAGCCTATTTTTCTTTCGAAAGAAAATGGCTTTTATTACCTACTTCTCTTTTCATTTTAATGAATGGATTTTTTGATGCTCTTGATGGCAAAATAGCGAGAATGAAAGGAAAAGCTGATAAAAGAGGAGATTTTATTGATCATACCATAGATAGATTTTCAGATGTCTTTATTATTGGAGGAATAATAGCATCGAAATGGGTAGAGAAGGAGATAGGTATAATAGCTATGGCATCTATGCTACTAGTAAGTTATTTAGGTACTCAAGCTCAAGCAGTAGGTTATAAAAGAGTATATTCTGGTATACTTGGAAGAGCAGATAGAATAATAATTTTATTTATTGCGTGCATAATCCAATTTCTTATAATAAATAAAATCTTTGGTTTCTATTTTATGGAATGGGCAATGTTTTATTTCATTATAGCAGGCATAGCAACTATTTTGCAAAGATATTTTGCAGTTATGAAATGGTTTAAGGAATAAAATGTGAAAGTACATTTGTTGGGCTTATTGCCATTAGCATGTTCGAAGAATGCACAACAAAATTTAAGTAGAGTTCCTTTTCCATATTTCTATGAAAAGAATCATTGTTTTATTCTTGGTTTTGCTGTTGCCTTTTGCTTCAGCAATTCCAGTTAATGAATGGGAAAGGCATGTATATTATCGTAGCATAACATTGTATGCTCCTGCAGTAGCTCAAGCTGAAAATGGGAGCTATTTTGGGGTTTTAACAGAAATAAATGTTACAATGATGAATGGCTCTGGCAACATTTTTGTTATAACTACTCCTTTAACTCAATTGGATATGCAAGGCTCAGCGAAGCTTGCTGTTGATGTTGCTGGCATGCTAACTGGAAAAGATATAAGTAAATATGATTTCTTCTTTAAAATTGAAGCCGATACTCCAATTGTTGGAGGCCCTTCAGCTGGGGCAACAATGTGTATAGCAGTAATATGTTTACTTGAAAATATTGAAGCAAGAGATGGGGTGATAATGACTGGTATGATAAATCCAGATGGAAGCATAGGACCAGTTGGAGGAATTCTTGCCAAAGGAGAAGCTGCAGGGAAAGCTGGTATGAAATATTTTTTGATTCCAAAAGGACAAAATATTGATTATAAAATAGTTGAGAAGAGAATTGGATGGGTTACTTATCGCTACCCTATACCAATAAATGTTTCTAAAGAATTGTATGAAAAATATGGATTAATTGTTAAAGAAGTGGAAGATATTAATGAAGCATTAGCATATTTTACTGGCTATTGTTTTGAAGAAGAAAAATCAAATATATCGATATTAACTGCCAATTATTATAGGGAAATAATAAAACCAATAAATCAAAAAATAATAAAAGAGGCAAATAATAGCTATATCAAAGCTAAAAATTCTTTTGAAAAATCGAAAATACCTATTGGCACTTGGTTTTATAGTCCAAGAGGAGTTGTTTCAAATAGATTGGATGATGCAGAAAATGCTCTGAAAGATGCAGAGTTGGCATATGAAAATGCATTTTATTACTACAGCATAAGTAAAGCATTTCAATCAATGATTAATTCAAGATTTGTTATTTATGCTTGTAAATATTATAATGGAACAAGCATAAATGAGATTTATAATATAACAAAGGAAAAAGCCGAAAAAGCTTTGGAAGAGGCTGAGAATAGCAAAATTAATGGACTTGTAAGCTTACAATGTATAGGAGGAGCTCAGCAAAGAGCGTTGGAAGCAATGGAATATTTAAATAAAAGTGGAGAGAAGCTAGATTACCTATATTATTTAGCTTATGCTATAGAAAGAAGTAAAACAGTTTATTGGTGGATAAATTTAAGTAAAAAATTTAATGAAAGTTATAAAATTGGCGAGGAATGGATTGAAGCAATTGCAGATAAATATTACGACTATGCACAGAGCATTATATCATATGCAGATATACTTTCAAAAGAAACGGGTTATTCAAAAGAATTTGTAAATATGGCGAATAATTTGCTCAAAAAAGCTTTTGAACAGAAAAAGAAATATCCAGCTTCAAGCTTGTTTAATTCTTTGGAAGCAATTGCAAATGCAAACTTGGCGATAGAATTAGTTGGAATAAGTAAAATTGAAGAAGTAAAAGATAAATTAGATAGAACTAGTCAATTAGCAAGCTATGCAATTCAAAAAGCAAGAAATATAAGCATTGAGCCAATTTTAGCAGTTAGCTATTATGAATTTGGAAAAAGCATTGAAAATGAAGATGCAAAAGATGCCCTTGTTTATTATAAATATGCTAGCATGATTGCAAATATGTTGTGCTTAGCAAAAGGCTTCAAATCAAAAAACTTAAAGAAAGCTTTTTTGGAAGAAAATGAAATTAAAAAGATAAATTTTCTCGATGAATTTTTCGTTGTAATAGCTTTTATTTCAGGAATTATTATAGGTTTTATAATTAGTAGGATAAAAAAAGGAAGAAGAGAAGAAAAAATTGTTACTCCTGATGAAGCAGCAGAAAATTTAAAGTATTTTTTTGATAATCTCTAGCCATACCATATGCTTTCTTTTGTTGTATAGATAAATATGCCCATTCCTCTTT
>CAZDCH010000055.1:0-8617 GCA_964503915.1 uncultured Thermoplasmatales archaeon
AGGAGTTTTCTTTGTGCAATTATGGCTGAGACTTCAATTAATATGATGAGTAGAGGATAAATTAAAACGCTATATTTTGGAAATAAAAAAATTTCAAAATATGAAAAAATAAATATGAATGGTATCAAAAAAAGAGAAATTAAAAACCATTTTATATATTTTCTTCTATAAATTCCATATACTTTTAATGCAATTAAAAAAACAATAATTGAAAGCAATAAATTTGCTGTTAATGGAACAAATACATTCATTTGATCACTTCTTTCCAATCTAAATACATTTTTATTACGCTATAAATCAATATTATTAAGCCAGACAAAATTACATAATAAGAAAATATTCTTATTTCTATAATATCATCGCCAATTACAATCCAAGGTAATAGGAAAAATATATATCCAGTTAGCAAAATAAAAGAGGCAGCAACAATTAAATTCCCAATTCTTACTTTAACCAATTTCATTAATTGATTAAAATAAATATATGAAAATATGGGTAAGATTAAGGATGGCAAAGTTAACAGGGCAAGTAACAATCTAAACATAATTATAAAAAGATACTATTTAAAAAATTTTTATCAAAAAATAAAGGGGAGAAGTTAGAGTTAGCATTAGTTAGTATCCTCCTATTTTTAAGCTTGGGTCTCCTAGCAATACCCATTCTTCAACTGTTTTACAATCTATAACATCTTTCATTACTGGAAAATTAATAACGTAATTTGCTATAGCTGTAGAATGAACTTCTCCAAGCATATCCTTTCCTTCCTGTCCATATATCCTAAAGAATTCAATATCAATCCATCCTCCCAATCCTTGTATACAATCTGGTATACCATCTTTATTATAATCTCCAACATATCCATATCCAAGCCCAGTACATCCAATAGTTGCTATTGCTCCTCCGTCAATTTTCCTTGTTAGCCACCAGCTCCAGCATTCTGGACTCCATTCTGACTTATAGTATGTTTCATACAATTTCTTTATTTTGAGTAAATTGAGTAAGCTTACATTAAATTGGCTGTTGTGGCATCCTCCTACTATACATATTGGATACATGTTTTTATTGCTCAACTTTGGCATATCAGATACAATCAATCCTCCAATCCAAGTTTCATCATCATATGGAGGATGAGTTGCCCAGCTCATTGGATTTCCATGTCCCTCAAAATTTAAAAATCCACACCCTTTGCTCACTTCTCTTATTACATCTGATGGGCCTTTCAATGTGCCTAATGAAGTATATAGTTTTATACCTTCAAATCCTTCCATATATTCTAAAGATTTTGTTGTGCTAACTTCCCCTTCATAATATGGATCTCCAGTCTGTGGAAATGTATCTCCTGCAACAACAACCATTCTTTTAAACCATTCTCCTTTACTACCTGTCTCATATTCTATTATTTTATTTACCATTATTCTTACTTCCATTTTATTTCTACATGCAAGTCTGCCAACATAAACATCTGGCATCAAATCTAGTTTATCTCTTGTAAATCCTTTCCACTCTCCAAATATTCCATTTCCATTTGAATCCCAATCTTCAAATTTTATCTCGCCATCTTCATATTTATATACATCTGCAAAATACAAATCGCTAAGATATCTTGTCTCCCATTTTGATTGGTCATCTAAATATGCATATCTCACTGGCATAATCCATCTTTCTTTCAAAATTCCTCCTTGTCTCCCTCCGACAAGCAAAACATATTTTATTCCATAATTTTCTATACAATCCTTAATGAAATATTTTATTTTTTCTGCTTCATCTCTTCCTGGATTATTTATTTCATCTAATGTTGCAATTAAAGTTCTTATTCCATGAATTTCCTTATGTTCTTTTAGTTGCATTATTTCTTCTTTCCACTGAGTTGGGCATATAATAAGCAAATCATATTCATCTGCTGTAAATAGTTGAGTGGATGGGAGCTCATATCTTATTTTTAAATCAATTGAATCTGTATATTCTATTTTATTTTCCTTTGGATAATATTTACATGGATACATAAAAACTGATAAAATTGCTACTCTTTCTCCATTATATAAACCAACAGATATTTTGTAATCAACCCAATTTTCTGGATACATTTCATTTTTATATGCTTCTCCTTCCTTTATAACCAATTTTCCTTTAGTTGTTAATAAAGTAAACATTGGATATGGTTCTATTTTATTTTTTAACTTATATTCTTTTACATTTCCTTCCTTTACTTCTAAATTTATTTTTGTTCCTACTGGAAATTTAAATGTTTCTACTTTATAAGGTAAAATTGGCTCAGCTTCATGCATTGTATATTTCATATTTTCCATTGAAATAATTGTATATCTACTATCTTCATAAATAATTGGTTCATTAAAATAGTATTTTCTCTCTATAAATTTTATGTCATTTATTTTGCTTGTTTCATTTATTCCAACATTTGTTCCAATTACTGAGCTAAAAAATAAAGCACCTATAAGAAATATCATCACTTTCATTATCGTTTTCCTTATTTCCATTATCTTTTTTATCTTTTTTATCATTTTAATCATTTTTACCCCCACCTTTAATTTGCTAACTACTTATAAAATTTATTGTTGAATTTGCAATTATTTCTTAAAATACATTCATTGCATTCAGGATTTATTGGTTTGCAAACATGTTTTGCCATAAGCCAAAATAATGCTAATACATGTTCTTCTTTTTCTTTTGGTATTTCTTTCCATGGAAATATTCTTTTTAAAGCATTTTGAATTTCCTCATAACTAGCACTTTCATTAACAATTCCAAGTCTTATTGCAATTCTACGCATATGAGTATCTACTACAAAAAATTCCCTTTTTCCATAAATGGAAGATATAATAACATCTGCTGTTTTGTTCCCAATACCTGGCAATTCTTTTAATTTTTTTCTTGCTTTTTCTTTATTTTTATAAAGCCATTCTAATCCATTTTTAGCTATTTCCTTAGAAACTTCCTTTATCCTTTTTGCTTTTATTCTATAAAGTCCTCCTATTTTAATTGCTTCTTCAATTTCTTTTATATTTGCATTAGCCAATACATTTGGAGAAATTTGAAATTTATTTTTTAATTTCCTATATGCTTGAAAAGTATTTTTTGATGAAGTATTTTGAGAGAGAATGGTAAATATAAGCAATTTAAAAACATCTTTTTTTATTTCATTAAATTCTTTTTCATCTTTTTCATCCCACCAATATTTCGAAAATTTTTCTAAATCTTTAATCATTTGATAAGTTATCATCATTACAATAGCAAAATAATTATATAGCAATTTCTTTTACAATTTCAAATGGCAAAAGGATTATATCATTATTTGCGTCAAATATGGAAAAAGCCAGACGTATCTTATAATAGTCTGCAATGGCATCGCTTAATTAAATGGAGAAAGGAAAAAGCTATTGTTAGAGTAGATAAGCCTTTACGGCTAGATAGGGCGAGGGCTTTAGGCTATAAAGCAAAGCAGGGCTTTATAATTGTGAGGGTTAGAGTAAGAAAAGGTGGGAGAAGAAAAGAGAGGCCAAATAAAGGAAGAAAGCCATCAAAAATGGGAGTAAATAAATATACTCCTAAAAAATCTATACAATGGATTGCTGAAGAAAGAGCAGCTAGGAAATATCCAAACATGGAAGTTTTAAATTCTTATTGGGTTGGTAAAGATGGGAAATATCATTATTATGAAGTTATATTGGTTGATAGGAGTCATCCTGCAATAGTAAATGATAAAGATATAAATTGGATATGCAATGAGAAAGGAAGAGTATTTAGGGGAAAAACATCTGCAGGAAGAAAATCGAGAGGGCTAAGGAATAAGGGTAAGGGAGCAGAAAAAATAAGGCCAAGCGTAAGAGCAAATAAGGGAAAAGCTAAATAGTTTTTTTATTATATTACCATGCTAGTAATATGTCCAAATTGCAAAAAAGAATTTTTTGTTGGTAATGAGCTAATAGGATATTGTCCATTTTGTAATATAAAATTGGTATTTAGAAATGAAGGAGAAGTTGTTGAGAAAGTAAACATTAAAGAAATTGAAGAAAAAGTAGATAGGATTATTGAAAAAAAGGGAAATAAATCAATATTGAACTTATTTGAATTTAAAGATTTATTGAAAAAAGAAAAAATAAAGGAAATTGAAAGAAAGGTTGATTTAATGTAACATTACAATTAATATTTAATGTACATTACATGTTACAAGCTAAATATCCATATTTCTTTCTCCTCTGGCAAGTCTTCCTTTTCAATTTCTATTTCATTAGAAACATGTCTTATTTCATATTCAATCTTATCTAAGAAAGGCTCAATACTATCTATTGGTAATGAAAGTCCTTCTATTTTATAATGCATTGGTATTATTACTTTAACATTCATTTTTTTAATTAGTTCTATAGCTTCTTTTGCATCTATTGTAAATACCCCTCCTACTGGAATAAAGAGTAAATCTATTTCTCCAATTTTTTTCACCAAATCATCATCTAAAATATGCCCTAAATCTCCTAAATGGCAAAGTTTTATTCCATAATAATCAATTTTATATATCCTAATTTCCCCTCTCTTACTTCCCATCTCTCTATCATGATATGCTTTAAAAACTTCAATATTTATTCCATTTATTTCTCTATTTTCCTTTACAATAATACTATCTTCCTTTTCAACAATTCTAGATTGATTGTGGTCAAAATGGTCATGGGTTATCAAAATAACATCTGCTTTTACTTTTGGAGGCGGAATTCCTATAGAAACTCCATCATGAGGATCAATAACTATAACTTTACCATTAGATATCTCGAAACACGCATGCCCATGCCACCTTATTTTCAACATTTTTTCACCTTCTCAACAATTCTTTTATTTTTTCAAAAAAACCGATTTTTTCTGAAAGGCTCTTATATGGAACATTTTCATGCCATTTTCCATTAAACCACAACATTACTTTATTTCCAACATAAACTGCTATTTCATTTTCCATTTTTTCTTTAAAATCTCTATATACAGGAACATTTTCATGCCAATAATTTTTTATTTTTACCCTTGCTTTATTCCCTTTTATTTCTATAAAAGAAATTTTTTGTATATCCTCAATTATATCTGCTTTTTTATATCCAATTTTTTTCTTCGCTTCATCTCTCCATTTTTTTAATTTTGTTATACCTATGCCCGTTTTTTCTGAAATTTCATTTAGGTCATTCTTTACTAAATCTTCCAATTGCATAATCCCAGCTTCCTTAAGCTTTTTTTCATAAACATTGCCAATCCCCTTTATATCTTTAAGTTGCATTAATGTAATAAATATTCTTCTATAAATAGTTTTGTTGCAGATGTCATTTAAAAAGCCGAAATAGCAAAAAAATTTAAGGCATGAGTATATGTAAATCAATGAAAGAATCAATAAAAGTTAGCATAGTGCTACCAACATTAAATGAAGAAGAAGGTATTGGGCTAACAATAGATTCAATAAAAAAAGATGAATTTGAAAAAAGAGGAATGGATTTAGAAATAATAGTTGTAGATGGAAAATCAACAGATAAAACAGTTGAAATTGCAAAGGAAAAAGGAGCAAAAGTAATAATTGAGCCTAGAAGAGGATATGGAAGAGCCTATAAAACTGGATTGAAAGAAGCAAATGGAGACATTATTGTTACAGGAGATGCAGATGGAACATATCCATTTGATAAAATTCATGAATATATTGATTTAATGTTAAAAGAAAATTTAGATTTTATTACAACAAATAGATTTGCTGGCTTAGCAAAAGAAGCTATGTCATTTAAACATTTTTTTGGTAATTTAATTTTATCGATAACCTTACGCCTTTTATATGGAATTAAAATTAGAGATTCGCAATCAGGAATGTGGATTATTAGGAAAAAAGCTTTAGAAAAAATAAAGCCATTAGAAGAATTTCATGATGGAATGCCATTTTCAGAAGAAATAAAAATAGAAATGTTTAGGAATAGAGAAATAAAAGCAAAAGAAATACCATCTTGCTTATATGAAAGAAAAGGAAAAGCTAAATTACAATCATGGAAAGATGGATGGAAGAATTTAAAATATCTAATAAAATATAGAATAAAATGGACCCGTTAATGTTGCTTTGGATTTTTATAATTGGGATACTTTTCGGATTTTTACTTGGTATAGCAATTGTATATAGCAAAATAGCAATTCCATTAAAAAAGGAAAAGAAAAGCATGGCTGCTTTATATGGAAAAATAACGGAGCAATTTGCCCCCTTTATGAAAGATTATCCATATAATGCAAAAAAATTTAGGTTCATTGGCTCGCCAATAGATGGAATACAATTTGAAGACGATAAAATAATTTTTGTTGAATTTAAATCTGCAAGGAGTAAATTAAGCGCGGAGCAGAAAAAAATCAAAAAATTGGTTGAAAATAAAAAAGTTGATTGGTTTACTTTTGAGATAAAATGGGAATAGAGTGAGAAGATGGGAGTAGACTTAAAACCATTGATAAAAGCAAGAGAAATAAGCCTAAATGATTTGAAAGGAAAAGTTATTGCTATCGATGCATACAATGCAATGCATCAATTTTTATCTATTATAAGACAAAGGAATGGAACACCTTTAAAAGATGCAAAAGGAAGGATAACATCTCATTTATCTGGCTTATTATATAGAACAGCAAATTTAGTTGAAAAAGATATTAAGCCAATTTATGTTTTTGATGGTAAGCCTCATCCTTTCAAAATGAAAACATTGGAAGAAAGAAAAGCAATAAGAGAAGAAGCTATGGAAGAATGGATTATTGCATTGGAAATGGGAGATATTGAAGAAGCAATGAAAAAAGCAAAAAGGACGAGCAGCATTACTAAAGAGAGAGTGGAAGAAGCAAAAAAATTGTTAAATGCTTTAGGAATACCATATGTTGATGCCAAAAGCGAGGGGGAGGCGCAAGCAGCATATATGAATATAAGAGGAGATGTAGATGCAGTTGCTTCTCAAGATTTTGATAGCTTGTTGTTTGGCTCACATGTATTAATAAGGAATTTGGCTGTTACTGGAAAGAGGAAGCTTCCAGATAAACAAATTTATATTGAAGTTCCTCCTGAGGAAATTCTCCTTGAAAAATTGCTTAAAGAAAATAATATAACGAGGGAACAACTAATTGATATTGCTATTTTAATTGGAACAGATTTTAATGAAGGAATAAAGGGAATTGGTCCAAAAAAAGCTTTGAATTTAATTAAAGAATATGGTAGTATAGAAAATTTAATTAGGAAAGGTAAAATAGAAGAGATTGAGAATTATGAAGAAATAAGAGAAATTTTTTTAGAGCCAGAGATTAATGAAGAATATGAGATTAAATGGCATGAAGTAAATGAAGAAGAAGTTATTGAATTACTATGTAATGAACATCAATTTAGCAAAGATAGAGTAATGAATGCATTGGAAAAATATAAGAAATTTTCAAAAACTTTTAAACAAAAAAGCTTGTTCGATTTCAAATGAAGTTATTAGCTTTAATTTTAATTATTTCATTGACAGCCTTTATTTTATACAATATAAATGAAGATATAAAAGCAATTAAGAACATAAAAATAGAAATAAATAGCGTTAGAATAGAAGAGATATCGTTAAAATGTATTAAGTTAAATATTAGTATAAAATTAATAAATAATGAAAGTAGAGGAATTAAAGATTTAAATGGCGATTTAAATGTTTTTATTCTAAATGTTTTTATTAGCAATATATCTTTTGGAAGAGTAAATATTCCAGCGAAAGCATTTAAAAATGTGAGTGTTTTTGTATATTTATATTATGGAGAAATTGCTGGAAGCATAATTGAAACAATTAAAAAAATGGAATTTTATATTTGCTTAAAAGGAAAAATAGATGGAAAAATTTTCTTTGGATTAATAAAATATGAAAAACCAGTTGAAATATATTATGAATATATGGATTGATGACATTAACATGGCATATATGAATAAACATATAAATAGATAATTTATAGTAATTTATGGCAATAAAATTTGAAGATTTACCTCCACAAGTTCAAAATCAGCTTAGGCAACTGCAACAATTACAACAACAATTGGAAATGGTTGTTCAACAGAGGTTGCAAATAGATGCAAAAATAAGAGATACTGAAATAGCTCTTGAAGAGCTAAATAAAATAGAAGAAGAAGCTAAAGTGTATAAATCTGTTGGAAATTTAATAATAAGAGCAAATAAAGAAAAACTTATTAAAGAATTAAATGACGATAAGGAAACATTGCAAATAAGAAAAAAGACGTTAGAAAGTCAAGAAAGTAGGTTGAAAGAAAAAATAGAGGAATTACAAAATAAAATCCAAGAAGCACTAAAGAAATAATCATTCAATAATAATGCCAGCATATCCTACGCAATACATTCCCGGCTCAACATCATAGGAAGTAGCATATTTTAATAATCTAGCTTTCTTTGCTTTTCCTTTTAATGCTTCAATCATAGCTGCTACTGCTCCATATCCACACATTGTTATATTGTGCTTCTCAACTTTTTCAATTAATCCTTTAGCATTTAAATTTAAAATCTGCTCTATTGCCATCCTATCTTTCTTTTCAACATATTCTTTTATATATTCCTTGCTTGGAAATTTAGAAAAGCTTGTATGGGAAAAATCG
>CAZDCH010000056.1:0-8517 GCA_964503915.1 uncultured Thermoplasmatales archaeon
AATATGATTTTGAAATTAAGCAAGGAATAGGATACTTTGTTTATGTAAACAATGACACAACATTTACTGAAGGTGGATTGCCCATTTCTAATGTTTCTGTTCCATTGCATATAGGATGGAATTTAATAGGATGGTTTAAAGAAAATTCAACAACAGCTAGCTTACTTGGCCAAAATATAACTAATTGTAGCATAATTTCAAAATGGAATGCTAGCTTGCAACAATTCCAATCATATTTAGTTGGAATATCTCCTCCAGAATATGATTTTGAAATTAAGCAAGGAATGGGCATATTTATCTATACAAATGAAGAAAGTATATGGCACGGATGCTAACATACAACTTAGGAAAATAATATATATTTCTTTTTTTTAAAATAATGGTGAGCAAATGAAGTTGAAAGGAATAAAAGTTTTTTTAGTAGCGGTTATTTTAACAATTGCAGTATTTCCTACAATAAAAGGAAAGGAAGAAGGGGTTCCTCCAGTAATAGATATTTTGAAATATACAATTTCTTTTTCAAAGCCAGTTTTCAAAGAAATTGAAATAGAAGGAAAAACATTTACACAAATAAGCATGTTTGATTGCATTTGTACTGGCATAGAAGGAATGCCATCTTTACCAGTACATGGAACAAAAATATTATTGCCATATGGAAAGGAAATTGAAAATATAACAGTATATGGGAAAAGCATTGAATTAGAAATTGATTTAAAAGAAAAGCCAATAATTCCTTATCAAAAACCTGTTCCAATAAATGATTTGCTTGATAAAAAGCCAAAATTCGTTTTCGACCAAAAATTATACAATTCTATAGATGAGATACCTAAAAAATTGTATGAATATGTTGGTGTTGGATATTGTAGAGGATATGCTATTTTAACTTTGAATTTATATCCAATAAAATATAGGCCAGCAGAAGGAAAAATATTTTATTATCCAAATATTACAGTCGAAATAAAGTTGAAATATACTGGATATGTAAATAGATTTTTTAGAAATAATCCAGATGATAGGGAATGGGTTAGAAAATTGGTTATAAATCCAGAAGTTGTAGATACTTATATTGCTAGAACAAGGGAAGAATACCCTGGAGGTATATGTGACCCATCAGAACATTATGACTATGTAATAATAACTCGCGAATCATTAGCAAGCTTCCAAGCAGCATATAATTGGAGCGATTTAATAGAAAGAAAAGAAGCAGAAGGATTGGATGCAACCTTGGTTACTGTAGAAGAAATTGAAGCATGCCCAGATTATTGGAATACAACGCCTTTATTTAATGACACAGCTGCAAAAATAAGAGAGTTTTGTAGAGATGCGTATATGGATTGGGAAACTCAATACATATTGATAGGAGGAGATGATGATGGCCCAGCATCTATTCCAAGAAGAGAAATGGATTATGCATATGAAAGTAATGTTGATAGCGATTTGTATTGGAGTAATTTAGATGGTACATTTAATGATGACATGGATAATGATTGGGGAGAAGAAGGAGACAGCGGCTTTGATTTATATTCAGAATTATTTATTGGAAGTATTCCATGTGATGAGGGCATTGATGTTTCAAACTGGCTTACTAAAAGTTTTTATTATGCAGATTCATTAGAAAAAGACTATTTAGATAATGTTGCTTCTTATGCAGGAGATACAGGTTGGCTATGTGAAGGAGACGATTTTATGGATTTTACTTTATGGGGAACAGATAACTGGCTTGGCCCCGATCCAGATTCAGATGGGCCATGGCCAAGTTGGCTTGGATTTTTATATGGTTATGATACATGGAATGAAGAAAATCCTGGAATTGAATTCAATACAAGCGAACTTCATACTTCAGAGCCACCTAATGAGGGATGGATGGGAGATGGTGTAGAAGGAATGAAAAATGCAATTAATAGCGATTTATGTACAATTATTTGGGGGGTTGCTCACGCAAATGAACACATGTCATTAGATGTATATGATACAACTTGGGAAGCAGAATATCATAATACAAAACCTTTCTTTTTACATGATTATGGTTGTCATTGTGGAGACATGGATGCTGCAGATGATGGAGTATTACATTCAATGCTCTTCCATAATGATACAGAATTGGCTTTTGCAGTAGTTTACAATACATGCTATGGATGGGGAAATTATTATTCAACAAATTCTAGCAGTGCATTACAGCAAAAACTTTTTGTTGATTATATGTTAAATACGAGCAAAAGCGGAGGCCCAATTAATTGGCAACTTGGAAGAATACAAGCATATACAAAAGATGCATTAGCACCAACAATAAATTGGGATCCTTCATATGGAACTTGGAGAGCAATTATTGAGGGTTGCTTGCTATTTGGCGACCCTGCTCAAACTTTGAAGCCCCCTGAATTGCCAGAGCACAATGTAGGAATTAAAAAATTGGAAGTAGAAGATCATGTTGAACCTGGCCAAACAGTATATGTAAATGCAACTATTGTAAATAATGGAAAGAATAATGAAACAAATGTAAAAGTCAGCTTTAGGGTAAATGGAACAGAAATTGATAGCACAACTATTCCATTTTTTGAAAGTCAAACATTTGAAGAAGTAAGCTTTGCATGGACACCTTCTAAAGGATGGTATATTGTTACAATTAATGTAACAATTCCTGGAGTAGAGGAAAACATTACATATGATAATGAAAAAAGCAAAATAGTTGTTGCAGGACCGGATGTTGCAGTTAGTTCAATAGAATCTCCTTTATATGGAGTAGTAAATACAACTACAAAAATAAAAGCAAATATTTGTAATTTGGGCAAAAAAGATGAAATTGTAGATGTAAGCTTAATAGTAAACAATACGATTATGGATACAATAACAGTATTAATCCAAGCGAAAAAAACAGAAGAAATAACGCTTCTTTGGAGTCCAGAATATGAAGGAACATATCCAATATCAGTAAGAGCAGATGTTGTTGGAGAAGCTTATAAAGGAAATAATCAAAGAAGTATAGATATAAATGTTGTTTTTGCAAAAGGCTTCATTTTACTTGTTGATGATGACGTTGGCGATAACTATGAAACCTATTTTGAAGATGCAATAATATCTGCTGGTTATGTTTATGAATATTGGGATAGAATGCAAGGGTGTCCATCTCCATCATATATGGCTAGCCATACAGCAGTTGTATGGTTTACTGGAGATGATTGGTCAACAACTTTAACATCTGTTGATACAGATGCTTTATCGGAATATTTAGATAATGGTGGCAGATTATTTATAACTGGACAAGATATTGGTTATGATATACATGATGATCCTTTCTATACAAATTATTTACATGCAGACTATCAAGTTGATGACACAAATATTTATACATTGAATGGAATAGAAGGAGACCCAATTGGAGATAATTTAACTATTTGTATTGCAACTGGAGATGGAGCAAATAATCAAAATTGGCCTTCAGGAATATATCCAATTTTGAATGCAACACCAGTCTTTAAATATGAAGACTCACCATATTATGGAGGAATAAAATACAATGGAACATATAGAGTTGTTTATTTCTCATTTGGATTTGAAGCAATAAACAATATGTATGATAGGACAACAGTTATGCAAAGAGTATTAGATTGGCTCGGAGGAGGAGAAGAGATACATCCCCCAGATATATCAATAACTCCATTAAATTTAAATTATCTTGCCGCGCCAGGCCAGCAAATTTTTGATACCTTATCAATTGCAAATTATGGTGAAACCAACTTATCATTTGAAATTTCCTTCCCACATGGATTTACTTTACAATGGACACATAGTCATGGAGGAAATGGCCATTCAGAGCTAGCTCAGCCAGTTGGAGATATAGATGAAGATGGAATAAATGAGTTCTTGATGGGAGGATATGGAAGTGGAGGAACTTATATTTATTCATATGATGCTCAACAAGAAACATATGTACAGGAATATTTCTGGACATATTCTGGAGGATGGTACAATGTACCATCTGGAGCATGTGTTGTTGATTTAGATGATGATGGAGATTTAGAATTTGTAGTTTCATGGGAATATAGTGGAGAAGATGGTATACATGCATATGACTGGGATGGAAATAATTTGACAGAATTAGATTGGTATACTGGCGTAGGATATGATTTTGCATACGACGTATATGCATGTGATTATGATGATGATGGAGATGTTGAAGTATTGATAGCAAATGATCCACCTTCATCTTCAGGCTATCATGTAACAGCTTTAGCATGGAACAATACATCAAATGAATTTGAGCCAGAAATATCATGGGGAAGTGGAGAAGCAACAGAATGCCCAATGGTATGGAGCGGAGATACAGATGGCGATGGAAAAACAGAAGTTATTGCATGCGCTGGAGTAGACACAGTATATGCATTAAATTATGAAAATGGAGAGTGGGTAGCTGATGTTGTAGCAGATAATTTACCTGCTCATCCATATGGTGTTGCATGTGGAGATTTAGATGGAGATGGATTAGATGAAATTGGAATTGGATTAGATAGTACAGATGCTTATATTTTCAAATGGAATGGAAATGAATATGAACAAGTATGGCATCATAACTATGCTGGAGAAGAAAATATTATAGAAGGCATAGCCATTGGAGATGCTGATAATGATGGACAACTTGAATTTTTAATAGGCCCAGAAAATATACATATAGTAAGATGGAATGGAACAGGATATGAAGAAGTATATTTAATTACCGAAACCCAAGGTATGTTATCAAGCGTTATTGCTGCTGATTTTGATACAGATGGAGAAAATGAAGTAAAAGCATGTGACATTTTATCAGGAATTGGAAAAGAATGGATATTTGAATACATTCCAGAGCCACAATGGATAAATATAACTCCAAGAAATGGCACTGTTTTGCCCAATGAAAGCATCGATTTAAGCATGAGCATCGATACCAGCCAATTAGATATGGGATTAAATAAGTATTATATAATGGTTAGTAGCAACGACCCAGATGAAGCAATAATTGAACTACCTTTATATCTATCTATTGGATACTTTGCAACAGCCAACATATCATTGCTTCCAGGATGGAATTTAATTACAATTCCTGTTGGAAGCTATTATACTGCAAAAACATTAGGAAGCATGATACCCTATTGTACAATTATTTCGAGATGGAATAGCAGCATTCAGCAATATCAATCATATCTAGTTGGAATTTCTCCAGATGAATTTGATTTTAATATAGAAGATGGAGTAGGATACTTTGTATATGTTACAAATGCATCAATATTTACAATTGCTGGAAGGGAAATTGAAACTGTATCTGTTCCATTGCATATAGGGTGGAATTTAATAGGGTGGTTTAAAGAAAATTCAACAACAGCTAGTTCTTTAGGGCAAAACATAACTGGCTGTATGCTAGTATGTAAATGGAATGCTAGCTTGCAACAATTTGAAGCATACATTGTAAGGGTCTCTCCAAAACAATTTGACTTCGAAATAAAGAAGGGAATGGGAATCTTTATATGGGTAAATGAATCAAGCATATGGCATGGAGAAGGATAAATACTTCTTCCCTTTATTTTTTAATTTTTAAAACGAAAGGTTTTTATATTAAATTGATAATAAATTGTTAGCAAAAAATTAGCAGGTGATAATATGAAAAGGTTTATAAAGTATATGGTAAATTTGAGGAAGAAATTACATCAAAAGGCATATATACTAAAAAAACATAATTTGAGCATGAAAGGAAAATTTGTGGCTGTTTTAGTTTGTATTTCTTTATTAGCAATACCAATACAAGTAAAAAGCGAGGAGAAAAAAGAAATAGTATTCAACTTTTATTTCAGCAAGCCAAAATTAGAAAAAATAAGGATAGAAGATAATGAATATATCCGTATTAATATGCCTTCTATTTCAAATGGCGGAAATCCTGGACAACCATATTTGCCAATTAAGCCAGTATATGTTCTTTTGCCATATAAAACAGAACTAGCAAATATAGAAGTAATAACTGAAAAAGAAAAATGGGTTGGAAAAGGATTAGTTTTGCCAACGCCTGAGCCACATATAATTGGTGAGGAGCCAAAACTTCCTTATTTAAATGAAACCATTTATAATTCCATTGAACCTTTCCCAAAATCTACTTATGAAAAGGTGGGAATATATTGGTTTAGAGGTTATCAAATATTAATTGTAAATTTATATCCAGTAAAATATATTCCAAAGCTAAAAGAAATTTATTTCTACGAAAAAATTACTTTAAAAGTTTATACGGAAAAAACAAATGAAGTAAACGAATTATATAGAGGATTAAAGAAGGATAGAGATGAAGTTATTAAAAAAGTGAATAATCCCAATGAAGTTTTTACATATCCAATAAAAGATGATAGACCGTATTATGAATTTGTAATTATTACAACAGAAGAGTACAATGTTTCTGGCACAAATACTTTTAGATATTTAGCAAACTATAGAACTTCTCATGGAATACCAACAATAGTTGTAACTGTTGAGGATATTAAAAGCAATCCAAATTATTGGAATACTTCATATGCTATTTTTAATGATACACAAGCTCAAATTAGGAATTTCATAAGACATGCATATTTAAATTGGGGAACAGAATATGTTTTGTTGGGAGGAGATGATGATGATTCAGGAAGCACAGTAGTTCCAGCGAGAGATTTGTATGTAACAGCAGGAGGTTACACTACATATATGCCATCAGATTTATATTATGCTTGTTTAGATGGAAGTTATAATAGCGACATGGATGGAAGGTGGGGTGAGCCAACAGATGGACCAAATGGAAATGATGTTGATTTATTTGCAGAAGTATATGTTGGAAGAGCTTGTATAGATAGCATAGATGAGATGAAAAATTTTGTTTCAAAAACAATTGCATATCAAGAAACACAGCATGAATACATATTTAATGTTTTGTTAGTTGGAGAATATCTTGGATTTGGAGGAGTTGCTGAATGGGGAGGAAATTATAAAGATGAATTTGTAAATTATTCAGATGCAAATGGCTATTTTACAATTGGCTTTCCATCTGATGTATATAACATAAGTAAATTATATGATAGAGATTGGGAAGGAAATAATTGGCCAAAATCGGAGCTAATAAACAGGATAAACAATAATGAAGTTCATATAATTAATCATATTGGACATGCAAGTGAGACATATAACATGAAATTATATAATTCTGATGTAGATGGTTTAACAAATACAGAGTATCTGTTTGCATATTCTCAAGGATGCGATGCTGGAGCTTTTGATTATAATGATTGCATTGCAGAACATTGGACAGTTACAGCTCATGGTGCATTTGGGGGAGTATGGAATGCTCGTTATGGATGGGGCGCTGGTTATAGTACAGATGGTCCCTCCCAAAGATATGATCGTGAGTTTTGGGATGCTGTTTATGGGGAAAATTATTATCAAGTTGGAAAAGCAAATCATGATTCTAAAGAAGATAATGCATATAGGATAAATGAAGCATGCATGAGATGGTGCTATTATGAAACAAATCTATTTGGAGATCCAACAGTAAAGATAAGAGGGCTAGAAGGCGGTCCAGAGCTATCATATTATCCACATGGATATAATTTTGGAGCTGTTGAAGAAAATCAGACATATCAGACAACTTTTGAAATATGGAACAGCGGAAATTACACATTAGACTGGCATTTACAAGAAAATTATGATTGGGTTTGGTGTAGCCCATTGAATGGTTCATCAACTGGTGAGCATGATGTTGTTACAGTAACAGTTGATACAACTGGACTACAAGGACACAATGAGGCATATATTTTTATAGGCTCAAATGGAGGAAGCGGTGCATTTAGAGTATGGCTATATGTTCCCTGTGGTCCAATACTTGCATATTATCCAACATCATATGATTTTGGAGCTGTTGAAGAAAATCAGACATATGAGACAACTTTTGAAATATGGAATGCAGGAGATGGAATATTAGAATGGGAGTTAAGCGATGAATATGATTGGCTTACATATTATCCAACAAGTGGTTCTTGTAGCCCAATCCAAAAAGATACAGTTACTGTTTATATAAATACTACTGGCTTAGAACCCGGCTATTATATAGGTGAGATTGAAATTACATCAAATGGAGGAAATGGTACATTTACTGTAATGTTTATAGTTGTTGGCCCAATTTTAGCATATAGTCCAGATACATTAAACTTTGGAGATATATTGGTAGGAGAGGAAGCTACTATGCAATTTGAAATATGGAATGCTGGAAATGGAACATTATATTATAGCATAAATGAGTATTGGGATTGGGTAGATGTTTATCCAACAGAAGGAAATTCAACAGGGGAACATGATGTAATAAATGTACATATCAATACTACCGGGCTATATGAAGGATACCATTCCTGCAATCTTTATATTGATTCAAATGGAGGAGGAGGCAGCGTAGTCGTAATAGTAAATGTTGTATATACCGTTCCATTTACATTTAATTTATTACAGGGTTGGAATTTAATCACTATTCCATGTAAATGCAATTTA
>CAZDCH010000057.1:0-8470 GCA_964503915.1 uncultured Thermoplasmatales archaeon
AAGAGTTGTATTTCATTTAAAAAGCAGATTTAAAGATTTAGAAGGAAAAATAGAAGCCCATCATGGCTCTTTGTCAAGAGATGTGAGGTTAAGCGTGGAAGAACGCCTAAAAAATGGGCAACTAAAATGCGTCGTTTCTTCAACAAGCCTTGAATTAGGAATAGATATAGGATATATTGATTTAGTTATTTTATTGGGCTCGCCAAAAAGTGTGACGAGGGCATTACAGAGAATAGGAAGAAGTGGACATTTTTTGCATGAAATTTCTAAAGGGAGAATAGTTATTCTAGATAGAGATGATTTAATTGAATGTGTTGTTCTTGCAAATGAAGCAAGAAAAGGGAGATTAGATAAAGTAAAGATTCCTAAAAATGCTTTAGATGTTTTGGCTCAACATATTGTAGGAATGGCAATAGAAAAGAAATGGAAAGTTGATGAAGCATTAAATTTAATAAGAAAGGCATATCCATATAAAAGCTTACCAAAAAAAGATTTGTTAAAATTGCTTCATTATCTGGCGGGAGAATATGAAGAATTGGAGGACAAAAAAGTATATGGAAAAATATGGTTTGATGAAAAAGAAGAAATTTTTGGAAGGCGAGGAAAAATGGTGAGGCCAATTTATTATTTAAATACTGGAACTATTCCAGATGAGGTTGCAATAAAAGTTTATACGACTGATTGGAAATATGTTGGAAAAGTTGAAGAACCTTTTGCAGAGAGGCTGAAAAAAGGAGATATATTTGTGTTAGCAGGAAATACATATGAATTTGTTGGCTCAAGAGATATGAATATATTTGTTATCCCGCGCCCCGATTCATCGCCTACCATTCCATCTTGGTTTTCTGAACAATTGCCATTAAGCTTTGATTTAGCAATGGAAATAGGTAAATTTAGGGAAAAAATGGAAAAATTGATTAATGATGGAAAAGATGTTGTTAAATATTTAGTCAGAAATTATAAAATTGATGAAAAAACGGCGAGAGCAATAAAAAATTATTTTATGGAACAAATGCATTTTATTATTCCTAATCATAGAAGAATAGTTGTTGAAGTTTTTGAAAAAGATGGATATAGACATATAGTATTTCATACTTTAGTAGGTAGAAAGGCAAATGAAGCATTATCAAGAATTTTTGCCTATAGGATAACAAAGAAATTTGGTTTTAATGTTAGAATAGCTATTACAGATAATGGATTTGCAATTATATATCCAGATTGGAAAAAGGAAATAAGCGAAAAGGATATAATTGAATTATTTAAAACAAAGGATATGAGAGAAGATTTGAAAAAAGCCCTAGAAAATACAGAAATTTTAAAAAGAAGATTTAGACATGTTGCAACAAGGAGTTTATTAATTCTAAAAAATTATCTTGGCCATGAAATGAGCGTTGAAAAACAGCAAAGAAATGCTTCCATATTATTTAAAGTTGTTAATGATATAGATAGGAATTTTCCAGCTCTAAAAGAAACTTATAGAGAAATAATGGAAGATTCAATGGATATAGAAAATGCTGAAAAGTATATTAAAAAGGTTGAAGAAGGAAAAATAGAAATAAGAATAAAAAAGCATCCATTGCCATCTCCATTTTCATTTAATATTGTTGTTGTAGGAGAAACAGATGTTGTTTTAATGGAAGATAGAAAGGAAATGATAAAAGAAATGCATAGAGAAGTAATGAAAATGATAAAATGCATGAAATAGATATTAATGGAATAAAAATAACAAAAGATTTTGCTGTTTTTATTCCAAATAAAAAAATAGCAATAGTTGCAGATTTACATATAGGATATGAAGGAGTATTAAGAAGGGAAGGAGCAATGATTCCAAGCTATCAAAAAGAAATTTTAATAGAAAGATTGGAAAGGATTATTAGTAGATATAAGCCAAAACTACTAATTGTAAATGGTGATTTTAAACACGAATTTGGAAAAAATCTCCGCCAAGAATGGAATGAAGCTGGGGAAATATTGAACTTTTTATCTAAAAAAACCAAAGTTTTATTAATAAGAGGAAACCATGATAATTTTCTAAAAACAATTGCTTCTAAATATAATGTTCCTGTTTTAGAAGAATTTGAAATAAATGGTATTAAGATTGTTCATGGACATAAAGAAGCAAAGGGAAAAAGAATAATAATGGGTCATGAGCATCCTTCTTTACATTTAAGAGATAAAGTTGGGGCTTTAGTAAAATTACCATGTTTTATGGTAAGCAAAAAAATAATTGTAATACCAGCTCTAAGCCCATTAGCAACAGGAACAGATATATCTTCTGCAACAAATGAGGATTACTTATCGCCTATTTTGCAAAAAGAAAATATAGATGAATTCGAAATATACGCATTAGCAGATGAAATCCTTTATTTTTCAAAAGTAGGTAATTTAAAAAAAGTGATTTAGCAATCTTTAAGTTTGAAACTATTATATGGAAAAGGATGGAAATTATAGAACACATTTCAAAATTGCAAAAAGAAGCAAAGAGATACAATGAAAGAAGGATGATTGTATTAGCTGGGAATAGGGAAATAAGCTATAATATTATTTTTTCGTATATTTCAAATTTTAAAGGTAAAATTGCATTACTTTCTTATCCAGAAATGAAAATAGGCAATATAGATTGCTTTCATTTAAAAGATTCAGCAAAATTGCTCGGCACAACATATGATTTGTTGATTTTAGACATATATTATTCATTTCAACCATCAGATATAGGAAAGTTATATGGAATTGTAAAGGGAGGGGGGCTCATTTTTTTAATTACTCCATATCTAGAAGAATGGAAGAAAATGCTTAATAGATATCATTATAGAATATTGACTCCTCCTTTTAAAGAACAAGATATAAGAAAGAATTTCATTCCTTGGTTTGTTGAGAAATTGAATAAGCATCATGGAATATCAATAATTGAAGATGGAAAAATAATTAAAAAAGGATTTTATAGAAGCATAAAAGAAGAAGAGAAAAAAATAGTTTTGCCAAGTGAAAGAAAATTTAATGATTTGGCATATAAACTTGCAATAACCCAAGACCAAGTAAATTTTATAAAATTGCTCGAAAATCTAATTGAAAAACCAAATCCAATAACTACAGTTGTACTGAAAGCAAATAGGGGTAGGGGAAAATCGAGTGCTATTGGAATAGCTTTACCAGCTTTAATTGAAAAATTGCTTCAATATAAAAGGAGTATGAGAGTAATGCTTGTTGCTCCAGATATTAAAAATGTTCAAGAAATCTTTAGGTTTGCTGAAATTTTATGGAAAAGAATGAATTATAAAATAAATAAAAGAATGAAAAATGAAGACATTTTTGAAATTTCCGTTCAAAATGCTACTATTGATTATCAAAAACCAATTGATGCAATAGAAAGATATGCAGATATAATTGTTGTTGATGAAGCTGCTTCTATTCCTCCAAATATTTTATTACAATTTCTAGAAAAATCAAATAGAGTAATTTATTCATCAACTATACATGGATACGAAGGTGCTGGAAGGAGTTTTTCAATAAGGTTTTTAAAAAGATTAAAAGAAAAGAAAATGCAATTATACGAATTTGAAATGAACGAACCCATTAGATATAGCAAAAACGATCCAATTGAAAAATGGGCATTTGATACTTTACTTTTAGATGCTGAAGCTCCAGAAATAAAAGAAATGAATATAGATGAAGTTATATATGAAAGGTTTGATATGGAAAAAATTCTGAAAGAAGAAAAGAAATTAAGAGAATTTTTTGGAATATTAATATTAGCCCATTATAAAAATAATCCAAATGATTTAGCAATACTATGTGATGCTCCAAATCAAATGGCAAGAGCATTAAGTTATAAAGGAAAAATCATATGTTCAATGCAAATTGCTTTAGAAGGAAATATGGATAAAAAAGATTGCAATCGTTTATATTATGAAAGCGCAATGTTGCCTGGCAATGTAATCCCTCAGTTAATGGTTAGACATTATAGGAAAAAGAAATATGGAAAATATAAAGGATTAAGAATAGTAAGAATAGCAGTTCATCCAAATTTATTTAGGCATGGAATAGGAACAAAGGCGTTAGAAGAAGTAATAAAGGAAGCAAAAGAAATGAAAATAGATTATGTTGGGGCAAGTTTTGGTGCTACAATTGCATTATTAAAATTTTGGATGAAGAACGGCTTTTTACCAATGCATATGACAACTAGTAGAAATGAGGTTAGTGCTGAATTTTCAGTTACAGTAATAAAGCCTTTAAATGAAGATTTTAAAAAGGAATTGGAATGGATGAGAAGAGAATTTATTAAAAGGTTTATGTATTGGCTTATTGAGCCATTGAGAGATTTGAACAGTAACATAGCTTTAATGATTTTAGATTCTTATGAAGGAGAAAAGAATGATTTAGAGCTGGATGAAAACGAGATTAATAGATTATTGGCATATATATGGCATGCTGGATTAACATATAAAACTGTTAAAGACTGTTTATTTAAACTATCCTACAATTTCTTTTTAAGCAACAAAAAAAATATATTAAGTAGAAATGAGAGATTGCTTTTATTGGCTAAATGTTTACAATGCAAAAGTTGGGACAGAGTTTCAGAGATTGTTGGGTTAAATGAAGAAAATTGTAAGGATAAATTAATAAAAATAGTTGAAAAAATAATTCTCGAATTTTATGGTGATAAAGATGAAGTGCTTGAATTTCAAAAAGAAATACAAAGATATGTTAAAAAAAGGGAAGAAAATAGCAACTCTTAGAATAGGGGTAAAAAATTATAAGAAGAATGAAATTGTAAAAATAGTTGCAGGAGGAGAAAAGATTGGATTAGCAAAAATAATTGATATTCGCCATATTCAATGGAATGAAATAAGGAAAAAAGATATTTTAATGGAAGGATTAAAAAGAAAAAGAGATTTGGAAAAAGAGCTAAGAAAGATTTATGGAAAATTTAGCAAAAATAAAATTTTTACACAAATAATATTTAAATTAATAGGTGATGAAAATGAAGGAAATAAGATTTGAAAGGATAGGAAGTCATTCCCACATTACTGGTTTAGGATTGGATGGATTGAAAGCACAACCAATTGGAGATGGATTGGTTGGACAAATTGAAGCAAGAGAAGCAGCTGGTATAATAGTAGATATGGTAAAAAAAGGAAAATTTGCAGGAAGGGCTATTTTGCTTGCTGGCCCGCCAGGCACAGGAAAAACAGCTATAGCAGTTGGAATAGCAAAAGAACTTGGTAGAGATGTACCTTTTGTTTCGATTTCTGGTTCTGAAATTTATTCAGCTGAAATGAAAAAAACAGAATTTTTGATGCAAGCAATGAGGAAAGCAATAGGAGTAAGGATTCATGAAATGAGAAAAATTTACGAGGGAGAAGTTGTTAGTTTGGAAATAAACAAAGTTCCACATCCATATAATCCATATCAACAAATTCCTAAATCAGCTGTAATTAAGCTTAAAACAAAGGATGAAGAAAAGCAGTTTAAAGTAGATGAAACTTTTGCTCAATATTTAATTCAGCAGGGAGTAGAGATAGGAGATGTCATACAAATTGATGCTGATTCTGGTAGAATAGTAAAACTTGGAAAAACGGAAAGTGTATTAAAAAAAGAAGCTTTAGATTTAACTTCTGAAAAACCTATTGAAATTCCAGAAGGAAGCATAGCAAAAGAAAAAGAATTTGTATATGTTGTTTCATTGCATGATTTAGATTTGGCTACATCAAGAAGAGGAAGCTTTTTTAGCTTATTTTTTGGAGGAAAAGAAGAAATAACAAATGAAACGAGACAAGAAGTAGATGAAATGGTTAAAAATTGGGTTGATGAAGGAAGGGCAGAAATAATTCCAGGAGTATTGTTTATTGATGAAGTTCATATGCTTGATATAGAAGCTTTTGCTTTTTTAAATAGAGCAATGGAATCTGAACTCGCTCCTATAATAATACTTGCATCAAATAGAGGTATTGCAAAAATAAGGGGAACAGATTTAAAAGCCCCTCACGGAGTTCCTCTAGATTTAATAGATAGATTGCTGATAATAACAACAAAGCCCTATAGCAGAGAAGAAATTAAAAAAATTCTTGAAATAAGAATTAAGGAGGAAAAAGTAGAAATAGAGGAGGATGCGCTAAATTATTTAACAGAAATAGGAGAAAAATCTTCTTTAAGATATGCTGTTCAATTGATTGCTCCAGCTTCTAATATTTCAAATCATAATAAAAGGAAAAAAATTAAAAAGGAAGATATTCAAGAAGCAGAAAAATTATTTGCAGATGTAAAAAGGTCAATAAAATACTTAAAGGAATACGAAAGGATGATGCTAGAATGATTTTATTATTTCCAATATTTCTTTAAATTCTTTTGTTCCAGCTGTTTCAAGCATTTCATATATTGCTATTTCTGCTGTCGTAGGTATAATACCATGTAAAACCATCTTTTGAATAGCTATCTCTCTATCTTTTTCTTTTCTAGAGCCAATACAATCTATTGCAACATGGACTTCATACTCATTTAATAAATCTAAAGCTGTTTGTAAAATGCATATGTGTGCTTCTATACCAATAAGCAAGCATTTTTTCCTATTAATTTCTTTAATCTTTTCAACAAATTTACTTTCCTTATAACAGCTAAAAGCAATTTTTTCTATTGGTTCTTGTTCTATTTCTTTTCTTATCTCATCAACAATTTTTCCAAGCTTTCTTTGCTTAGTTACTATTATTGGCAATTTAAAAATTTTTGCTGCTTTTAACAACTTTATTGAATTTCTTATTATCTCTACTCTATTTTCTATATGAGGTAACATCTTTTCTTGAAAATCTATTACAATTAAAACAGTATCATTTTTAGAAAGAATCATAGCTCTGCCTCAAAATCTTCTATTGTATATTTAAATTCTTCATAGCTTTTAATTTCGTTTCTAACTTTTAAAATTTCTCTTGCTAAAAGCCAATAGGTTAAAGCTAATGCTTTTCTTCCTTTATTATTTACAGGAATTATTAAGTCAACAAAACGAGTATCATTATTTGTATCACATAGCGCAATAATGGGAATGCCAATTTTTATTGCTTCTGACATTGCTTGTTTATCTCCTATTGGGTCATTTACAAGCAGTATATCAACTTCATGATAATTCTCTGATAAAGGATTTGTTAATGTTCCAGGCAAAAAACGTCCCGGTTGTGCAATAAATCCACAAATTTCAGCAAGCTTTGTTATTGGCTTTTTTGCATAGTGGCGAACTGCAGCAACCATTACTTTATTTGCTTCATATCTTGCAAGCAATTTTGCAGCATATCTTATCCTTTTGTCTGTTTCTTCAATATTTATTAAATATAACCCATCATTTCTAACTTTTGCAATAAATGGTTTCATATGAGCTGTTTTTTGTTGGGTTCCTATCTCTGCCCCACATGATATGTACATTTCTTCTGGAACCAGCAATTTTTTCTCTTGCATTATACCACCTATTTTTTTGCTATACAACTGGGCCTTTTATAAGTTTTCCTCTTCTCCTAACAGTAATGGGTATTAATCCTTTTTCAAATTCAGTTATTGCAAGTTGAACTGGATCAACTATTCCTTTTGGAGGCTTTATAAGTAATGGTGCGCCCATTGCTATTTGCAAAGCCCTTGCCCCAATTATGCGAGCTTTTTCAAATCTCGTATACTTCAAATTATCCCCTTAAAACAACGTAAAAAAGGTATATAATAAGTATTTAAAAACTTTACTTTATTATTTCAAGAATTTTGAGGCAGTTTATATCTTGTACCCAAATTTTAATAAATAAAATTTTATTAACTGCCAATGAAAAAAATCTTTATAGCAACCTTACTATTAATTTTGCCATTATTGTCGGGATGTGTTGGATTAAAGGAAGTGTATGAAAAACTTGTTGAGTTTTTTAAAAAACCTATCCAATATAAATGGGTTGTTAAAGTTGATCGAGAAGAAAGCTTTAAGTGGCTCGACATGATAAATGCAGATTTAGCAAAAGTTAGTTCTTATCCTTTTTTTATTAAAGATGGAACAAAATATTTGCACATTTATATTGAAGTTAATTTTTCCAATCCATTGGGAATAAAAGGTTTAAGTCAAGGAAAATTAAATCTAACTATAGTTACACCTATCAAAAATGTAAGTAAAAGCTATTGCACAACAGCTAAGTCTAAAACATATAATGATTTTATTTATTTTGCTAACCCCGAAGAAGGAGAATGGGAATTAGTTATTAAATTAATAGGTTATGGAAAATATAAAATTTTTGTTGAAGCTTATGAAAGAATATAACATAATTCTTATATTTTTATAAAAATTTTATATAAAGCCGCCGTAGCTTAGTGGTAGAGCGTCTGATTCGTAATCAGAAGGTCGCGGGTTCAAATCCCGCCGGCGGCTTCATAAAAGATGATAGAAAAAAATTTATATTAGAGCTATTATTTGGAGGGGGAAGGGCCTGTAGCTCAGCTAGGTAGAGCACCTGGCTTT
>CAZDCH010000058.1:0-8106 GCA_964503915.1 uncultured Thermoplasmatales archaeon
TGCATCAGGAGGGGTATTTCTTATTTTTTAAATTTTGAATTCTTGACACTGCCAACCCGAAAAAATAGAAATTTTGAAAAATGAAAACAAAAAAGAAAAATATGCAATAATTTTATCAACAGCTTTTATGATGGCTTTTAGTTTATAAAATTGATTATATAATATTTATTAATTTACAGTTATTTACTACCATGGAATTTACATATGCAAAGGCAGGAGTAGATATAGATAAAGAAGAAAAAGTTGTTTCAACAATTTTAAAAATTGTTGGAAAAAAAGAAAAGATAGAATTGAACGGAATTAAACTCGTTCTATCTACAGATGGTGTTGGAACAAAAATTATTGTAGCAAATGAAATGGAGAAATGGGATACTATTGGCATTGACTGTATTGCAATGAATGTTAATGATTGCCTAGTTTTAGGAGCTAGGCCATTGGCATTTGTTGATTATTTAGCAATGGAAAGAATGGATAGTGAAATAGCAAAAGAAATAGCCATGGGATTAAAAAGGGGAGCAAAAGAAGCAGGAATTGAAATAATAGGCGGGGAAACAGCTACTTTGCCGGAAATAATAAAAGGTTTTGATTTAGCTGGAACATGTTTGGGAGTAGTAGAAAAAGAATTTAAGGAAATAAAGGAAAAAGACATTATAATAGGTTTAAAAAGTAATGGACTACACTCAAATGGATATACACTTGCAAGAAAAGTCATTATAAAAAACGGATATACCTTCCATGATGAAATAGAAGAAATAGGTATAATAGGATATGAATTATTAAAACCAACCAAAATTTACGTAAAAGAAATCTTGCATTTATGGAATGAAGTTGAAATAAAAGGAATTGCTCATATTACAGGAGGCGGGTTGAGAAAATTAAAAAGAATAAATGAGAATGTTTGTTTTGATATAAAAGAGCCTTTTGAACCTCAGCCAATATTTAAAATTATAAAAAAATTGGGAAATATAAGTTATAAAGAAATGTATCAAACATTTAATATGGGGATGGGAATGGCAGTAATAGTTGAAAAGAGAGAAGCAGATATTGCTTTAGATATATTAAATAAATATGTTGAAGCAAAAATTGTTGGTGAGATTAAAAAAGGAAAAGGAGTAAGAATAAATGATATAAAATTTTAAAGCGTAAGGTATTAAAAAAGATATTTAATTCATTATACATGAAAAAAATAAAAATAATAATAGTAATATTTTGTATTGCAACTCTAGTTTTGCCAATACAGCTATCAATGGCTGATGAAGACATAATAGAATGGTCAATTTCTGTTGAAAAACCAAAAATTGAAGAAAAAAATGAATATGTTCTTGTTAAATTAAAAGATTGCTCATTTCTTATGGAAACAGGCAAGCCAATTATACCAATGATTACCAAAACATTTACTTTCCCAGCCGGAACAAAAATTACAGATGTTATTATAGATATAGATAAAGAAGAGTATAAATTGCCAAAGAAAATAGAACCTTCTCCAACCCCTATTCCACTTTGCAACAATTTTTCATATAATTTTTGGATAGATGAAGAAATATATAGTAGTAAAGAACTTTATCCAAAAGAATCATATAACATAAGAAAAGGAGCTGGCTTGAAGGATTGGGAACATGTTATCTATTTAAACATAAAATGCTATGCACAATATTCTCCAGCAATGGATACGATATACATTCCAAAGAATATTAATATTAAAATAAAATATAAATTGCCATCTGAACCAGTATTTAAAAATGATGAATATGATTTATTAATCATTACAGATAAAAAGTTTGAGCAACAATTCCAAAGGTTAGTAGAACATAAAAATAGTATAGGAATAAGAACAATTCTTATAACAACTCAGGAAATATATCCAAAATATAATGGAAGAGATGAAGCAGAAGATATAAAGTTGGCTATAAAAGATGCTATTGAAAAATATGGAATAAAATATGTTTTACTTGCAGGTGGAAGAAAAGGACAAACATTTGATTGGTATATTCCAGAAAGAAGAAGCAACAATCAAGCAGAGCCACCATGGAGCAGAATAAGTGAAAGTGGATATGCTTCAGATTTATATTATGCAGATATATATGATGCAAATGGAGATTTTGAAGATTGGGATTCAAATGGAAATGGAATATTTGCAGAATTTTCATATTATGGAGAAAAAAGAGATGAAATTGACTACTATCCAGATGTATATGTTGGAAGATTGCCAATTAGATATTCTTGGGAAGCTGATATTGTTATAGATAAAATTATAAATTATGAAAATAAAGCAGGAAATTGGTTTAAGCACGCCTTTATGATAGCAGGCGATACATCTCCACCAGCAAGAGATACAACAGGAATAATTAAAAGAGGAGTTTATGAAGGGGAAATAGTTGCAGATGTTGCTGCAAGCTATTTAGAAAGTAAGGGATTTAGCATAGAGAAGCTATATACATCTACAGGAAAATTTGAGAATTATGAAGATGTAGTAAATGCTTTCAATACTGGAGCAGGATTTATTTATTGTTCAGGACATGGAAATCCAGGAGTATGGGGAAATTTCCTTCCAGATGCTGAAACAGAAGAAGAATTTGCATTAGGATTTACAGTTTTTGATATATGGAAATACAGCAATGGATATATGCTACCTATAGTAGTAGTTGGAGGATGCCATAATGCCCAATTTAATGTAACCATGCAACATATTATAGAGAAAAATGAGGAAGCAATATGGCATGGAGAGTATTACCCACATGATGGTTGTTCTTGGATGTTATTGGAAGAAAATGGAGGGTCGATAGCATCCATTGGATATACTGGATATGGTTATGGATATGTAAATGAATATTGTACCATGGGATTGGGCGGGTGGATAGAACCAAGATTTTTCCATGCTTATGCAATTCAAGGAAAAGAACATTTAGGAGAAATACATAGTCAAGCAATTATTGATTATATTAATATTGTTGATAACGTTGATTACGACCATATTGATAGAAAAACAATTGAATCATGGGCTTTGCTTGGCGACCCAAGCTTAAAAGTTGGAGGAATAGGAACCATTACAATAAACAAGGAAAAAATTGGAAAAGAAAATAACAAATTTATCGGATATGATGATGTCCCAGTTTGGGAAAAAGGAATGAACTGGAAGTATAAAATAAGTAATATTGATTTCCTTTTAGATGAAGTTGAAGGAAGATATGTAGAATTTCATTTTAAGTCAGGGAATTTCTACTTTAAAGTTGTGGATGTTACTGCTGATACATATGTTGCTGAATTTGAATTGACAGATGCAGATTTGAAAATAAATGTTGATTTTGAAAAAGAAATAGAAAATCCAATAAAAATAGCTGCTCATATACACAATTCAACAGCAAAAGGAAAAATATATTTTGATAGAACAAATTTGGGAATAAAAGAAATAAATGTAAACTTGCAAATAAAAGTTGATTTGAGCAGCTTGAATCTTTCTTTGCCACCAATTCTTGAAAAATTGCTTAAATTCATACCTTTTGTCATAAAGGTTAATTTAAAGATTGATTTTAGCCATTCATATCCAATCATAGATTTTCCACTTGAAACAGGAAAATCTTGGGGACTTCCAGCAGTTAATATAACAATAGATGGTACTATTAGAAGCATATGGTTCTGGATAATAGCCATTGTAAATAAAGTAACTTCAATATTTGGAATCCAAATTCTTCCTCCAGAAATTGCAAAATTGCTCCCTATCATACGCATACCAGAATTATTAAACGCTTTCAATATTCCAAATGAAATCGAAATACCACAAATGATAGATCCATTATATCATGATATACATCTATTTAAATGTGCGTCAAAAGAAAAAATTAGCGTAAAAGCTGGAACATTTACTGCATATGACATCCAAATGGTGAGAGCAATTGGACAAATATATTATTCTCCAGATGTTGAAAATGTTGTAAAAATTATAGGGAATTTCAATGATATAGTGCCTATAATAAAAGATGTTAGCATGGAATTGGTGAGTTATAGTAAATAGTAAATAGTAAAAATTTTAATATACCAATGCTTACAAACACATGAAAACAACATTTAGTATTATAAAAGCAGATGTTGGAAGCTGCCCAGGACATGCAAAAGTTCATGGAAAATTAATTGAAAAAGCAAAAGATATGTTAAAAGAAGCAAAAGAAAATGGGATTATAAAAGATTATTTTGTAACAAATTGTGGGGATGATTTAGAGCTAATAATGACCCATGATAAGGGAGAGGATAATGAGCAAGTTCATGAACTTGCATGGAATGTTTTTAAAGAAGCTACAGAAATTGCAAAAAAGCTTGGCTTATATGGAGCAGGTCAAGATTTGTTAAAAGATGCTTTCTCAGGCAATATAAGAGGGATGGGCCCAGGAATTGCAGAAATGGAATTTACTGAAAGAAAATCTGAGCCAATCATTGCTTTTTTGATGGATAAAACGGAGCCAGGCGCTTTTAATTTGCCCCTATTTAAAATATTTGCTGACCCATTTAATACAGCTGGCTTAATAATTGACCCAAGTTTGCATGCAGGATTTGTATTTGAAGTATGGGACATAAAAGAATATAAACGCGTTTTTATGAAAACACCAGAAGAAATGTATGATTTATTGGCCTTAATAGGAGCAAAATCAAGGTTCGTAATAAAAAGAGTTTTTCCAAAAGAAGGAAAGTTACCAACAAATGAGCCAGTTGCAGTAATTTCAACAGAAAAATTGTATCAAATAGCTGGTGAATATATTGGAAAAGATGATCCTGTTGCAGCCGTCAGATGTCAATCTGGTTTGCCTGCTCTGGGAGAAGTTTTAGAACCATTTTGCTTTCCATATTTAGTTTCTGGATGGATGAGAGGAAGCCACAATGGCCCAATAATGCCAGTTAGCTTGAAACAAGCTAAATGCACTCGCTTCGATGGCCCTCCTAGAATAGTAGCAATTGGCTTCCAAGTTAAAGATGGAATAATAACTGGATATGAAGATTTATTTGATGACCCAGCTTTTGACTATACTCGCCAAAAAGCAATGGAAATAGCTGATTATATGCGCCGTCATGGCCCATTTGAGCCACATCGCTTGCCTTTGGAAGAGATGGAATATACTACATTGCCAAAAGTAATGGAAAAATTAAAAGATAGATTTGAAGAAATTTAGAAATTTTATTCCCATTATAGTTGCTATTGCAACAATAATTGCTGCAATACATATACCAATAAAAATGCAAATTAAAGATTTTTTAAAATTCAATCCAAATAAATAGGCTGCTAAGCTTCCAGTCCACGCCCCCGTTACTGGCAAAGGAACAGCAACGAAAATTATCAAAGCTAAGCTTTCCCATTTTTCTATACTTTTCTTTGTTTTTTTCCTTGTATGTTCAAAAATTTTGTTAAGCAAATCGTTCCAAAACTTCCATTTGCGGAGCCATTTTTCAATAGGCTGGAGAAATTTTAAAATAAATGGAACAGGAAAAAAATTTGATAAAATGGCTAAAATTATTAATGGATATGGATATTTAGAAATAATTAGCGGAACAGTATATCTTGCTTCCCAAAAAGGAAGCATTGAAAGCATAATTATTAATAAAAAATCGATAAAATTCATTTTATCATCTTTCCTTTACTTCCAATAAATTCTCCATTATCAACTATTTTCTCTCCACGCAAGTAAACATGTTTTGGATATATACAGGGCATTCCTTCATAGCAACTCCATCCACATTTCGATAATGGCTTTAATTTATCAATTTTTTTGAAATCTATAATAATAAAATCTGCATCTTTTCCAATTTCAATGCTTCCTTTATTTATTCCAAAGAATTCTGAAGGATTTTTACAGATCATTCTATATAGCAAATCTAAATTTATTTCCCCCTTTTTTACTTTATAAAGCATTATTGGAAGCAAAGCATCAATGCCTGGCATGCCAGGAGGAGCAGAAACAAAATCTTCTTTTTCCTCTAGCAAATGAGGAGCATGGTCAGATTCTAAAATAAAAATTTTATTAGATATGAGCATTTCATAAATTTCTTTTCTTATTTTATAGCTTCTCAATGGTGGATTAACTTTTCCCATTCCTTCTTTCCTAAATTTATTTTTTGCAGAAAATAATAAATGATGTAATGTTACTCCAAAACTTGCTTTTTTATTAATTAATTGAATGCTTTTTTTTGCTGTAACATGACAGAAATGAATTTTTGCATTGATTTGGTTATTTATTTCAAGAATCTTTTTTATTGCTTCTGTCTCTCCTTCCAATGCCCTTTTTTTATTATATTCTTCAAGATTTTTTGCTTTCTCTCTATCAATAAAATCTTCGAGCTCAGCATGAATTGCTAATGGTTTTCTTAATTTTTTAACTGAAATTAATATTTCTTTCAATTTGTTAATAGGACAAAACATTTCATTATCTTTGGATAGAAAAATTTTATAAGCAATACAATCCATTTCCTCAACCTTATCTTTTATACCCCCATATAGTCCATAATCTATGCATGCTTTATTTTTAATTTTTTTTACTTTTTCATCAAAATATTTTTTATTAATAATAGCTGGCTTATTATTTGGCATATCTAATATGCATGTAATGCCAGCCATAGCAGCTGCTTTGCTGCCACTAAAAAAATCTTCTTTATATTCAAATCCTGGCTCTCTAAAATGAACGTGAACATCTATACCAGCAGGAAAAATTATTAGATTGCCATAATCTTTTCCTTTTCCCAAATTTTTCTTGATTTCAACTATTTTTCCATCTTCTATACCAATGCATGCATTTATTAGCTTTTCAACATAAACCTTGCCTTTTATAATTTCCATTATTTATAATATGGGAAGCAATATAAAATAATGAAGATTTATTAATATGATTCATATAATTGGAGCAGGCCCTGCTGGATTAATAACTGGTTTATTTTTAATTAAAAAAGGATATGAAATCAAGATTTTAGAAAAAAATGAGAGAATAAAAAGTACTCCTTGTGGAGAAGGATGCGATGAAGCTTCATTAAATAAAATTCCATTTAATTATACTGCATATATTTCAAGAAAAGTTAAAGGAATAAAAATGTGCTTTAAAAATAAGCATTTCTATGCAAATATAAATGGCATCGTTTTAAATAGACAAAAATGGATGGAAGGCATGGCAAATGAAATTATAGAAAGAGGAGGAAAAATAGAATTTTCTTCAAAAGTTAGTAAAATTGATGATGATTATATTTATTTAAATGGAAGGAAAGAGAGATATGATATATGTATAGGAGCAGATGGCCCTTTATCAGTTGTAAAGGAATATTTTGGAAATAAATATGAATATATGGTTGGTTGTCAATATGAAATAGAGTATGATACAACTAATATTGATTTTTTAGAATTTTATTTAGATAGAGATTTTTCAAATTATTATGCATGGATTTTTCCAAAAGAAAAAAGCATTAATGTTGGATTAATAGGAAAATTTTCAATGCTTGATAAGTTTGTTGAATGGAAAAAATTGAAGGGAAAGATTTTAAAGAAAGAAGCTGGACTTATACCAATTGGAAAAGTTAAAAAAATAGCAAGCAAAAAAATTGCTTTGATAGGAGATGCAGCTTGCATAACAAATCCCTTTTCTTTGGGAGGCTTGTCTCCAATAATATATGCATCAAAAATTTTAGCAGATAATATTAATAATTTGGAAGAATATGGAAATAAATTAATGAAGCATCCGATATTAAGTCCAATATTATTAAAAGGGATGTTGGCTGCAAGAAAAATGAATAATAAGGAAATAGAATTGACATTTAAAAATTTAAATGGAAAAGATTTTAAAGAAATAAAGACAAAAGATTTCCTTCATTTATTAATTCGTCCATCCATCTTAATAAAAATGTACTATGTGGGGAAAGCATTTTTGCATTCATTAAATTGGGGGTGGTAGCCGCAACTACTTATTTATATGCCATTGCATTAATAATAATATGTTGCTTGAAATAGCCGTATTAATTATATTTTTGCTCATAATAATAATTGCATCTGCAATAAAGATTGTAAGGGAATATGAAAGGGGAGTAATATTTAGACTTGGTAGGCTGATAGGAGCAAGAGGGCCAGGCTTGTTCTTTATCATACCA
>CAZDCH010000059.1:0-8085 GCA_964503915.1 uncultured Thermoplasmatales archaeon
GCTATTATCACATGGGAGGATATGCCATAATAACATTCCATTTCATTTTATTTTTCAACCTTTGTTCTACGCAAATTATATAAATTTTGAATGTTATAATTTTGTGAGTGGGAAGCTATCATTTAGCATGAATAGCTTCTCCTATTAAACGGGCGAGGCGAATATAAAAAGAACCCTTCCTCGCGGGGTCGGAAGAGTGAGGAAAAAATGAAGAAAAGATTGTTGGCTTTGTTAGTAGTTTTGTTTATAAGTAGTAGTTTTGTTATAAGTAATGAAGCAGGGAAGGGAAAAATAAAAAATGAAAAAGTTGTTGCTACAATAACATACAAAAGCAATGAAAGTATAGCTACAACTTTACAGCCTATTGTTGTTATAACATCGCCAGAGGATGGTGCAGTTGTTAATGAAGCTCATTTAGTTGTTTTAGGATATGCTACTGATGAAGCAGGAATGAATTATTGGGAATGGGAATGGCACTGGAAGGGTGGTTCATACAGCAATTCTTCATACTTTGAAACTGCTCAATATGTAGAGTTTAGAATAGATATATACGGATTGCATCCTGGATGGAATTTGGTTATAGTAAGATTTAAAAATATTTATGGAGCAATAGGCGAGGATTCAGTAAATGTTACATATAAAGCACCAAATAATCCACCAAATAAGCCTTCTAGGCCTGAGGGACCAACTGAAGGAAAAGTTAAAACAACTTTATATTATAGTACTGTTACAACAGATCCAGATGGAGATTCATTGGAATATTTAATTGATTGGGGAGATGGAACAAATACAGGTTGGATGGGCCCAATTGCATCTGGTTATCCTTTTGAGACATTTCATTCTTGGGATAAACCAGGAACATATCTAGTAAAAGCTAAGGCAAGAGATATTCCGTATTATGCTGAAAGCGAGTGGAGTGAGCCATTGATTGTTACAATATATGGAAATGATACAGAACCACCTATTGTTGTTATTGAATATCCTCCAGATGGAGCAACATTTACAGAGTCAAATATAACTGTAATAGGATATGCAGAAGATAACGTTGGAATAGTTTCATTTGGCTATACTCATGAATGGGAAGGTGGTGGCACAGGAAGCAGTTGGCCATTAGAAGAACCAACAACATATTATTCTTTTGAAATTCCATTAACACTGCATAAGGGATGGAACAGGATAGAAGTATATGCTACTGACGAAGCAGGAAATGTTGGATATGATGATATCCATGTTAATTTATCATCGTGTAAAAAATGCAAAATTACAATCTTAACTCAAAATTGCCAATTGCTCTTAGGATTCTCATATGTTCCAGATAAGAGGGCGGAAATATTGGGAGGATGGCTCTCACCAGCTGGTAGATGGGGCCAGTTAGATATAATTTGCTTACAAGAAGCATTTCACAAGTGTAGGCTATCATTTCTA
Source organism: uncultured Thermoplasmatales archaeon (assembly GCA_964503915.1). GTDB lineage: Archaea > Thermoplasmatota > E2 > UBA202 > JdFR-43 > JAPDJP01. Next base: position 1,426 of record CAZDCH010000059.1, read on the forward strand.
CGAGATCATTACGATTTTCAACGCAAAGTTACACAGGGATATTTGGGCAATAAACAAATAGATATTGAAGATAAAAAATACTGGCATAAATTAGACAGGGATAGAGAAATATCATTAGATGGAATAAAGGTGAAATTGATAAAGGCAAATCCTGTTGGAACTGATATTCAACAAATAGCTGTCATGTACAATGAAGGAAGGTTTGCAATTGTTGGACCAGATTCTACAGCAGAGCCAAGAAATACATATGACGGTGGTCTAATGATCTTAACAAAACACAGGGTTTTAGCAGCAAGTGGTTTCACCTTCTCCGACCAGGCTGGATGGGAAGCTTTCTCGAATAAAGGAGCTTTATATGCTCGCATCCAAGTGGATCCAAAAAATCCAAATTGCTATATCCACATTTTTAATACGCATTTAGCATCTGGTGATGCCAAAGAACATAGAGCAAAGCAATTAAAAGAAATTATAGAATTCATTAAAAATTGTATCGCAGATGATGAAAATAAACATCCTATAATATTCTGCGGAGATTTCAATATAATAGGAGAATCTAACGAGTATAATCAAAGATTAAAGAATTTTAAAATAGATAATCTCCAGTTGTTTGATACATGGATTAAATTGGGGAAACCACTTACCAAAGAAGAGAGCGCTACATGGGTAGGAAAGGATAAAAAATTACCAGAAAACTCCCCATGGGGACCAAAAAATGAGTTAGCTATGGAAGATGGAGATTACCAGAGGTTGGATTACATATTTTATTATGAAGGAAAGCAATTACTTAAAGCTAATCCTCTATCCATTAAAAGAGAACCATCTAGAAAGGGAGGTGTGGTTGTTAGTTGGACAACAGGATTTTTATGGTGGAAAGAAGAACACAAAAGTTATACAATATCGGATCATCTTGGATTGATTGCAGAGTTTGAATTATCTCCAAAGTGATGCCCAAGATTTAGCCTCTTTTCAAAAGTTTTTAAATACTCCTTGTATTAAAAATAGCAATGCATGGAAGAAGAAGGCTTATAAAAGAAGATGCAGAGACAAATCCATTCTTTGGAAAGGAGCCAAATAAAAGAAGCATTGAAGAATTGCTGGAAAATGGAATAGTTATTATAGATAAGCCTTCTGGCCCCACATCTCACCAAGTTTCTGCATGGGTTAAAGAAATATTGCATATAAAAAAAGCTGGACATGGGGGAACATTAGACCCAAATGTTACTGGTGTATTGCCTGTAGCATTACAAAATGCAACAAAAGCAATAGGGCTTATGCATGGAATGAGAAAAGAGTACATTTGTGTTATGAGGTTACATGGAGATGTAAGCAAGAAAAAGATAAAAGAAATAATGAAGAAATTTATTGGCAAAATATGGCAAATTCCACCAAAAGAAGCTGCTGTTAAAAGAGCACCTCGTCAGAGAAAAATCTATTATTTAAATATTTTAGAAATAGATGGAAGAGATGTTTTATTTAAAGTAGGGTGTGAAGGAGGTACATATATAAGAGTATTATGTCAAGATATTGGAAAAAAGCTTGGTGTAGGAGCCCATATGGAAAAGCTTAGAAGAACAAAAAGCGGAATGTTTGATGAAAACCAAGCAGTCATTTTGCAAGATTTGCTGGATGCATATATTTTCTGGAAAGAAGACGGAAATGAAAAAGAATTGAGGAAATACTTGCATCCAGTTGAGGATTTACTTAGCTATTTGCCAGCAATTATTATAAAAGATTCAGCTGTTGATGCCATTTGCCATGGAGCAGATTTAGCTTTGCCAGGCGTTGCCCAAGTAGATACAGGTATAAAAAAAGGAAGCCTAGTTGTAATAAAAACTTTAAAAGGAGAAGCTGTTGCGATAGCAAAAGCTTTAATGGCAACACGTAATATAATGGAAGAAGAAAAAGGAATAGTTGCAGATGTAAAGCGTGTGATAATGAAAAAAGGCACATATCCTCCAATGTGGAAAAAGCGCTGAGGTAGCCTAGCCCGGAAAGGCGCAGGCCTGGAGAGCCTGTGGGGCTTTGCCCCTCGGGGGTTCAAATTGTGCCGGTAGGCACATGAAAATCCCCCCCTCAGCGCTTTACCAAACTTTTATAAACATTTATTTCCTTTTGTGAAATAGCATCTCTATCAATTTGTTTATATCCATCCAATTACTATAAAATTTCCTATAAATATGTAGCTATCGTCTGTTGAAATAACATATTGAGGTAAAACAAATTTTGAAGGAATTCCAGTTAAGTTCCATAACATGTTGCCATCTTTATATTTTTTGTCCTCCCTCCAGCTATGAAGAATGGGGAGAAGTAAATATGGGAGATGGAAAAACTCTTTCAGAATTTATTAAATATTGTAAGGAAAAATGGCATTAGAAGAAAATGGGGGAATTGATATTATAATGTTTAGCGTTCCATGTTTAATGGCACTATAGAAAGTGTATATGAAGTAAGAAATATATCAAATGTTTATATTGGAAGCGAAGAAATTGGATATTGGGGGACTACAGAAAGAATGCTTCCATCATTATGCAATTTATTAAAACAAAATTATTCTATATTAACTTTTGAACTGGAAAAAAGATAGTTGAATATATTGGAAAAATAGGAGGAAACTATAGAACAATAAGCGCAATAAATGTAAAAAATAGAGGAGCTTGCAGAAAAAATAAATGATTTAACTATTTATTTAATAAAAAATTGACTCAAAATGCATAAATACGTTGCTATTGCTCACCAAAATACTTTTGAATATGGATTAGATATAGCTGATCCAGAATTATATGACTTATACAATTTTTTAGAAGAGCTATATAAAAATATCCCCAAATGATGAAAGCAAATAATTAAAAATTTGATGGAATCCTTCAATGAAACAATAATAGCTGAATACCATGGAAAATCAGAAATAGCTTATGGATTATCTATATATTTTCCAAATAAAATAATGTGGGGAAGAACAATAGAATACAGAAATACAATTGATTTTTCAAAAGATACTTTTTGGGATGAATTTATTATAATGTTTGTAATGTTTGTAATAACGAACTTAATATTTAAATAACAAATTATCTTTTCTTTCATGCTCCAGATATTTCCAGTAATTGCAGGAATATCTGCAATGCTATTTGCATCTATTTTAGCAATTTATATATTAAAAAAGTCGGAAGGCAATGAAAAAATGAAAGAAATTTCCTATGCTATACAAAAAGGAGCAATTACTTTCTTAAATGAGGAATATAAAGTTATTTTAATATTTGTTATAACAGTATTTATAGTTTTACTTATTGCAAGCTTTTATATTGATTTGCCATGGCAAACTTCTTTTGCTTTTCTTACGGGAGCATTTTTTTCTGCATTAGCTGGAAATATTGGAATGAGGGTAGCAACAAAAGCAAATGCCAGAGCAGCTGAAGCTGTTAAGCAAGGAATAAAAAATGGCTTACTTGTTGCTTTTTCTTCAGGCGCAGTGATGGGGCTTAGTGTTGTAGGCTTGGGAATAATTGGTGTTTCAATTTATTATGTTTTTAAGAACCCAAGCATTCTTTTTGGATTTGGATTTGGAGCAAGTAGCATAGCTTTATTTGCAAGGGTAGGGGGAGGAATATACACAAAATCTGCAGATATAGGAGCAGATTTGGTTGGAAAGGTTGAAGAAGGAATACCAGAAGATGACCCTCGCAATCCTGCAGTTATTGCTGATAACGTTGGAGATAATGTTGGAGATGTTGCTGGAATGGGGGCAGATTTGTTTGAATCTTATGTTGATTCAATAATATCTGCTATTACTTTAGCTGGACTTGTTGCTTATGCTTATGCAAGTTTATATCCTATAATAGTAGCAGGAATTGGAATATTTGCATCAATAGCTGCAATGATTTTTATTAGAGGAAAAAATTTATATGCAGCAATGAGAAATGGCTTATTTAGTTCTGCAATTATTTTTTCTATTTTGGCTTTTATAGTAACCCATTTCATTATAAAAAAATATGAGCCATTTTTTGCAACATTGGTTGGATTAATAGATGGCATAATAATTGGAATATCAACAGAATATTTTACTTCTGAACAAAAAAAACCAGCTCAAAGCATTGCCGAAGCAGCAAAAACAGGAGCTGCAACAGATATATTGCAAGGAATATCAATTGGAATGCTAAGCACAGCTGTGCCAATTGTTTCGACATGTATTGCAATGATTTTGGCATATGAATTTGCAAAATTCTATGGAGTTGCTATGGCAGCAGTAGGAATGCTTTCAACGCTTGGCATTTCTTTAGCAACAGATTGTTATGGTCCAGTAGCAGATAATGCAGCTGGTATTGCAGAAATGGCTGGACTTGGAAAGGAAATTAGAAGAAGAACAGAAGCTTTAGATGCAGTAGGAAATACAACAGCTGCAATGGGAAAGGGATTTGCTATTGGCTCAGCAGCAATAACAGCTTTAGCATTGCTTTTTACATTTGCAGAAAAATCTAAGGAATTTGTTAGCTTGGATTTAAAATTAACCTCTCCTTACTTACTTTCAGGAATATTTATTGGAGCAATGCTTCCTTTCATTTTTTCAGCTCTTACAATAGGGGCTGTTGGAAAAGCATCAAGCAAAATGGTTGAAGAAGTTAGAAGGCAATTTAGGGAATATAAAATATTAGAAGGAAAAGGTAAGCCAGATTATGAAAAATGCATTAGAATTGCAACAAAAGGCGCTTTAAAAGAAATGATTTTGCCATCTTTAATGGCAGTAATTGTACCAATAATTGTTGGTATATGGAAAATAGAAGCATTAATTGGATTGCTTGCTGGTGCAACAGCAACGGGCTTTTTACTTGCTATTTTTCTTGCAAATGCTGGAGGAGCGTGGGACAATGCAAAAAAATTTATCGAAGCTGGAAATTTTGGAGGGAAGGGAAGCTTCGCCCATAAATCAGCTGTTGTTGGCGATACTGTTGGAGATCCTTGTAAGGATACAGCTGGTCCTTCATTAAATATTTTAATAAAGTTAATGTCGATAGTTAGCTTAGTTTTTCTCCCCTTATTTGCTAAATTTTAATTTTTCTTCTATTTCTTTAATTAATAAATTTGTAGGGCAATTTAATATTGTATATCCTTTTTTGCTTTTATATATAAATCCTTGCTGAATCAAATTTTGGAAAATTTTTTCAAATTTTTCTATTTCAAATTTATATTTATATTCTTCTTTTTTAATTTCAAAGATTTCTCTTATTTCTTCCAAGCTTGTATATGCTTTATTTTTACAAGCAAAAGCAACAGCTAATAAAACTATAGCTTCATCATTTTCCATGCTTGCAATATCGCTTATCCAATCTTCCCTATTTGCTTCTCTTACATCCTCAGCTTCTATTTTATCATGTTGCTTACTCTCAGCGATCATTGCAGAATTTCTTAATAAATCAATGGCAGTTCTCATATGCCCTGGAGAATCTAAAGCAATATCTGCTATCAATGATATGCAATCATCATCATAACTATTTTTAATTAAACTTTCTTCAGCCCTATACTTTAAAATCTCTTTAATTTCCTCCCATTTATATGGTCTCAATTCTATTATTGCATTATTTGCAAAAGTACTCCATATGGCATCATTATTTATTACTTGCTTTAAAATTAGCCAATTTCTTGTTATTGCAATATATGAAATTTTCTTTCCCAATTCATATTGTCTGGATAAAGTATATGCAAAATGTCTCAGTTCATCTGCATGCATTCCATCTATTTCATCTATTATAAGCAATTTTCCTTCTTCTACTTCATTCCATAGTTTTTGTGTTGGTAAGCCAGCTGGATTGAAGCGGGGCTTAATTTGTTTTAATATTTCTTCCAATACTCTGTGTTCTGTTCTGTTCATATAACAGTTTACATAAGCATCTCCTCCAATATATTTTGCTAATAGAGTTTTTCCAGTTCCTACTCCTCCGCTAATTAAAGCTCTTCCTGTTTTGATAAGAATTTTCAATCTTTTTATTTCTTCGTCTCTACATAAAATTTTATCTGGAATATATGATAAATCTAATTTTTTAGCATCTTTTAGAATCACATATTTAATTATGCACGTTGATAAAAACTTTATGTTGTTAAAAACTTTTAAAGAACGTTTTGATTAATATTATGATTCGAAAACCAATTGTTGCTGGACAATTTTATGAAAGAAATGAAAAAAAATTGATAGAAGAAATAAAAAATTGTTTTTTGAAAGGAGTTGGAAAAATACCAGAAGTTAAAGAAGGAATGGGAGAAATAAAAGGAGTTGTTGTTCCTCATGCTGGTTATATTTATTCTGGTTGGGTTGCCTCATTTGTTTATAATGAAATTGCAAAATGTTTTCCAAATAAGTTTGTTATACTTGGACCAAATCATCACGGTTATGGCTCAGCTGTTTCAATAATGACTGAGGGGGTATGGGAAACTCCTTTAGGAAATGTTAAAATTGATAAGGAAGCAAAAAAATATTGTAAGGGAATAATAGAAGATGATGAGATTGCACACAGATATGAACATAGTATAGAAGTTCAGCTTCCATTTCTCCAATTTTTAAAAAGAGAATTTACATTTATTCCAATATGTTTTGGATTACAAGATTATGAAACTGCAAAAGAAGTAGGGGAAATTTTAAAGGATATAGAAGATGCAATAATAATTGCTAGCAGC
>CAZDCH010000060.1:0-7891 GCA_964503915.1 uncultured Thermoplasmatales archaeon
TCTGATGATGTTATATCAGCAAATTTATTTTTTAATAATGGCATCGATGTAAGCAAAGTAAAAGAGAGTAAATATAAAATTATATCAATTATGAGCTATTTTATTCTGATTGTTGCAATTATAGAAACAATTAGCTTAGCAAATTTGCAGAAAAAAATTTATGAAATTACAGCAAAAAAATACAAAGTTTGGCAGATAATTTCAAAGAAAATTGAAAATGGCAAAGCAAAAAAATATATTAGAATGTTTAAAATAGTTTGGCTAGTTAGCACTGCGACAATTTTTGCATTACTAATATCTATGATTTATTTATTGTTTTAAAATTTTTATTTAAATGCCTTAATAATAATAGGATTATAGCTAAAAAGGCAAAGAAAAAATTAAAGCTGGGTATTTTTTTATTTGATTCAACTACTTTAATTAACCATGCGTCATATCTACCAGCACCATATGAAAAAGTATAGCCTGCTATTACATATCCATCTTCAACTACTTCAACACATTCTCCATAATCAAAAGATTCCCCTCCAATTGTAAGGTTCCATTTTTCATTCCCATCTTTATCTACTTTAATTAGCCACGCATCGCTTTTCCCAGCTCCATATGAATAGGTATAACCTACAATGATATATCCATCATCAGTTTTTTTAATAGATTTTCCAACTTCTCCATCTTTTCCTCCATACACTTTTTCCCATTCCTTGTTTCCCCTATCATCTGTCTTTATTATCCAAAGATCTCCCCCATTTTTATTGAAATTTTTTACTCCTACAAAAACAAATCCATTGTCATAGGTAGCTGAGTATATTTTATCAATTCCAACATCGCCAAAAGTTCTATTCCATTCCTCATTTCCATAACTATCTACTTTTATTATCCATGCATTGCTTTCAGTAGTATTTTTAGATATATGATAACCTGTATAGCCTCCTATTATATATTCATCGATAACAAATGTTCCTGTATCATCGAACTTTGTTACTTTAAATGCTTTATCCCATTCCTTATTTCCCTTATCATCTATCTTTATAAGCCATATATCAAAATTAATATCATTTCCTTTGGTATCTCCAACTATTATATAGCCATCTGCTATTCGCTTGACAAAAAATGCTTTATCCATAGCCGAGCTATCAAAAGTTCTATTCCATTCTTCATTTCCCTTTGAATCTGTTTTTATAAGCCATATATCTGAATTTTCAGCATTTGTTTTTGTTCCTGCTATTATATAACCACCATCAATTGTTTGATGAACATAAGAACCAAAGTCTTCATAAATTCCACCAAAAGTTCTATTCCATTCTTCATTTCCCTTTGAATCTGTTTTTATAAGCCATATATCAAATTTGCCAGAAGAAAAAGAGATTGTTTTTCCAACTATGATATATCCTCCATCTTTAGTTTGTTGAACATATTTAGCCACATCAATGTCTTTTCCTCCATACGTTTTTTCCCATTTAATATCTATACTAGCTTTAGCACATTGGAAGAAAATCAATAACAAGATAATTAGCAATTTTTTCATATCATTTTAATAAAAAACAATTTAAGATGGTTTTGATTTTGTATTCATAGTTTTAATAGATAAAAATTTAAAAATTCTAATTTAATTTTTTAATATGGCGGTGAGAAAGGCGGTGGCAGTTTTTATTATTATGATGATGTTAACAACATTTTTCAATATAGCAAATGCAAAAGAAAAAAAATGGATAATAATAACTTTAAGATCCTCTCCATATGAAATTTATAACATAGGTAAAAAAACAGAAATTAAGATGAAAGGTTTTGGCTCAATTTTAATTCCAGGTTATCCAAAATTTCCTTCAAAGACTTTTCTTATAGGGCTTCCTCCAGGGGCTGAAGTTGTTTCGGTTAAATTATTGAAAGAAAAACATGAAAAATTGGAAAAGAAATATGAATTTTTAGTTTCGCCTCCATTTTCATCAAATGCAAATTCTTTCGCAGTCAATGAAGCTGAGGATAAGACATTAGGAATATATGAATATTTAGGAATGGGTCAAATGAGAAAATACTGCTTCGCAAAAATAAGGTTTAATCCAGTATTATACGATTCCAAAGAAATCATCATATATAAGGAAATAACTCTCAAAATTGAATATGAATTACGAAAAAATCCTTTGGCTGAACTATTAGCTGATAATGCTATGGATGCAATTGCTTCAAAGATAATAATTAATTATGAACATATAGCTCCTTTTTATAACAGAAATAATAGAGAAAGTCTTTATGACTATGTAATCATAACTACATCATCATTAAAAAATGCAATTGCTCCCTTAAAAAATTGGAAAAAATCAATAGGGTACTCTACTAAAGTTGTTACAACATCATGGATATTTTCAAATTATCCTGGTAAAGATTTGCCAGAAAAAATAAGGAATTTTCTCATCGATAAATATGCTGAGTGGGGAATAAAATATGTTCTTTTTGTAGGGAGCCATTCCAGTATACCAATGAAATATTGCTATCCAAATAAAGATGACCATAACTATGCAGTACCAACAGATTATTATTATGCAGACTTAACAGGTAATTGGGATAGTGATGGAGATGGTTATTATGGGGAAAGATATGATGATGCCGTTGATTTTTATCCTGAAGTATGGGTAGGTAGAATACCAATTGATGACTATAATGAGGTTTATTCAATATGCCAGAAAATAGTAAAATTTGAAAAGGATGATGGAGAATGGAAGAAGAAAGCTTTGTTATTGGGTGCTATTGCAAATTATGCAAATGAAAATGAAGGCTGGGAAAAGACAGATGGTGCCTGCCTTATGGAAGAATGCTGGAATGATATATTACAGCCAAACGGTTTTACCAGAACAACAATGTATGAAAAAGAGGGGATAGACCCATCAGATTATCCTTGTGATTATCCCCTAAATAATGAAAATGTTTTGACATATTGGCCAGATGGATATGGTATTGTAAATTATAATGGACATGGATATAAGGAATATTGGGCTAGAAAGGTATGGAGAACAGATGATGGAGATGGAATTCCTGAAGAGGATGAAATAAGTTGGCCACTTGTTATTAGCTCAGATGACTGCCTATCTTTAAATGATGAAAAACCATCTATTGTATTTTGTGATAGTTGTGACAATGCATATCCTGAATCATCTACAAGTTTAGCAAAATCTCTTTTAGAAAATGGTGCAGTCTGTTGCATAGCAAATACAAGACTCGGATGGTACACAGTTGGATGGCAAGATGAGAGTTGGGGAGGCTCAGCATCAATTGATTATTATTTCTTTTATTACCTAATAAACTATGGACAAGGATGTGGTCAGGCACTTTACAATTCAAAAATTTATTACATTAACAACTTTGATTGGTGGGGATGGAGAATTTATGAGAATATGTATGGTTTTTGCTTGTTTGGCGACCCATCGCTTGGAATTTTACCACAAAAAGAACTTCCATCAGGTTTCATAATTCCTATAACCTATTGTTTTAATCCATCTATTGAAATTGGGGGTACATATTCCACTTGGTACAGAATACAAGACCCATCTGCCACTATTATAATAAATTCTCAATATTTGCATGTAACGCAACCAGATGAAAATGGCTATTTTAAGACATATGTAAATACTTCCGAACTTTCTATTACTCCTCCAAAAACAATCTATATTTTTCCATCAAATGTGCAAGTAATTTTAAATGGAGATACATATAATGTTGACCCACATATTTTTTCATTTTATCTTACTGTTACAAATCGCAACTATTCAACATTTTGGGATTTTAAAGCATCATCTGGTGTTGGAGCTGGAATTGTTGGATATATTCATGGTGATCATAATGGAAAATTGAGATTGAAATATGATACAGAAAATATATTTAGATTGCAAAGATACCATGGAGATGAAATAACAGTTGGAGCTGCAGCAAGCTTATTTAGTTTTGAAGCTGGCCCAGTTGAATGCGATGTGCTTAGTGGAGATGTTCATGCATCAGTTAAAAATATTAGGGAATCTGGCTTAAAAATGAATAATAATCCAACTGAAGAAGAAAAAGCCGTTATGGCATTATATTTGCTATCTTCATTAATTAGTTTTGCTGGCGAAGAAGTATATTTCATTCCTGTTGTTGCTGATATTGCTAATTGGCTGTATGACTATCTTTTATCTCACGGATATTTAAAGGAATATCAAGGATTAGGATTTGGATTATCTAGCGGTGTGAAAGGTTGCTTATTAGATGCAAGTATTGGACCATCGAATAGCAAATATAAATTAAAAGCTGAAGTTGCTGGCATTTCTGTTGGTGCAGAAGGAGAAATCGGTGCATCATATAAAATGAGGAAATATAACAATTTTGATAGACATGCTTTTAATACATTTTATAAATGGCAAGCTGGTTTGAATATAAATATATTAGGTAATGATTTAATTAATCTTGGACCTGGAGATTATTGTGTTTGTGGCTTAGAAATAGATGACTATGATACAGTTGCAATGGGAAAATTCCATACAATAAAGGAGGGTTCAACAGATACTAAGGACGTATATTATTATTTTGGAAATATAAAGAATACTGTTTTATATGATAGTACAGTTGGAAGTATAAATTCTCCATGGCGAATTATTTTTAATGCACCAAAATGGAGTAATCAGCTTATAAATGAATTTAAAAATTGTGATATAAAAGTATATAGGAAAAAAGCAACTAGCTTTGATATTTCTATTGATCTTAAAATAAATGTTCTTGGTATAGATATATATCTTGCAAAAGGAATTGGATTTGAAAGAGGAAATGAATTTACTGATAGTGTGGGAGTTGTTATAGATGGAAATAGGTACATAACTAAAACATATAGCTATGATGTATATGTAAGTGGTCAAACAATTGCATTATTAACTCTTATTTCAGATATTTTTGGCATATCTATATGGGATGAAATTGCAAATATTTTGGATTCTATTTGGGAATACTTTGTGGATTGCGCAGAGCAAGCTGCTACTTTAGTAACCGAAGTAGGAACATTTTTCTGGGAAGCTGGCACTGTTTTTTGGGATTGGTTAACAAGAACAAATTATACAAATTGTGTTAATGTTACTGTCATGATTCATAACAATACTGAAAGCAGGACAGATTTTTTCGAGAGACAAGGAATTTCGAGAGAATTTTTTGAAAGCATGAAAGGAAGTAATCTAGCAGTTAATAAAATACTTGAAGTCGAGCCCTTTAATATCTCCTTTTATCCAGATGCATTATTAGTTATGAATTATACAGATGAGATGGCTGAAGGAAAAAATGAGAGCCTATTTAAAATATATGCTTGGCAAGAAGATAAACATGTTTGGAAACCTTTACCAAGCATAGTAAATGTTAGCAAAAATGAAGTTAGAACATATGTTGATAGATTTGGAACTTTCTGTGTTGGTTATGATGTAACACCACCGCAAATAAAAATTCTTAATTTATCTACATTATATAGAGATAATATTACTTTTTATGCTCTTATAGTTGATAATGCTTCAGGAGTAAATACTTCTACTATTAAAGTTATTTTCGATGGAGAAATAATCAATTATAGCTATGATATAATTTCTGGCATGTTATATGTAGATGTAAATGCTTCTGCTGGAGTTCATAATATCTCAATTTATGTGAAAGATATGAGCAACAATTCTGCATCAATTAACTTCTCTGTTGAATGCTTTAAGCCATGCAAAATATTAAGCATTCAGCGGAAAATACATAATGGAAAAATCAATATTTCGTGGAATGCAGAAAATGGCACATTTCCAATTTCATATTACCAAATAATGGGCGATGGAATTCCTATTGGAAATACTACCAATACTTGGTATAATTGTAGCTTAAATTATAGCATGTATAGTATATATCCAGTAGATACCATGGGATATTTAGGAAATGGTGGTACAGTAAGTATATACTATCCAGTTGCAATAATAGATTGTTGGAAAATAGGAAAAAATTTATTTAAATTTAGTGCAAACAATTCATATGATATAGATGGAAATATTACAAGCTATTATTGGGATTTTGGAGATGGAAATATAAGCTATGATGAAAATCCTATTCATCAATATAATAATAGTGGAGTTTATAATATAACATTAAAAGTTATTGATAACGATGGCTTAATTGACAACGTTTCAAAAATATTAATTGTTGATAATACACCACCCAAAATTACAGATATAAAAATTTATCCAGAAATAAGCGATGGTACAATAAATATTTCATGTAATGTAACTGATGATGTAAAAGTAAATATGGTTATGATCGATATTATGTATCCAAATGGTAGTCATCGAATAAATACAATGAGACATGTTGTAAATACAACTACTTACTATTACAATTCAACCTATGTAAATACAGGAGTATATGCATTTTATATTTGGGCAAATGATTATAGCAACAATGAAAATATATCAGATAAATATACATTTATTATTGCTGAAGAAATACATGATGTTGGAGTAAAAGAAATAATTAAACCATTAGAAAAGCCGACTCAAATTTATTTTGATGATGGAAATAATAATAATGGCATTGGATTATTAGATGGTGGAGTATTTGAAGGAGCAATAAGATTGACGCCAACTGAATTAGCTGCATATAATGGCTGGAAAATAACAAAAGTTAGATTTTTCCATTATGAAAATGGTGTGCATACTGGAAAAATAAAAATTTATGAAGGATTTAATGAAACGGCTCCTGGAGAATTGTTAACAGAGGAGCCATACATGGTTAATGCTTCTGGATGGTGCGAGGTTACTTTATCAAATCCTATTACAATAAATGCAACAAAAGATATATGGGTATCTGTCCAGATAATTCATGTATCAAATGAAACCCCGCTTGGTGTTGATGATGGGCCAGTTGTCAATGGAAAAGGAGATTGGATATCTATAGATAATGGTATTAGTTGGAAAGAATTGCAAGAATATGGTTTTAACTGTAACTGGAATATTCATGTGATAGTAGATAAAAACTTATCTGTTGAAGTATTACCAGTTGGAACATATTCAATAGAGGCAATTATTAAAAATTATGGCACCGACATTGAAAGTTTTGATGTTGATGCAAAAATTTACAAGGGAAATACTTTGCTTTATGAAGATAGTTATACAGTATGCAATTTAGCACCACTTATGAAAGAAAAAATAGTGTTTGATAATTTTAGTTTCAATGAAGAAGGTATGTACAGAATAGAGATTTTAACAAAATTGATTGGAGATGAAAATATAAGCAATGATAAAAAAACGAAGGAAATAGAAATATTGCCTCCCACAACAGATTATATTCTTATAACCTTCTCAACGAATAATGAAATTTATGACTATAATATCTCTACTAATTTTTCCTTAATTGCTTATTCAGCAGCTTTCAATAATACGTCTGGCTTCATTGGATTTGTAAATGCAAATTGGACTATTTATAGCAATGCAAATGCAACAATAAATGCAACATATGGAAAATGTGTTAAATTTTATTCAGGAAATAAAAATGGAATAGCAATATTGATGGCAGAATACAATGGATATAATGATACAGTTATCTTTACAATAAATTCTTCAATATTTTCTTTCTTCTTCCATAAAGGATGGAATTTAATAACAATTCCTTGCCAAAATAGCTATACTGCAAAAAGCTTAGGGCAAAACATTTCAAGCTGCACAATTATATCGAGATGGAATGCCAGCATGCAACAATATCAATCTTATTTAGTTGGAGTTTCCCCAGATGAATTCAATTTTGATATAAAGAATGGAGTAGGCTACTTTATTTTTGTAAAGAACGATAGCATATTCAGCATTAGAAAAATCTCTATTGAAAATGTTTCTGTTCCATTGCATATAGGATGGAATTTGATAGGATGGTT
>CAZDCH010000061.1:0-7881 GCA_964503915.1 uncultured Thermoplasmatales archaeon
AGAATAGCAATAGCAATTGCTATTGCTATTACAACGAATTCAAACCCAGGCGTTTTCGGAGATGTTTTTACTTCTATTGTTTTCGTTGCTATATAATATCCTTCTTTTTCTGCAGTTATGGTTATTGTTTTTACTTCTTCAGGCTTGTATTTAATTTCACCATCTGCATTTGTTTCTCCAATTTCTACTCCATCTATTTTTACTGTTACTCCTTCAACTGGCTTACCTCCGCGAGTTGTTACTAGAATAATGCTTTCTTTTCCTTTGACAAGTTCTTCAACAATTATTTTTAATCCTATTTTAACTTCTATCTCTCCTACTTTCTCTCCTTCAATGAAAATTTCTATTACTCCCGTCTGCAATGGAATTATTCCAAATAAAGCTTTTCCATTTGCATCTGTTTTTCCAACTTTAATTCTATTTCCACTTGTTGGTGTCCGCACTTCTACTTCTAATCCTTCACATCCTTCATTTGTTAATGGATGTGTTACTTTAATAGTTATTAAATTTTCTACTCCTAAAAATGCAATTTTTTCTTTCGGTTCTTCAATTTTTACTTCAGGAGTAGTTACTTTTAAAATACCATCTGCATCAGCATACTCGCCATCTTTTGGTTTGAATAGAAATGTAATATTTCCTACATTTATTGCCGTTACATTTGTAACATTTCCTTCTCCATTCAAAATTTCAACTGTAATATTTTTGCCAGCTCTATATGCAATATAACTTGACATTTTTTCCATTCCTAAAACTTTCAATGTACCATTAACTGGCTTATTTTCCCAATTTACTGTAAATGTTAATGTAACATCTTTATCAACGTTTTTAACGAGCAAGGCTGGATCAACATTAACGCTTGCTTTTGTAACATCAAAACTTGGTTCTTTTCCAGCTTCTATATCATGCTTTTTATCTTTTGTACATACATATAGATAATAAGTTCCAGCTTCTGTTATTATATAATCCTCTAAGCTATAATTTCCCTTAGCTCCTTTAACAAGATTTGTTATATTTACTGCAACATCTTTAATATCTTTTCCTTCATGGAATTTGCTGAGAGCAGTTTCATTTAATAAATAGAAGTAGAAATCTCCTTCATAACTCTTATTATCTTTTGTAATATTAATTGCATATGTTTGTTTGCTTCCAGCCAAAACTTTATCTGGAGATATTGTAACATTTAAATCGTGAGCTGGTTGAGAAACAATGCAAGCATATGCATAATATGTTTTTTCTGCTTCAAATTTTACCATAGCAACTATATTTACGCTGGCTTTCGTTGGTGTAATATTAATGAATTCAAATTCACCATTAACATCATATTTATTTTCCATCTTTGTTATAAGAGGCCATCCATTTATTGCATAGTAAGGAGGAGTTTCATAATATAGTGCCAATTCTTTTATTGTTGGATATGGATTTCCATCAGCTGTTTTAACATATGCTTTGATGTTATATGTATTATCAACTATTACTTCCGTTGGTTCAACTGTTAGATATCCTCCATCAAAAATGTTTATAACTTTTTTGTCCTCTCCTTTGCCTGGCCATGTAACATTTACATAAATCTTTCCATTTCCTCTTGTTGGAAAAACTTTAACTTGCCACAATTTTTTGCTTTCATTATATTCATAAGCATCACCAGGTGGGGAATATAATACATCTCCCTCAATTTTTATTCTTTCTGGAATATCAGATTTACTTGTTATATTCAATGCCAGTGGAGAGCCTATTTCATCTATAGATTCTCCATATATGGTAATGTTAATTATCCATGTATTATTTACTAAATCTCTTACAGAAATATTTTCTGGAAATACATATATGTTCACGCTTGGCGGTGTTACAACTTCAAATGCTGTTTCTCCATCATATTCATATGATTCATTATTTACCTTGCTATTTCCTTCATAATTCTGTCTTACTCTTAACTTCCATTCTCCTTTTTCTGGCCATTTTCCTCTAATAACAAGTTTTGAATTTTCTAAAGATATGTTAAATATTTCACCTTTTACCTTAATTGTTACGCCATCTTTTGTTAAATCTATATCTCCCGTGCTATTTGAATATGTGCCAAAAGAAAGAGTTATATTTGTTGGTTTTGCCCAATCTATTGAAATATTTGTATCATTATATTTTACAATAAACATTTTTTCGCTTGGAAATCCTTGCCTTGCCTCTTCTGTAGAAACATCTGTGAAAATAAGAGTATTTGGAACGATTTTAGCCCAGCCATATTCTCCTAATTCTGGAGTAGCATCTCCTGTAATGTTTTTGCTTACAGTTATATTATAAATTCCAACTCCAGGCAATCCTTTTACTTTTATAGTATAGTTACCACCACTTTGTGAAATATTAACTTGTTGTGCTAACCTATTTATTCCATTCTCATCTATCCAATATGTTATAATTTTTGCATTTTCAACATAGTTTCCATCTTTATCTTTAACTGTAATATTAAATTGATATCCTGCAGTACTTTTATCCCTTTCATATATATATTGAGATGGATAAACTTCTACTGTTAAAGGAGATGGATTAACTTTGAAAATAATTTCCCAGTCCTTATCAACATCTTTTATTATCCAATCACCTACTGCATCAAGATATACATTTGAAAATGTTACTTTCCCATTTGAATCAGCCCAATCTTCCCTTACTTTTATATTTCCAGGCTTGAATAACTGTATAGTATCTCCTGGAGTAGCATTATATATTTCCATTGTTACCGTTTCTTTATAGTTGCCAGCCTTTGGCTTAACCTCAAAATTAGGAATTATTGTAAAATTATATACATCTGATGTATTTGTATTCCCACTTATATCTTTTGCCCATATATAAAACGTATATGTTCCTGTAATATTATATGATGCATTATAATAGTAGCTTCCTCCTAACATTGTTTTATTTACATGAAATCCTTCTGGTCCGCTAATATCAACTTTTACAATTTCAACACCTGCATTATCAGTTACATTACATGTTATATTAACATATTTAGTTGCCTTTTGTTGTTGTGGCGAAGCTTTTACATTTTTAATTTCTGGAGGAACAAGATCCCATACGCTATTTCTAGCACAAGGTGTTCCACCTTCCACCAAACTTTTCATCCATTCATCATCTATTGTTCTTTCAGCACTATAATTATCATCATATCCTCCAGGATAATATATGGAATATACCAATTCTCCTAGGGAATTTGATAAATTGACCCAATCACCAGTATTTGCTAAAGATGTCCAGTTTCCTTGCAAAACATTACAGTCAACGTCGGGATACCTATTTTTGAAAGCAGTCACATTCTTTGCTACAATCAAATATTTATTTCCCTCCAATATTCCTTCCAATATAGTAGTTCCTCCAATTGTTCCTCCAATTGTCCATCCAGTTATATTTATATTTTCTGTTCCCAAATTGTAAATTTCTATCCATTCATGATCGCTTTCAGGGCCTGCTGGATTATACATTATTTCGTTAATTACAATAGTTGGCTGGCCTACAACTGTTGCCCCATTTTTTGGAAATATAACAAAAGCGCTTGCCATTATAGCAGCTATAACTACTATACTCCCAATCTTTTTAATTAACTCTTTTCCATACATTTTATTCCCCCTTCCATAGGTTGCCATCTAAAATACTTATCCTTTTTTAATCTTTTCTTTTTTATTTTCATTTTTGGAACAAGTAGAATTCCTTCTCTTTTTATAAATATTTTGATTTTTTTGATATAAAATTAACAAACAAATAATTAATAACTAATTAATACTCAGTAGAATTCCTCATCTATTTCATCTAATATTTTAAAATTTTTCCTCAATTCTTTTATATAATCATCATAGAGATGTATTTTAGCAGGAATTGCAAATGGTGCTCCAGGATATGTAATCAAAGCTTCTCCTACTTCCAAAGTCTGTATTTCCTTTTCAAGTTTTGAAATATCTTGTTTTGCAGAAGATTTTAAAATATTTCTATCTCCTTCATCAGCTAATCCCAAAATAAAAAAAGTATTAAATTGGCTTAATAATTCTTCCTTTATTAATTTTGGTTGCTGTGTTATTGCACATAGCCCAACTTTAAATTTTCTTCCCTCCCTCGCAATTTGTGCAAATATTCCATTGTTTAACACTCTTTGTGCTTCTTCAACAGTTATTAAAATTGGAGGTAATTCTTTAAATTTCTCTTTATCTCTATATAATTTTTTATTGTAATTTAGAATTTTTCTTGCCAATACAACGCTTACCAATAATTCCTCATATTCATATAGACTGGAAGTATCTACTAAAACTACTTTTCCATTGTGCAAATCTTTAATAATTGCAGATGTTGTGCTAATACTTTCATCTCCATGAATAATGTCGCTTTCCATTATCCTTTCTGCTCTTCTTTTTAGCACGCTAAATGTAATATCTTGTATTCTTCTTCCAAAAATTTCAGAAAGTTCAGATACGTCTTTTTCATATAATTCAATAAGCCATTTTTTTCCAAATCTTGATTGCAATGCATACAATGCTTCTTTTTGAGCTTCAGTAAATAAAAAAATATCTTCAAAATCAGAAACGTTTATTTCATATGCAGAAAATTTTAATCTATTCATTCCAAATTTGGCATGGGGAGAATAAACAACTAATCTATCATTTGCTAATGGATGGTCTTTAAGTCCTTTCCCGTTCCCTCCTTCATAATATTCTCCATGAGGGTCAACTATTAAAATGCCATATTTTCCAATATTCATGGCAGAGGCAGTAAAAACCCTCATTAAATTGCTTTTTCCCATACCAGTTGTTGCAAATATTCCAATATGATATGGAATTAAATCGCCTTTAATTCCAACTTTAACTTCAATTTCTCTTTCACCACTTCTTAATTTCCCAATTTCAATATCTCCCATATATTTTTCAAGAAATTTATAATCATATCTATTTGCTCTTCTTACCATACAAAAATGGGACGGCAAAGTTTTTGGCTTATAAAACTTCCCATTTTTTACGTATCCTAAAGGTTTACATATACAAATTTTATATAATCTTCTATCTTTCTCCCTTAATTCATATTTCTCATTTTTTTCATCTAATAAAAGCATATCTCCTGCTGCTCTTATTCCCCATTTCTCTCCTTCTTGTCCATATTCAATATCAATAACTCTTAAGAAAAAAATAGAATTTTTCTCCTTATCATCAGCAACTAAAATTTCCCCTATTTTAACATCTTCTTTATAACTTTGCCTAAAAACTATTTCCCCAACGCTTTTCCCAATAATTCTTCCTATCATTTTATCCCTCTATATATTTATGATAATCAAAAAATAGAGATTCCCATTCATCCAATTTTATTCCCTTTTCTATTGCTGTTTGAAGCATTGAATATTTTAAATGCTCTATTTCCTCTTTTTCAATTTTAACGATTTTATGAATTTCAGCTAATGGATATGGATATCCTAAGCAACTTATATCATTGCAATAAGATAAAATTTTTGATAATGTATCCTCTACATCATTTCCATAATAATCCATTCTAAAAGCAAATCTTGAATATGGATGCAACTTTACTGCATATACATTCTTCTGTATTTCATAATACCAGCATTTATTTGGCATTATTTCGTCTCCAAATTTTTTTATTAAAAATAATAAAGGAATATTTCCTATTTTTATTCCGCTTTTTTTGCTTATTGCAACAACGCCATCAATTTTTTCTTTTAAGCAACCATCATATAAAACAACTCCATTTCCATATTCCATACATTCTTTCAGGACTTCATATTCTTCTCTTTCTCTCCTTATTTCATTTTCATCATCAGCATTTTCAGAATAAATTATATCTATTGCAATTTCTCCTATTTTTTCATTTAATATTTTGCTCTCATTTGCAAAAATATAGCCTATTCTTCTAGCAAAAACAGAAAATGAATATGCATCAAAAAGCTTGACTGAACTCCCATCTATTGCATATATATTTTCCTTTCTTTTTTCTCTTATCTCAAAAAATTTATCCTTATCAAATTCTATTTTATAATCTAAAATTTTTTTAATACAATCTATTGCTTCTCCAATTTTCATTTATTTATAAATTTATAATAAAATTTATACTTTATACTCAACTATTATATTTCCTTTTTGATCAACAATTCTTCTTATATTTCCCTTGCCATATATCCTCAAATTCCCAAAATTGTCTATATATTCCCATCCCCTCATGAAATTAAATCATAATCGATTTTATAAATTTTTCATAATAATTTTTAAAATTAATTTATATTAATTTATGAAAATTGTTGTTGCAATTACTGGTGCTTCTGGAGCGATTTATGGAATAAAACTCGTTGAAGAATTGAAAAAAAGAAAGTTTAAAATATATTTAATAGTAAGTGAAAATGCAAAAAAGATTGTTGAGCATGAAACAAAATATAAAGTTGAAGATGTAATTAAAATAGCAGATGAATTTTATGAAGAAAATGATATGGAAAGCAAATTGGCTTCAGGCTCCTTCATTTATAATGCAATGGTTGTATGTCCTTGTAGTATTAAAACGATGGCATGCATTGCAAATGGAATAACAATAAATTTAATAACAAGGACTGCCATATGCTGCTTAAAGGAAAATAGAAAGCTTATTGTTGTACCTAGAGAAACGCCTTTAGATTTAGCTACTTTAGAAAATATGGTTAAATTGAAAAGGATGGGTGTTATTGTATTGCCGGCGATGCCTGCATTTTATTTTATGCCAAAAAAAATCGATGATTTTATAAATTATATTGTTGGAAAAATATTAGAGCAGTTGGGCATACAACATAATTTATATAAAAAATGGGAAATCAATCAAAAATCTTTTTAATCATCCAATCAGCTTTAAAAGGAATTTGGTCATCATAATTTTGTCCTATGCCAATAAAAAATAATGGTTTCTTTACTGCATATGCAATAGATATGGAAGCTCCTCCTTTTGCATCTGCATCAACTTTTGTTAAAATTATTCCATCTATTCCAACATATTCATTGAATTTTCTTGCCTGTTCTATTGCATCATTTCCTGTTAAAGCATCGCCAACAAAAATGGTTAAATCTGGCTTCGAAACCCTTTTTATTTTCCTCATTTCCTCCATTAAATTTATGTTTGTTTGCATTCTTCCAGCTGTATCAATTAAAACAAAATCTTTATGTTTAGCTCTTGCATGTTCAATGGCGTCATAAGCAACAGCAGCAGGATCAGCTCCAAAATCATGCTTTATTAATTTAATTTTCAAATTAGAGGCATGTTTTTCTAATTGTTCTATTGCACCAGCTCTAAAAGTATCGCAAGCTGCTATTACACATTCATATCCTAATTTTTTTAGCTGGTAAGCAAGTTTTGCAATAGCTGTTGTTTTTCCAGAACCATTTACTCCAACAAATAATATTACAATTGGCTTCTTTTCCATTCTATTAATTATTTCAAAAAAATTTCCTTCGCTTCCTTTAAGGATATTATAAATCGTCTCTTTTATTGCCTTTTCCACCATTTTCTTTGCATCCTTTCTTGATATCCCGACTAAATTTTTCTTTATTTCTTTCTTTATCTTTTCTATTGCTTCAAATGCAACATTTGCTTCAATCAAATCTATTTCAAGTTTCCACAAAATTTCCTCTAATTTTTTTTCGCTTATTCCAAATCTGCTTTTCTTTATTTCTTCTCCTTCTTCTAACCCTTCTTCAACTTCTTTTAATTTCTTCTTGAAAAACTTGAACATCTTTAAATTTATTAGAAATTTCCTCCATTTTTAATTTTATCTCTTTCGCAGTTTTCAATAATTTTTCCTCACTCTTCTTTAAATTATCTATCTTTTTATTTATAAAATCTATTGCACCATTTAATGTTTTTTCTATAAATACATTTCTCCCAACATTC
>CAZDCH010000062.1:0-7849 GCA_964503915.1 uncultured Thermoplasmatales archaeon
TGCAATAATGATTAATTCAACAAACAATATTATTGTAAATTCAACTTTTTGGAGAAATTACTATGGAATAATTGCATATAAAGAAAACAACACTATTTACCACAATAATTTTGTATACAATACAAAGAATGCAATAGATTATGGAAACAATATATGGAATATTTCTTATCCTGAAGGAGGAAATTATTGGTATGATTATCGTGGAAAAGATTATTATAAAGGAAAGAATCAAAATGAAAGTGGAAGCGATGGAATAGGAGATACACCTTATGAAATAGATGGAAGCCATGATTATTATCCATTAATGGAAATATTTGCAAATGCATCGCCAATACCAAATATTCCACCAGTAGCAAGTTTTTATTTTTATCCATACAATCCATATTCATTTGAAGAAATAATCTTTATAGATACATCATATGATGAAAATGGGAAAGAAGATATTATAAACTATACATGGAATTTTGGAGATGGTAGTATAGCATATGATAAAATAGTAAAGCATTCATATAAAAAAGCTGGAATTTATAATATTACTTTAACAGTTATTGATAGAGCTGGATTTAATAGCAGCTACATGCTACAAATTTCTATTCAAAATTTAAAGCCATTTGCAAATTTTTCATGGAATCCAAAAGAAATATTTTCATATACTTTAATTCTATTCAATTCTACTTCATATGATTTAGATGGTTATATAGTAAATTATACATGGAATTTTGGAGATGGTAGCGTAGCATATGGAAAAAAAGTTAGCCATAAATATGTTGATGATGGAACATATATTGTAAAATTATATGTAAGAGATGATGAAGGTGGAGAAAGCTACAGAGAATATTCAATTAAAGTTAAAAATAGAAAGCCAACGGCAGATTTCATTTTTATTCCAGAAAATCCAGTGATTGGAGAGATTATTAATTTTACAGATTTATCAACAGATATAGATGGAAAGATAATTGAATGGAGATGGGATTTTGGAGATGGAACAATTTCATATAATAAAAATCCAACCCATTCTTATAAAAAACCAGGAGAATATGTAGTGAATTTGACAGTTAAAGATGATGAAGGAGAAAAAGCAAGTTATACTAAAAAAATAAAAATAGGAGAAAAAGAGATCCCATCATTCGAAATATTTCTATTTATTATTGCAGCATTAATTTTAATTTTAAGGAAAAGAAAATTTTAAGTAGTTATATATATTGGCTATATAATGTCCAAGACAATGTCAAAAAAACAAAAAAATAAAAAAGAGGATATAAGAAAAAGAATTGAAGAATTGGAAGAAATGATAAGATATAATGAAGCAATGTTAGAAGAAATTTATGAAACGCAAGAATCAATGTTTCCAATATTTGCAGATTTAGTTAAATTAATAAGCAGATTATTTAAGGAAATGAAAATAGAGGATGAGGAATTAAAAGGATGCATGAACAGGCTCAAAGAAACATTTATGGATGAAAATGAAAATTTATTAAGAAAATATTTCAAGGATGATGACGACTTCACAGTTGCATATACATAAAATAAAGGAATTTGCAAAAAGAATTCTATATGAAATAGAGAAGGGTAATATAAGAAATAAAAATGATTTATTAAAATATAAGAAAATTTTATCCTCTCATTTTTCTCTAAATAAAATTCCATCTAACTCAGAAATTTTACAAAACATTGAAAATGAAAAAAGGGAAATTGTAAAAAAAATTTTAATGAGAAAACCTGTAAGAACAATTTCAGGAGTTGCAATAGTTGCTGTTATGACATCCCCATATCCTTGTCCTCATGGAAGATGTATACCTTGTCCTGGTGGGCCGCCCCATAGCCCACAAAGCTATACTGGAAAAGAACCAGCTTCTCTTAGAGCAATAAGGAATAAATATGACCCTTTTCTACAAGTTAAAGATAGGTTAAAACAATTGGAGGCAATAGGACATCCTACTGATAAGATAGAAATGATTATAATGGGTGGAACTTTTCCAGCAAGAGATTTTTTCTATCAAAAATGGTTTATTAGAAGATGTTATGATGCATTAAATGGGTGCAATTCAAGCAATATTGAAGAAGCTAAAAAGATTAATGAGAAGGCAAAACATAGATGCATTGGATTAACTATTGAAACTCGTCCAGATTGGTGTCAATTGCAACATGTTGAATTAATGCTTGAGCTTGGGGCAACAAGAGTAGAGATTGGAGTTCAAATTCTCGATGATAAGATTTTGAATGAAATAGAAAGAGGTCATACTGTTACAGATATAATAGAAGCAACAAAAATTGCAAAAGATTATGGATTAAAAATATGCTATCACATAATGCCAGGCTTACCTGGAAGCAATTATGAAAATGATTTGAAGTCTTTTATAAAAATTTTTAGGGATGAGAGATTTCGACCAGATATGCTAAAAATATATCCAACATTAGTTGTTAAGCCATCTAAATTATATGAAAAATGGAAGAAAGGAGAATATGAGCCAATGGATGAAAATGAAACTATAGAATTAATTTCAGAAATGAAAAAATATGTTCCAGAATGGGTTAGAATACAAAGAATAGAAAGAGATATTCCTTCATATATGATTGATGAAGGTATAAAAAAGAGTAATTTGAGACAAATAATTCAAGATAGAATGAAAGAAAAGGGATGGGAATGTAGATGTATAAGATGTAGGGAAATTGGGCATAAATATTATAAAGAAGGAAGGAAGAATATAAAAGATATAATAAAAGATATAAAGGATGTTGAAATGAGGAGGAGAGAATATATTGCAAGCAATGGAAGGGAAATTTTTATCTCCATGGAAAATGATGAAGTAATCGTTGCATATTGTCGCGTAAGAATTCCTTTTATGCTTATAGATACTGCAATAGTTAGAGAATTAAAAGTTCATGGTCCAATGGTAGAAATAGGAAAAAGATATGAAGAAAAATGGCAACATAAAGGATTTGGAAAAATATTGATGGAAGAAGCGGAAAATATTGCTGTTAGATTTGGAAGGGAAAAGATAGCTGTTTTAAGTGGAATAGGAGTAAAAGAATATTATAGGAAATTAGGATATAAAGATTGTGGGATATATATGATGAAAAATTTATGATAAAAAATATAAATTAACTAAATAGAGTAATGTAGGGTTGTATTAAATATGAAGTAGCTGCAATTATATAAAATCCAGCCAATGTTAAATAAAAAGCAGCCCACAATTCATTGTTTTCTAAAGTTGTTGCAGAAATATCCATTTTAAATAGTTTATAAAGCATCCATAAAGTAGGAATACATAATAAAAATAAAGTAGTCATATTTAATGATAATAAACCAGTTTCTAAATATAGGGCCAATAATAAAAAGCTAATTAATGATAGAAATGCAATAATGATTGACAATTTTTTTAGTCCATGATAAACAACTGGAGTTATTATACCAAATTTTTTATCTCCTTCTATATCATTTATATCCTTTGTATTTTGCCAAGCTAAAACCCATATTGCTATTACGCTGCCTAAAAGCCATGGAGTTTTATCTGTAACATTTCCAAATATGCTCCATGCTGCTGGTAGAGGAAGCAATCCTCTTGATATAGCCAATGAGCCTGTATTCAGCCATAATCTTTTTTTTAATCTAAAAGGCTCAGTATTATACAATATACCAGCTAATAGAAAAATTATGATAAAACTTCCATAATAAATGTTTATAGAAAAAGCAGTTAATATAGAAAAAATTGCAAAAATCCATGCGACAATTTGTGCACTTTCAATACTTATCTCACCTTTAGCAATTGGACGATAATTTTTCCCATTTATTATATCTATTTCAACATCTTCAATTTGATTCATTATCTGGCCAACTGCCTGTGCAGAAGCTAAAGCAAGAGCAGCAAATAAAATTGGGAGAAAATTATCCCAAAAAATATAAAGTTGATTGTATTCAGCAAGTTGTAAAATTACTCCAAAAATTATTGCCATAAATGGAGCAATGAGAGTGAAGGGCCTCACTAGCACAAAGAAAGCCTTTAACTTCATAAAATCATAGAAATAATAGATAAGATATTTTAAATATTTTGGTTCAAAAATGGAAAGAAAGAGAAATTATAGCCAATCAAAGCCACCAACAAACAATGCCTCACCAAACAAAAATTGCAAGTTTGGTATACCATAGCCAATTTTTCCGAAATCAATGTATATTCCAACAAATCCAAGAACAACCATTGTATGTGTGCCTACCATGTCCCAGTATTCGATACGTGGAGGAATAAAATTAATGTTGAGCGTTGCTGTATAACCAAATAAGAAATACTGCATTAATATTGGACGAAACATAAAGCCTATAAAAGCTTCTCCAGGATATAGAGGAATCCATGAAAATCCACTTCCAAAACTTATTATTGGTAAAATAATTGCTAATTTTGGATTGAATAGATTTGTTAGAAGTCTATTTATTGGAAAGTTAGCTGGTAGCAATTTTAATTCCTTAAGTTTATTTACTAATTTCTCTACAATTTCCATTGCTTCTTCTTTTTCTTCTGATACCTGTAATATTTTAAGAGAAGATTCAGCATTTCTTAGCATTTCCCCAACAGTTTTTACATCATTCTCCGAGACAATGACAGTCTTTTCTTCTTTTTTAAAAGGAGTTATATAAGTTATGCTAACTGGCACTTTTCTTTCGCTTTGTGTAGCATTTAGTAATGGTGGTATTGATAAAAGAATTGCAAAAGCAATTGCGCTTAATTTTGCCCCCCATCTCATTAAATCACCTAAGTAGTAATCGAAAGTTAATATATATTTATTTCGATGCAAGGATTGAAAAATAGGAATTTAAGAATGGTGCCATAGCAGTTGTACTGCTATTATAGCTTTCTTATTTCTGGTTAAATCCATAGCATAAAGTATTTAAAATCTTTAATAAATTTAATAGATTTTAATATACATTCCATAAAATGATCCTGATACATTACGGAGAAATCGGTTTAAAAGGAAAAAATAGAGCTTCCTTTGAAAATTGCCTAATCGAAAATATAAGGAAAATATTAAAAAATAACATTGAAGAAATTTATAAAGAATATGGAAGAATAATTTTAGAAGAAAAAGAAAGAGCAAATAGGGAGGAAATTAAACACATATTGGAAAAGATACCAGGAATTGAAAATTTTTCTTTTTCAAGAGCTGTAGATCTTGATATAGAAAAAATAAAGGGAGTTGCATTAGAAATTGCAAAGAATGCTAATTTTTCTACTTTTAGAATTAGAACAAAAAGAGCAAATAAAGATTTTCCCTATAATTCAATAAAAATAAATGAAATTGTTGGAAAGGAGATAAAGGAAAAGTTGGATAAAAAAGTAGATTTAGAAAAAGCAGAACTGACAATTTATATAGAAATAGGTAATAGAAATGCTTATATTTATACAGAAAAATTTAATGGAATAGGAGGATTGCCTGTAGGAAGCCAAGGAAAAGTTATTTCTTTAATATCTGGCGGAATTGATTCACCAGTTTCTTCTTGGCTTATGATGAAGAGAGGATGTAAAGTAGTTTTTGTTCATTTTTATAATGAGAAATTGGTAGCATATCCAAAAAAATTGGAAGAAATAATAGGGATATTAAATCAATATCAAATAGATACTACAGCTTATTTTATTCCATTTGCAAATCTACAATATGAAATAATAAGGTATACTCCAGCAAAATATAGAATGGTTGTTTATAGAAGAGCAATGATGAAAATGGCAAATGAAATTGCATTTAGGGAAGGAGCTAAAGCTATTATAACTGGAGATAATATTGGGCAAGTTGCTTCGCAAACATTAGAAAATCTGAATTGTATATATGAAGCATCTTCATTGCCTGTATTGGCGCCATTGATAGGGCTAAATAAAAAAGAAATTGTTGAATTAGCAAAAAAAATTGGAACATATGAAGCATCGATTAAGCCATATGAAGATTGCTGCTCTTTTATGGTTGCAAAACATCCTGTAACGAGGGCGAATTTGGAAAAAATTAAGCAAATAGAAAGGAAATTAGAAATAAAATTGGAAAGAATATGGATGAAAGAATTTTAATTTTTTATATACCTATTTTTGTTTTTAAAGCATAAAATCCTTCTTTTTTTATTGCTTTAGCAACTTTTTCTTGCAATTCTTTTCCCGGGGTTAAAGCAACCATGTAGCCTCCCAGCCCCCCACCCGTCATTTTTGCTCCATATGCCCCATTTTCTAGAGCAATATTTACCAGTTCATCCAATTCTTTGCAAGAAACTTCTATTTGCTTTAGCAAATCATGGTTTTTATTCATTAACTCGCCTACCCTTTTTAAATTCATTTCCATCAAAGCTTTTTTCGCTTCATAAACTATCTCTTTTGCATAATTAAATATTTCATCATATTTTTCCTTGTATTTTTCCCTTCTTCTTTTAACTCCTTCAACAGCTTTTTTCGTATTTGCAACTATTCCAGTATCTCCCATTACAATTTCTATCGGTTTCCCTATCCTTAACCTATCAATTCCTTTTCCTTTTTCAAACCATACCAAACCACCAAAAGTAGCGCATGTATTGTCTATGCCAGATGGATTTCCATGATATGCTTTCTCGCCTTCAAAAGCAATCTCATTTATTTTTTCATCATTCAACCCTAAACCAAATTCATCAGATATTGCTCTTGCAATAGCAACGCAACTTGCTGCACTTGCTCCTACACCGCTAGCTGCTTTTAAATCGCCAGAAAGCCATATTTCTATGCAATCTTTTATTCCTATGGCTTTTTTCATTCTAATAATGGATTCCTTTTGTTGCTCAATTTTCTCTTCTTTATAACCAGGGGTAGCTTCTCTATTATCGTGTATAATAAATTCTTCACCTTTGCATTTTTTTACTTCTGCAACTGTTTTTTTATCTATTGCAGATGCTATTGCTGGTATTCCGTAAACAACAAAATGTTCATTAAACAAAATAACTTTTCCATATCCATAACCATATCCCATAATATCGTAAATTTTATGATATATATAATTTTTTATTACTAATGAAAGGAAAGGCATTGGTAATTTCTTTCTTTTTATGTTTGTGTATATGCTTAACTTCAAATGCTTCAATTTTGTATGTTGGTAAAAATGGATACAAGACTATTCAACAGGCAATAGATGCTGCCATGCCTAGAGATACAATTATAGTTAATTCTGGCATATATTATGAAAATATTGTCATTAATAAATCGATTACGATTATAGGAGAAGATGCAAATAACACGATCATTTATAATCAGTTAGTATTGGATATTTATCAAGGAGTAGTTACAATAAATGCAGATGGAGTTAATATAAGTGGGTTTACTATAAAAAGTAAGTGGGATTCTGTAAAAGGAATATTTGTTACTTCTAACAATAATAAGATAGTGGATAACATAATAACAAAAACTTATACAGGTATGCTTTTTAGGAATTCATCAAATAATATTATAATGGATAACATCATAAAAAACTGCAAAACAAGTGGAATCCGTTTTGATTGGAATAAAACTAAAAACAATATAATATCGAATAATATAATAGAAAATAATACAGAAAGTGGCATTATTATGCGTATGGCAGAAAATAGCATTATATCAAATAACAGTATCTATAATAATAAAAAAGAGGGGATGATTTTAATATTTTCATCAAATAATACTATTTCCAATAATGTTATTAAAAACAATAACGGAGGAATTTTTTTATCCCATTCAAACAATAATATTATCAAAGAAAATTATGTTGCGGATAATAATAAATATGGCATTTATTTGTGGGATACTTATAAT
This sequence comes from uncultured Thermoplasmatales archaeon, assembly GCA_964503915.1. GTDB lineage: Archaea > Thermoplasmatota > E2 > UBA202 > JdFR-43 > JAPDJP01. Next base: position 7,782 of record CAZDCH010000062.1, read on the forward strand.
AATGTTATTCTTGATAACATTATAAGAAATCATAGCATTGGAATAAATGTTTCTAAATATTCTGATGA
>CAZDCH010000063.1:0-7810 GCA_964503915.1 uncultured Thermoplasmatales archaeon
ATATCATGCTCTATTGCCAGGTGGATTGGAACACAAAACTTTAATGGGTACGCCAAAAGAGCCAGCAATATTTTATGAAGTTTCTAAGGTTTGCGATGTAAAAGATGTTTTTATAACGCCTGGTGGTTGCTCATGGCTCCATGGAGTTATAAGCATTAAAAAAAGAAGTCCAGATGATGGAAAGAAAGCAATTGAGCATGCTTTTAAAGCTCATAAGTCAATGAAACATGTTTTTATTGTTGATGATGATATAGATATACATGATTGGAAGCAAATAGAATGGGCAATGGCAACTCGTTTTCAAGGTGATAAAGACATGATAATAAAAAAAGAAAAGGGCTCTTCATTAGACCCTTCAGCTGATGCTATTACAAGACTAACAACAAAAATTGGTTTCGATTTAACAATTCCTTGGGACAAGGAAAAAGAAAATTTTAAGAAGCCAGATTTACCAATGAAATTAAATTTAAATGATTACTTATAGAAATTTTTATGTAAAATCGCATGCAATAACAACTCCAAAAATAAATTTAAAAGATTTGCCAGGCTCAGCAGGAAGATTAGATGTATTGGCAAGGTGCATCAATTCGGCTTTTTGGCTTTCTTATGGAATAAGAAAAAATGTTATTTTTCACACAATTTTGTATGGAAAGCCAAACCCTCCAGTTTATATAAGGATAGAAGGAAACAAATTAAGGAAAATGTCACCAGATGAAAGGAATATTGCTATATTTATCAAAAAAGCTTTAGAAAGAATGGTAGATGATAGGGAAATAGAATCTACTCCAGGTGTGTTTGTAAGTAAGAAAAGTTTTTTTGAATTATTAGAAGAAAATAAAGATAAAGATTTTTATTTATTGGCAGAAGAAGGAAAGCATATTAAAGAAGTAGAGATAAGCAAAAAGCCTTTTTTCTTTTTAGGCGATTATAAGGATTTAGAAGAAAGCGAAAAAAATTTATTATATGAGTATGGTGCAATCCCGATTTCACTAGGTAAAAAATCCTACTTAAGTAGCCATTGTATTGCAATAATAAATTGGATTTTGGATGAGAGTTATAGCATATCATAAAGAATTTTAAGCCTGCAATATTTTATGAAATGGGGATACTATTATAGTAGGAGGAGGGCCTGCTGGCTTGGTAACTGCAATAATGTGCGGTGATAGGCATTTAAAAACTCTTATTTTGGAACATGGGGTGGATTGCCAGCAACAATGTATCCAGCAAAAATCATACCAAATTGGTCCATCTAAACATACATAATACCTACTATTATCAATGTCACATTTCCCAATTCCACATTTCATCCTTCTTCTTTTAATTTCTCTATTACAGGCTTAACATTGCTGGTGGTCCTAAAGCTTCTTAAAGGAGGAATGCCTGTTCCTCCAGCAACTATTAAAATATCCTTTCCCATCAATTTTTTCGTGGGAAAACCATTTCCATAGAGCCCCTAAATTTGCTTTTATTTTGAAAAGTTTTTTATTATGGGAATTTTTTGATATGGATTATTCTGCTTTTTTGGCAATAAAGGATTTTTTGATAAATAATTAGAATTCACAATTGAAAAAGATTTTTTGTATTTATTTTCTTTTGTAAAATTTTGGCAACTATTTTAATTCATTTTGAATGTTTTTAACTGTTTTCCAACTTTTTCTTATATAGGGAGGTAAATCATCGAATTTTTTTATCCATTCTCTTATAAAATTTATTGTTTTTTCATCGCTTGGATAGCCACTTCCAAGAGGCATATTTAATTTGCTTTCCAATTCTTTAGAAATTTTCTCAATTTGTTTATCTCTTTCAACCTTTGCCAAAATTGAAGCAGCAGATACTACAGCATACTTACTGTCTGCTTCATGTTCACAAATAATTTTGCAATCATATTTTATCAATTTTTTCATTAATTTTTCAAAATCTTTTTCATTAACAGCATCAATATAATATATATTCGCCTTTCTTTTATTAGCAATGTTTGCAAAGATATACGCTTCCAATTCATTCAAGCTCATTGTTCTCCTTAAATCGTCTATATGCTCAGCTTCCACAACAATTATTTCATAATAAAAATTTTTTTTAATATAATCTGCCAATGTTTCTCTCCTCCTCTTTATCAATTTCTTTGAATCTTTTATTTTTGCTTCATATAATTTCCACTCATCCTTTTCATTTACCCATACTCCTGCAATTACCATTGGCCCAATAACTGGTCCTCTCCCAGCTTCATCAATTCCACAAATCATTTTATCACAATTTCCCCATATTTTCCTCCACCACCTGGCAATATTTTTATTTTCCCTTCTCTAAAAGCTTCTATTGCTTCTACTATTGCAAAAGGTACATATCTTTTTATTTTACTTATATCCATATCAAGCAAAATTTCGATTTCATTTCCTAATTTTGTTATTTCTTTCCAATTTTTCCATACAATGCTTTTTGAATTAATTTTCAATGCTTCTTCAATTATCTCAGCCAATGGAATCAAATGTAAATAAGGAGGCCTATCTTTTGGATGGATTGGTTTTTCATAGCTTGCTAATTCATCTACTCTATCCTTAACCCCTTTCTTTATTATCCCTCCACAATAACATTTCCAATTCATTTCTTCTGCTTTTTGCTTTTCGAATTGCCTGTAGCAAGAACTACAAGCTGTTCTATTATACTTTCCTTTTTCTGGAGGAAAACCAACATTTAAAGATATTTTATGATTAAGAATAGCTTTTCTTATTTCATCCCAAGAAACTTCATTTATTTTTATCCTATTAAACTCTCTTCCTAGCCTGCTAGGAGAGTAAGAATGGGCATCTGAATTTGTTAAAAATGTTATGTTATGCAATTCCTTTATTCTATCTGCATAATTACTATCTGCGCTTAAGCCTAATTCAATAAAATCTGGCTTTTTTTCATAATATTTTAATAACGAATCAAAATAAGCATATAAAGAAGTCCAAGGGGTAAATGCATGAGCAGCTCCTATCAAAGCATTTGTTTCTCTGGCTATTTCTAGAATTTCATTTCCATTTAGCATAACTTTTGGGCGCCCATCATCATTTATATTTGAAGAATATTTCATAATTTTTTCTTTAAAGTCGTTTGAGGAATAAAAATCTGGAAAAAGTAAAAGATGGTGCACTTTGTTTTTATCCTCTATCTCGACGCTTAAAATAAAATAAATTCCGTCAATTTCTATTATTCCATCTTTTTCATAATTTTTTATTTGATTTTGCCATATTGGATGAAGGCAATCTCCCGTTGCAACCAAATTTAAACCTTTTTTCCTTGCTCCTTCCGCAACAATTTTTAAATCAATTTTATCTGAAGTTCCTCCAGAAAAAGGAGAATGAATATGAAAATCGGCATTTATTAGCATAATAAAAATAATATTATTTATATTTAAAAAATATAACTTTTAAATTATTAATGTTATTAGTTGCTGGAGAAATAAGAAAAAGCATATTCATATTCTTTTACTGCCCGAGGCACTGATATTCAGCAGGAATAGCATATTACCGAGTTTTATACTGCAATGGCAAGCAAAATAAATGAGCAAGATTTTGTTTTTGAACAAGGAATATGAAGGAAGTGAAAAAGAAATGGTGTTGACCATGTTTCATTAAATTATAAAAATGGAACACATAGCTGGTAGCTGGTTAAAAGGCCCAATAGAGATAGGAAGGAATTGGTATGGGATAGAAATTACAAAATTCTTTTTTAGTTCTACAGAAAGAAATTGGAATAAATGGAAATTTGAAATGGATGCAAGATCACCTATAACAGAATAATGAGGAGAAAAAATTACTCCACTTATTAAAAAAGAGAACATAATTCTTATATACTAAAAGCTTATTTGGCTGATAGCATGGGAAGAGGAATGTATGCTGCTAGGAAATTAAAGAAAGATAGGCAAAAATATAGATGGAAAGACCGCCACTATAAGAGGAGAGTATTAGGTTTAAAAAGGAAAACAGATCCTTTAGAAGGAGCCCCACAAGCAAGAGGAATAGTTTTAGAAAAAGTTGGTATAGAAGCAAGGCAACCAAATTCAGCAATAAGAAAATGCGTTAAAGTACAACTCATTAAAAATGGAAAAATTGTAACAGCTTTTGCTCCCGGAGACAAAGCTATTACATTTATAGATGAGCATGATGAAGTTGTTATAGAAGGAATAGGAGGAAGAATGGGAAGGAGTATGGGAGATATTCCTGGAGTAAGATATAAAGTTATTAAAGTAAATAATGTTTCATTAAGCGAATTAGTAAAAGGAAAAGTTGAAAAACCAGTGAGGTAAAATGGCTGAATTATTGTTTGGTAAATATGAAATAGATGGCATAGTAATAAAAGATAAGGGACTGGCTCAGTATATAAATTTAGACCCAAAAAAGTTACATACTCATGGAAGACATGCAAATAAACGCTTTAAAAAAGCAAATCTTTCCTTAATAGAAAGATTGGCAAACAATATGATGAGAACTGAGAAATATACTGGAAAGAAATCGAAAGCAATAAAAGTGATTAAGGAAGCTTTTGACATTATTAATAAAAAAACAAAAGAAAATCCATTACAAATATTGGTTAGAGCTATAGAAAATTCTGCTCCTCGTGAAGAAACAACCCGTTTATTTTTATCGGGAATATATGTACCCCAAGCAGTAGATAGTGCCCCGTTGAGGCGGCTCGATGTTGCATTGAGAAATATATGTATTGGAGCAATAAATAAAACTTTTAGGAACAAAAAGAGTATTGCAGAATGTTTAGCTGATGAAATTATTCATGCTGCAAATGATGATGCTTCAAGTTATGCTGTGAGCAAGAAATTGGAAATTGAAAGGATAGCGCAATCTGCAAGGTGAGGAAATGGGTAGGAAAGAAGAAAATATTAGGAAAGCAAAAGAATTAAGATATAAGCCAGAAAGAATAAGAAATATTGGAGTAGTTGCACATATAGACCATGGAAAAACAACTTTTTCTGATAATTTATTGGCTGGGGCTGGAATGATTTCGGAAGAACTTGCTGGAGAACAGTTAGTTTTAGATTATGATGAGCAGGAGCAGGCAAGAGGAATAACAATAAATGCAGCTGCTGCCTCCATGGTTCATGAATATGAAGGTAAGGAATATCTGATAAATTTAATCGATACACCAGGACATGTTGATTTTGGAGGAGATGTAACTAGAGCTATGAGGGCTGTAGATGGAGCAATTGTGGTAGTATGTGCTGTAGAAGGAGTAATGCCACAAACTGAAACAGTATTAAGACAAGCATTAAGGGAGCGTGTTAAGCCAGTATTGTTAATAAATAAAGTTGATAGGTTAATCAATGAACTAAAATTAGACCCAAAAGAAATGCAGCAGAGATTTGTAAAAATAATAACTGAAGTAAACCAATTAATAAGAAAAATGGCACCTGAAGAATTTAAAAATAAATGGCTTATCAAGCCAGAGGATGGTTCTGTTGCTTTCGGAAGTGCTTTGCATAATTGGGCTATAAGTGTGCCATATATGCAAAGGACTGGAATCACATTTAAAGATATATATGAATATTGTAAAAAAGGAGACCAAAAAACATTAGCAAAAAAAGCCCCTATTCATGTAATAGCTTTGGACATGGTCATCCGCCATTTACCAAATCCAAAAGAAGCTCAAAAATATAGGATACCAAATATATGGAGAGGAGATTTAGATAGTTCAATTGGAAAGGCAATGATAAGTTGTGATCCAAATGGCCCCCTAACTTTGATGGTAACAAAGATTTTAATTGACCCACATGCTGGAGAAGTAACATTTGGAAGAGTTTTTTCTGGTACATTAAGAGAAGGGCAAGAAGTTTATATAATTGGAATGCCAAAGCCATACAGAATACAAAAAGTTGCTGTCATGGTAGGAGATGAAAGAATAGCTGTTGATGAAATTCCAGCTGGCAATATAGCGGCGATACTCGGCTTAAGAGATGCCTATGCTGGGTCAACAGTAACAAGCATACCAGATGTAGAGCCATTTGAAAGCATTAAGCATATTTCTGAACCAGTTGTTACAGTAAGAGTTGAGGCAAAGAAACCTTCTGATTTGCCAAAGCTAGTTAAAGTTTTAAGAGATATTTCAAAAGCAGACCCTTCAATACAAGTTGAAATAAATCAAGAAACTGGAGAATATTTAATGTCTGGAATGGGAGAGCTACATTTGGAAGTTACAGAATATAGGATAAAAAATGAACATAAGCTTGATATAATAACTTCTGAACCAACTGTTATATATAGAGAAACTGTTAAAAATAAATCCCCAGTTTTTGAAGGAAAATCACCAAATAAACACAATTATTTATATGTAGAAGTTGAGCCATTAGAGGAAGAAGTAGTTAAAGCATTACTAGAAGGCCAAATACCAGAGAATGTCAAAAAATATAGGAAAGAAGTAGCTAAAAAATTGGAAGAGCTGGGGATGAAAAAAGAAGAAGCGAAAGGAGTATTTGGAATAAAAGGAGCAAATTTAATCACAGATGTAACAAAAGGTATTCAACATTTACATGAAGCGAAAGAATTGTTGAAACAAGCCTTCGAAGATGTTTGTCAAACTGGGCCAAAGGCTGCGGAGCCTTTGCAAGGCGTAAAAGTGAGGCTTGTTGATGCAAAACTGCATGAAGATGCAATTCACAGAGGACCAGCTCAGCTTATACCAGCAATGAGAAATGCAATATATGGAGCTATGACATTGGCAGAGCCAATATTGCTTGAACCAATGCAAAAAGTTTTTATTTCTGTTCCGGCAGAATTGCTTGGAAATGTAACAAGAGAAATTACGCAAAGAAGGGGAACAATTTTAGATATAAAGCAGGAAGGAGATATGAGCATAGTTTTAGCAAAGGCTCCAGTTGCAGAAATGTTTGGATTTGCTTCTGCTATTCGTTCAGCAACAGGAGGAAGAGTTTTATGGAGCACAGAAAATATGGGTTTTGAACCTTTGCCAGAATTCTTACAAGAAGAAATTATGAAGAAAATAAGGCAAAGAAAAGGATTACCATTAGAACCATATCCAGCTGAACATTATGCTGGTTAATTGAACATTTAAATATTGCTTAGATATTAGGAGCATGGAAAAGAAAGTTTCCTCTGCTATTTTATTATTTGTTGTTGTAATTATTATTGTCATTTCCCTTTTTATTTATTTTATCTATTTTCCTATTCATCCAAAAGAAGTTGAAGCAAAGGAACAAATTAACGATTTTGATCCAACTACTGATTTGAAGGTTATTTTTAGAATAGATAGGATAAGAAAAATTGATTTTGAAAGAGGAGGAGAACCATTGGTTACGTTAAGAATAAAAATAGATGGAAAAAGCTATGAAGTAGGAAAATGGAAAGGAATTGATGTTTATCCAAGATGGAGACATATACAGGATGTAAATGATAGCAAAGAAAATGTTAGTATAGAAGTTCAGCTTTTTGAAATAAGAAATGATAGAAGAATATTATGTGATATTAGTCCTAGAAAAGGAGAATTCTCCGAAGAGAAGACTCTAAAATTGTTTTATTCATTAAAAAATGGAAGATGGCAAGGAGATGATTATTTAAAAGATTTATCGGGCTATGGGCATGCGGGAGGATATGAGGATGGGCATATTGAAAATGATTATGAAATATGGTTCGATATATATCAGACAGATGCAGATGGGGATAGGTTAACATGGTATGAAGAAGTTTTTATATATAAGACAAATCCAATGGAAAGCGATATAGGAAAAGATTATGATAATGATAGCTTGCCAATAGAATGGGAAGATAAATATGGATATAATCCTTTCATTCCAGATAATATA
>CAZDCH010000064.1:0-7598 GCA_964503915.1 uncultured Thermoplasmatales archaeon
CTGAATCTTATGATTTTAGAAAAATCTGGTATGGTCAAGTAGCAAAAGAGTTTAGAAAAACTCAACGAGTATCTTATTGTAAATGTACTCATGAAACAAATTTGATTACTAATATTTCTTTTTCTCTGGATTTTTATCTCGATTTTATCTGGAGATTAATTAAAATGAAATGACCGAAGGATATTCAGTAATAATTCCATATAAAGGTAATCCCCAACTATTAAGAATGGTATTGGAATCTTTACAAAAACAAGGGGAAATAATAGATGAAATAATAATTGTAGATGATAATGCCAGATGTGATTTATCTTTTGTTAGGGATATTCCTAATTGCAAGATTATTAAGCTACTCGTTTCTTCGGGACCTTCTCGTGCCAGGAATGTAGGGGCAAAATATGCCAACTATGAAAATTTATTTTTCCTAGATGCTGATGTTTTAACACCTAAGGGGTGTTTTGAAAAAATAGATCGATTTTTTAAAAAAAATAATAATATAGAGATAATAAATTTCCCTGTAAGTTCATATTGTCCATTTACTAATTTTTCTAGTCGTTACTATAATGCCTTTTTCCGCTATAATATAATTACAAAAGGAGAAAATACACTTTTTACCTCCTTTTGTTTTGTAAAAAAACAGTGTCTTCAGAAGGTGAAGGGATTTGAAGAGCGAATTATTCGTCCTTATGCTGATGATATTACCTTAGGATGGAAATTGTTGAATCAGAATCATAAATTTTTTCTTCTAAGGGAAGTGGAGACAATTCATTATAAAAAATTCTCATTGTTAAAATTATTAACAAATTTTTATTTTCACGGATTTTACTCTGGGAAATGGCTTTTTATATATTACTTAGAAAAGAAATCGAAAAAACTATTAGCACCTTTTAGAAAAAAGGCTTTGGTTGGGATAATGTTAGTTTTAGGAGGAGTTATTTTGGTAAATCAAGGCCCTTTGTTGTTATTACTTCTGCTATTTTTTATCATATTAAATTTGGATTTCTTTCATTTTATAAAAAAGGAAAACGGTGTTATTTTTATGATTAAGTCTATTTTCATATCAATTTTTCAATATTTGATTTATAGTATAAGTATGGTTTTGGGTGTTTTAAGTGGAATAATATATTGCAGAAGGAATGTCAGAAAAGAGTCAGAAAATTAAATTTAAAGATATGTTGAAAGTTTTATTTAGGAAAGAATTGTACTTAGATATAATGATAATACTCTTTGTTTGGGTTCCTGTTGTATGTTTTTTGATTATTCAATCCTATAAGATAAATAAAATACTCCATCTTCCTCTTTGGCCTCCTTTCCCTTTTAATCTTATTATTTTTATTGTTTTTTTTCTATCGGGAGTATATATAGTATGGTTATCCTATACTTATCTTGTGCTTTTAGGAGAAGGAAGTCCCTGCCCCCAACTGGGAGGAACAAAGAAATTGGTAACAGTAGGTCCTTATGCAATTGTTCGTCATCCTTCAGTGATTGGGAAATTGTTGGGGGTTATTGGTGTTGGAGTTTTGGGTCGCGCCACAGCATTTTTGATTTTTATACTTCCTCTATTATTACTTATTTCTTTATTTTATAATAAGTTTATTCAAGAAAGAGGATGTATTAAAAGATTTGGTCAGGAGTATAAAGAATATAAAAATAAGGTTCCCATGATAATACCTAAAATTAAATTTTTTAAGAGAGGATAAGATTAAGAAGCATAATTCCTTGGTTTAGACATTTCTTATTTGATAATTTTAGTTATTCCTTTGTTAGAATCTAAAGCTTAAAGTTAAAAATAGACTTTTGCTTTGGTATATTTTCCTCTTAATTCATATATTATGGAAGGCAGAATCATTATTAGATTTCCTATGCCCCAAAATTTAATTAATAGGAATTTGTGAAAATATTCAAGCCCTTCCAAATAATTTCTTCAATAAGCATGAGAAAGAACAAAAAATGCGAGGACCTACACAATCTTATATCTTTATAATTATTTATCCAAATTTTTAGATTCCCCTAAGTCAAAATAGATTTTTTAAAATGCCCTCAGTAATGTTTTTCTAATATTTTCTTTTTTATATCTTTTTCTATATTCATTTGAGATACAATTTATTAAAGGAGCCTTTCTATCAACTTTTTCTGTTCTGTAATTATAAGGACATTGAAGACACTGAAGTCTGGCAAAAGTTTTTTATAGACATCTTTACAATGAATATCAGATAGAATGGTATATGTATTTATAATCTCAGATAATATTTCTGGATAGCAATTGCCAGCTGATAAGAAAAGAACAAGGGTAAATATTTCCCTTTTCATAATTTTATCATATTTTCAATTTTGTATAATATTATTCCATCAGGAAATTTTTTATAAGGTTTTTTGAATAATGTTTTTATTTCTGATAATATTTTTTTCTTATGATGGTAGTTTTTAAAATACTTGGGATTTATTACGATAAATCTAAAACCAATGTTATACAATTGTTTTAAGCTTTGTTTAATTTCTTTTTCTGAAATTGCGCTTTTAAAATTTTCAGAAGAACAAAGGTTATCTATATAATTAAGAAGAGCATTAGACCGCAGAAAATCAAGATGTTTTTGAGGCCAAAGTTCTTCTTTAATAGCATAACCTGGGCAGTTGAATGTTTTTTTATTATGGATAATTTGATTGCGAAGAAAATCTAAATATCCTTTATTGAAAGGCAATTCTATAATTGCACAATCCGGTTGAGTTTTTAAATAATAATATGCTTTATTAATTTTTCTGTAAGGTGCATAATAAAAAGTTTCTGTTGTTAAAAAAGAATCCCCTACTTTATACTGCTTATTTAAAAAGGGTACAAGATATATAAATATCAAAAATAGAAAAACTGTTGTCTTTACATTTTTTTTTGTGTCGAGTTTATGTATTAAATTAGAAGCCAATATTGCTCCGCATAATATAGTTATGGAGAAACAATTAATTGGCCACCATAAACGAGGGAAAGTAGGGACTAAATAGTAAAATAATATATAAGGTAAACACAAGATTTTGCCGTATAAATAAAGAGACAATCCCCAAGATAAAATGAAAAATAGACTGCCAGTTATTAACCAGGGAGCATTATTTTTCCACCATTTTATACTTAAGATAAACATAATGAATATTAATGTTAAGAAAGTAGGAGGAAGCCTATTTAAGGAGGTTTCTTCTATTAAAGATCTAAAATGGGGTAATGTTTTGTTTTGCATAATACTCAAATATGAAGGAAAAGGTTTCACAATTTTATATCCCAGAGGGCGAATTCCTTTTGCAAGCGATGGAAAAAATAATACTATTATGGTTATAATGGAGATTGTATAAACTAAAACTATTTTTGTTAAAAATATTCCTTTTATAGTTTTCCTTGGAAGAGAAAATGTATATACTAGAGTTAAAATAATTAAGAATATAAAATAATACCAATAGGAGAGAGCTGTAAGTATGAGAATTAATGATGCAGATATTGTGTTTTTAAACCGAAAGTTATTCCCTTCTTCCTTGATTTTGAATAAAAATAATATATAAAGAGGTAACCAAAAAACTGCTAATTCATTTACACGTCCTGAATTAATATGATAGATTATATAAGGATTGATAGAAAAAAATATTCCTCCAACTATTCCTGCCCATTTGTCTTTTAATAAATAGTTTATTATAAAAAGAAATATTAGAAAATTTATTGAGACTATTGTAATTAAAAATAAGTTATAAGAAAGTGGTAAATTCAGAAAACTCTGAAAAGGAATAAATAAAATATGCATTAAAGGGAAGCCAAGGTCAAAAATTAAATTTTTCCCTGTAGGGTAAGCTACAAAATCTGTGTGGTATAGACTAGCGAAGTCATGTTTCAATATACATCTTTTTGTAAACCATCCGTACCAGATATTTCCATCTATATCTACGCTATTTTCTCCTAAGAGATAGGAATTAATGTGGAAGAAAAATGAAGGCATAAGGAGGAATAAAATAAAAATAAAAAATAAAAAGATACAAAAATATTGCATCACATACTTCATTCCTATATTATTTTAATTTAATAAAACCCAAGTAGTCAATGATATGAAAATAAAAACTGGAATAATTTTTTTGATCTATTTGTTGATTTCAATTTTTATTACCTGGCCTATAATACTTCATCTTAAAACCTATGTGATTGGTATTCTTAACCATCCAGGGCTCCAGGGACAGTTATTTTTTGAAAAAGTTGTTTTAGATAACTTTCAAAAGAGAAGACTTTTTTCAGGATTTACAGATTTGGTAAATTATCCTTATGGTCAAGACCTCAAAAACAAAATACACACATTCTTTATTTTATATTTTACGATTCCATTTTCTAAGATTTTAGGAATTATTCCAACTTATAACCTTTTTGTAATATTTATTTTTGCTCTTAATGGATTTATGATGTACATCTTTGGTAGAAAATTTTTTAAATCTAAATTTATATGTTTTGTCTTAGGTTTTTATTATATGGTTAATACTTATACTCTCTTCAAAATAACCCAAGGCTTTTTACAAAAGATATGCATTTTCTGGATACCGTTATGTTTTCTATTCTTATTTCGGTTTTATAAGTCTAAAAAACTTTCTGATTTAATTTATTTTAATTTATTTCTATATTTCTGCAGTTTTACTTATGCACCTTATGCTTATTACCTTGCTTTATTCTGTTTTCTTTTACTTTCCATATTTGTTTTAAAAAATAAATTTTTTATGAAACCATTTCTCATACAAATAGTATTTTTTCTGATATTGGTGTTTATTTTTGGGTATTATTATTTTCCAGTATTTAAGGCAGGTGAATATTTTTCTACTCCCCATTTAGAAGTTTTAAGATTGTATAAATTTTATCCTTACCAAGGATTTGATTTGCCATGTTTGCCATTAGGGATTTCTATAATTGTTTTATTATTCAGCTTACTTTCTTTCTTGAATAAAGAAAATAGAAAATCTGTTATATTTTTATTTCTTTTCTTTTCATTCTGGATAGTAATCTCGATGGGAGGGATATTAACTATCAATGGGAATGAAATTTTATTGTATGGCCATAGGATTTTTCTTCCAGGATACTTCATATATAAATATTTTCCTTTTGGAAGATATCTTATTTTTCCCATTAGAGTTTTCCCTTTTATAAATATTTCTCTTTCTTTACTTATGGGGTATGGGCTTTCCTTGTTTTCCAGAAGGAGACTTAGCGTTATTATTGCAACTGTTTCCTTCGTCGTTTTTTATTTGGGAGAACTCTTTTTGTTGTTTCCTGAAATTTTCCCTTTGAGAGTTAGTAAATTTACAGTCCCTCCATGCTATCAGAGACTCAAAAATCATTATGCCAAAGCAATTCTGGTCCTTCCTTTACAAGATATAGCCCATACTAATAAACATTGTATGTATGCCAGTATGAACGATATAAAATTGGTCAATGCTTATAAGGTTAAAACAGCGGCTTTAAAGATTCCTTGTAAAGAGTCGTTGTCCTCCGAAAAACAGGAATTTATTACTACTTTGGATAAATTAGAAGTGAACTTTATCTTGATTGATAAAGATGCTTTAAAAAAAGCTGACTTTTCTGATATAGATTGGTTAGAGAAATTTTGTAATCTTTTTTACTCTGACAGCCATTCTATTATTTATAGAGTTCCATAAACTATATTTTTTCTTAAGTATTATTTTCGGAAAAATCTATTGAAAATAGTTGAATATTTTAGAAGCAGATCACCAAGGCTGGTTTCATAGAGCCAGAATAATATAATTTTTTTAAAGAATGCCTCTCTACTTTCTAAACCAGAACTTTTTATCTAACTAAGAATATCTTTTGGTTAAAGAAATATTTAATAACATCTCTCTGGAGGACAGGTTATATATCTTTTTGTATCGGTGTAGTGGAATAATTCTATCTCTGGAAAAGGGGGAAAAAACATGCTAAGTAGTCTAATCATTCCTAATTATCTCTTTTGTTATATAGTCAGACTATAGGGATTGTGATTGCTAATGTGATACAAGTAACGAGTATCAATAGCGAAACCAGCACTATTTAATAATCTTCTAATTAAGTTTATTAATTGATTCATCTTTTCTTGGTTAAAACAAAACATAACAAGCCTACTTTTATTATTTATTAATAGGCTCTAAACAATCTTTCCCCATAGTTTTTAACAAATCCATTTGATTACAATTTTGATCAATGTTATCTTCAGGAATCTCGGGGGCTCCGGGAAATATGGAGGGGTTATTATCATTACAATCTATTCCACCATATTTAACGTCCGTAAATCCATCTTTATCTTTATCATATTTAGGATTGTATTTTATAGCTTTATCAGAAAGGAAAGGAATAAACAGATTACTACTAGCTTCATCGCATCTTAGTCCATCATGATCAAGATAATTTAATTTATAATTTTTAGCCCCCAATAAGATGGGAGAATCAGGGTTTTCTTGGAAATATTTGTCTCCATATAAGAGCCCATTAGATATAGTCATATACTTAATTCCTATCTCATTTGTATTTTCATTTTCAAAAATATTATAAGGAGTTTCATCTGGTAATAGAAGATCTTGCAAGAAATCGGAACCAATTGCCAGATTAGTACAGACAGGGGATCCCCTAAGTGCTTTTATATATGTGTATTTTTCACTTCCATGAAAAGGTCCTGCAATATACACTACTGCATGGATTAAATTAAAAAGATGGTACTTTTTAATTGTCGCCTGAGCCAGAATCGCCCCTTCTCCATGGGCTAAGATTTGAACTTTATTGGAATGTGTATACCACAAAATTGAATAAATGAACCATTTTAAACCGTCAGTTAGTTCTTCTATATTTCTCATTTCCTTTCCTTTTTTTGTATATTGATAAAGCCACAATTCTTGAGGGAGAAAGCCTGCTTGCAATAATTTTTTGTAAACATTAACATTTCCCTTAGCATTGCCAGGATTTTCTCCTAACCAGTCCATTTTTGTTCTTTTATTGCCTGGGATCATTATTATAGGATAATGATTTAATTTAAAATGTTGTTCTCTAAATTCTTTTCCTCCTGCAGAAAGGTTGAATTCATAAGGAATTTTATACATTTTTGACACTGATTTAACGAAATCCTGAGGCAATTTCTGAGAAGAGGAATATCCATATTGACATTTTAAGAAAATGAATAGAAAAACAATTGACATTTTCATAATTTTAGTTACATCCACATCGAAATCCAATGTCAGACCTTTTAGTTTCTAAAGGATACTCTCTTTGATCACCGCCTTGCATATCATCATAATGATTTTCAAAACTGCCTCCTTTAGTAATGGCGGTTTTCTCTTCGGGATTAATTGTAGCAGTCCATTCCTTGACATTCCCTCCTAAATCATAAACCCCTTCTGGAGTTGCTCCCTTAGGATAAGAACCTACAGGAGCAAGATGTTTGTAGCCATCGTTGTTATTTCTATCCTTCCAGGGAACTTCAGAATTTACATCAGCATAATTTCCTCTTGTTCCATCTGGTTTTTCATTCCCCCAGGGGTATAATCTTCTTTCTTTTCCTCGGGCGGCAAATTCCCATTCATCTTGAGAAAGAAGACGTTTGCCTTTCCATTTA
>CAZDCH010000065.1:0-2414 GCA_964503915.1 uncultured Thermoplasmatales archaeon
TTTTCCATAAAATATGCCTACAATCATATTTTTCAAAATCATAAATTGGCTTTTCTTTCATAATTTCATCCATTATTTTTTTTGCTCTTTCATTTTTCTTAAAAACAGTCCATACTAAGCCAGTATTTGCTTTTGTTGCTTCTATATGTTTAATTCTATCCTGCAATGGCCTTTCCCTAGTTTCTTCATGCTTTTTTATCAAGCCATTTTCATAATCCTGCAAAGAAACACAAAAAATGAATCCACGATGGCTAAATTCCTCACTGCTTTCTTTATATAAATACATAGATGGCTCATCTTTTATCATATTCTTCTTCAACCTCTCAAATTCTTTTCTTGCATTATCATATTTTTCTTCTTCATTACCTACTGGCAAAATAATGTGAATAGCTGAATTTGGATTTTTTCTAAGATTTTTTGCCTCTTCATCGCTAATAACATCATAAGGTTTTGTACAAAATTCTTCTGGATTTATAGGGCGTAATCCTTCAAATTCCTTTATTTCTACCATGAAAAAAGAAAAATAAGCTATTTAAAAAATTTAGTGGATACGAGTTATTATATGGAAAATGTAATAAATAATTGGTAGTTAATAAAATTGAAATTAAAAATGAAAATGAGAGAAGTAACATTTGAAGAATATTTGGAATATGTTAAAAAGCATGAAAAAGTATTTATTGAAGATACTGAGATCAAATTAATAGGCAGGAAAAAACGTACAAAACCATTAGCCCCTACAAATTATAAGTTAGAAATTGGCAGTGTGTGGAGTTTTCCAGATAGAGGAAATTGGGCTACCCATCATGGAGATTATAGAGGAAATTGGTCCCCGTATATTCCAAGAAATTTAATACTCAGATATTCTAGACCAGGAGAAACTGTATTAGATTGTATGGTAGGAAGTGGAACGACATTAGTAGAATGTAAATTACTAGGAAGAAATGGTATAGGGGTTGATATCAATTATGAGGCTACAATTTTATCCTGGGACAGATTAAATTTTCCATATAATCCTTTGCTTCAAGATTATAAAAAACCAACAATTAAAATATATCATGGGGATGCTCGAAATCTCGATCTTATAAAAGATGAGTCTATAGATTTAGTAGCTACTCATCCTCCTTATGCAAATATAATTTCCTATTCAAAAAAGAAATTTATTGAAGGAGATCTTTCAAGAATGCCATTAAAGGATTATTTAGAAAGCATGAGAAAAATATCCGAGGAGATCTATAGAGTTTTAAAACCAGGTCGATTTTGTGGGATACTTATAGGAGATACTCGTAAACATAGGTATTACATTCCATTAGCATTTAAAGTTATGCAAATATTTTTGGAGAGTGGCTTCGTACTTAGAGAAGACATTATAAAAGCACAATGGAATGTGAAAAGTACCGAAAAAAAATGGAAAGGATTAGCTGTATCTTCTCCAGAATGTTGGGTTGAGAATAATAATAAAAGAAAGACAGATTTTTATCTTATATTACATGAACATTTATTTATTTTTAAGAAACCAAAAAATATTGAAGAAATGAAAGAAGTTAAATATAGCACAAAGGATTTTCTTCAATGGTGAAAAAACGCGAAGAAAAATATCTTGATAAGATAACGGTTGCTTTAAAAGAGGGGAATATTGAAAGAAACCTGGCTTTTGCTGAGGATAAATATTTACCACCCCCAGAAAAAGTTAGAGAGACATTTGAAAAAGAATTTAACATTGCATCTGATCGAGCTTTTAGAATAATTTTAGTGGAAGATTTTAAAGATTACAATATTTTTTTACAGATTCCTGATGGTAAAAGTAAATATGATTTTAATGTATGGTATGCAAAATATAAGGAAAATGAACTAGAGGAAATTAGCATACCTACACATGATTATTTAGGAAATTGGTATCGAGAACTCAAAGAGAAATCCGAAATTATTGAAGAATATTTAATAAATGCTATTCTCAGAAGCATTAGAGATCGAGAACCTGTACTAGATGTGGTCGATAAATTTTTCAAGGATTTGAAAGATCCACTAAAAATTGAGATAAGAAAATTTTTATGCACTTTAAAATGGATTGCTTTGCAAGAAGATATAAACTATCCACCACCAAAGTACATGGGATCTAAATATACACTAGCTGTATACGCACTACTTGAAGCAGGCTTCCAACTTAAAGATTTGCGGAGGATTATTAGATTTAGATAATTCAATATGCTTATTTCCCCATTTGATCCTTGGAAAGGAAAGTTATGTACATGCCCTAAAAAATATTCATTTAGTCCTTATACTGGTTGTTCTCATGCATGCATTTACTGCTATATTACTTCCTATATTCCAAATGCATTTCAAGCGAGGCCCAAAAAAAATTTATTTAAAAGGTTAAGAAGGGAATTGGATAAAGTAGATACATTTATAAGCATGGC
>CAZDCH010000065.1:2424-7455 GCA_964503915.1 uncultured Thermoplasmatales archaeon
ATGCTTATACACCAAAAGAAAAAAATCTAAAGCTTACAAGAAAATGTCTTCAAATTTTTAAGGAAAAAAGGATAAAATTGCTTATAATAACTAAATCTGATTTAGTAGCCAGAGATATAGATTTACTTAAAGATATGAAAGCTTCAGTAAGCATGACAATAACAACTTTAGATGACAAAAAAGCAAAAATAATTGAGCCAAATGCTCCTTCACCTTCAAAAAGAATAAAAGCTTTGGAAATGCTTTATGAGAATAACATTCCTTGCTCAATTAGGCTTGATCCAATTATTCCTTCCATTAATGATGATGAATTAGAAGAAATTGTTGATGCAGTCACTCCTTATGTAAAACATGTTGTTTCCTCAACTATTAAGCCAAGAAATGATTCAATGAAAAGGTTAAGAAAAGTTATTGATGTAAATGCCTTCAAATGGGAGAAAATCGGAAATTCTTTTTATTTACCAAAAAAAATTAGATTTAGTTATTTGGAAAGGGTAGAAAAAGCATGTAAAAAAAATGGCTTATCTTTTGCTACATGTAGGGAAGGATATAAATTCAAATCTAAAAGTTGTGATGGTAGTCATTTAATACCTCATTAAAACTAATCAAAAATTTACACGCTTTTTCTATTTCCTCGATATCTATATTTTCTTTCTCAGTATGAGCTATCTTCAAATTTCCTGGTCCAAAAACAACGCATTTTATCCCTTTTTCATTGAATAGCAAAGCGTCTGTCCAGCTTGGCATTCCATCCATTAAAAAATCGATTTTACTTTTTTGCATTGCTTTTTTGCACATTTCAACTATTTCCTCTTTTTCATCAATTTCAAATCCATTCCATATTTCTTTAAATTCTATTTCTCCATAATTTTTAACAATTTTTTTTATATCATTTGCAATTTCATTTGCATTTTGCTCTGCTAGCAATCTTGCTTCAAGCCTTCCTTTACATTCTTTTGGATTTAAATAATAAGGATTTTTACATTCTATTTCTTGTAATGTTATACAACTATCAAAATATTTTCCTTTTTTCCAATGCTTCAGCTTTTTTATTTCTTCATATACTCTTATAAAATTCTCTATTGTGTTTTTGTTGCAAAAGGATCCATGCATTTCTTCTCCATATACCTTAAAATTAGCTTCTAAATTTCCAGCGTGATAATTGCACAACTTTAAAGAAGTTGGCTCCATTATTATTGCCATTTCTGGCTCATTATTTCTTAAAAAAGCTTTCGAGCCAGTAGCATCTTCTTCTTCATCACATAAAAAAACAATAGAGAAATTTGGTTTTTTAATTTTTTTTAGAAATAAAATTAAAGATACAATACTCGCTTTTGCATCACATGCACCAATTCCATAGATTTTTTTGTTTTCTTCTTTGATGCTATAATTTCTGTCTATTGTATCCATATGGGTTGCAACAAATATACCCTTTTTTCCATATACAATAACATTTCCAATCTCATCCATTTCTGCATCTCCTATTTCTTTGACTATAAATCTTGCTATTTCCTTTTCTTTTTTTGATGGAGAACGAATTTTTAATAAATTTAAAAGCAATTCTCTCGCCTGCATATTTTATAAACCCTTTTTATAATAAATTTGTTTATGCTACAAATAAAAAAGGCAAAAAAAGAAGATATTGACAAATTTATAGAAGTTTATAAATCTGCTTACAAAAATATTAAAAAATATGCTTATAGGAAAGATAGAAATATAAAATGGTATTTTAAATGGCTTTTAAAAAGGGATGAAAATGGTGTTTTTATAGCAGAGATGAATGGCGAAGCTATAGGATTTGTTGCTTGCGATTCAAACTGGCAAGGATTTTATGAAAATGTTGGAGAAATTCATGAAATTGTTGTAAAAGATGAATACAAAGGGAAAGGAATAGGGAAGAAGCTTATAAAAAAAGCTGAAGAATATTTAAAAAGCAGGGGGCATAGAGTAATTGAGCTTTGGGTAGGGGAAGAAAATTATTATGCAATAAGATTTTATGAAAGATTAGGATATGTAAAAGGAGGAAAATTTGGGGAATGGGTAAGAATGGTGAAAAATTTATAATCAATTTCTTAATTTTTGTATTGCCTTTTTAAATACACCCATCAAAGCATGGTATTCCCACTTTGAAAGCATTGCTCTTCCTATTACTCTTCTAAACAAAATTTTTGTCCTCTCTTTTTTGAAATCTGGATATTCAATTACATCTAGCAATTTATTAAAAAATTCGTACAGTTTCTCCTTTTCTTTCCCATTTGCAAGCACAACCTCATATGGAGAATAACCATTTAAATTTAAAAATAACTCATATAGAACAATACAAACTGCATGTGAAAGATTTAATGAAGGATAGGATTCACTTGTTGGAATTTTAACAAGCAAATCGCATTTCTTTATTTCTTTGTTTAATAATCCAAAGTCTTCTCTTCCAAAAGCAATACCTATTCTTCCTTCCATTTTTTTAATTTCTTCCGCAAATTTTCTAACAGTAAATGCTTTTCTTAAATGATGCTTATCATTTTTGCTCTCTATTGATGATGTTCCTACCATATAATCAACAATTTTTAAAGCATCTTCAAAATTTCTTACAATTTTTGCTTGATCCAGAATATCTTGGGCGTGCATTGCATATTTCCTACAATTTTCATCATCTAAAGAAAAATAAGGAGAAACAATGATGAGCTTAGAGAAACCAAAATTTTTCATTACTCTTGCAACAGCCCCAACATTCCCTGCATATTTTGGCTCAACAAGTATAACAAATATTTCCATTATAAGCTAAATATGTACACGAAGATTATTTCGCTTTCAGATTTCAAACCAGCTCTATTATATCCAACAGCTTGTAAAAATCTATATCCTATATCTCCTCTCCAAAGCCATTCATATGGATAGATGGTATCGATGCTTTGCACAATACCATTTACATAAAATGATACATTTTCTATATCTGAATGCATATCATATGCCATAGCCCTTACAACAATTCTTCCTATTATAACTGTGTTCCCGCTAGCTAATGGCATTATCCTTCTATCGAATATATATAAATATCCTGGAATAGGTCTTTGTATCGAAATGTGGGGTTTCGATTTATCAATTTTTATTATAATACTTTTTATTTCCTCTGTTGATCCTTTATCATCAACGCTATAAAATTCTAGTAAATTTTCCCCATCATTTATTATCTTAAAAGGGGATGTATATGTAATCCAGCTCCCACCATTTATTCTATATTTTGTATATGCAATTGCATCTCCATCTGGATCTATTGCAGTTAAAGTAACATTTACATTACTAATATACCATCCATTTTTTCCATTTGGAGAAGATGGGTCTAAACTACAAGTTGTTATTGGTGGATTATTCTGGGAATAGATGGTAAAGTGATGAACTGAACTTCTTTCCCAATTCCCAAGCTTATCTTTTGCAAATATTGTAAAATTATATGTCCCAACCATCGTATATGCTTCTTTTCTATAATATGTCGAACCTATAGAATTCATTGAGAAATTTGAGAAAGATTTATCGGGATATGTAACTTCTAAATAAACACCATCTACGCCACATCCACAATCGGTAACTATACAACTTATGTTTACATATCCTCCTTTCAATTGGTTGGATGGATTTGCAGATATATCTGTTATTGTAGGTGCACAGCTATCTACTATATATGTTGCATTATTTGTATCTTCTTCATTTCCTACATTATCAATGCTATAAAATTCAACATAATTTTTTCCTTCTTTAATTAAATGAAATGCACCAGAATATATATAAAAATTATTTGACTTCCCAAAACCACTTCCTGGAGATGGATGCCAGCTCCCATTCCATATTCTATAATATGTAGAATTTACTCCTGTCATGGTATCTACAGCAGTTAATGTAATTGAGGAAGAGGGTAATACATAATTTCCATATGAAGGGCTTGCATGAATTGTTGTAGATGGAGCGTGAGAATCAACTGCAATTGATTCGTCTGCAGTTGTAGGTGCTGCTTCGATATTTCCTGCCAAATCTTTTGCTTTAGTATAAAATTCATAGTATCCATCTCCATTTGGAGCATTAAAATTCCATCTCCATGGAGGAGAAACATCGGTTCCAAAAGATTTCCAAGAAGTCCATGAGAAATTATCAGAAGAATATCTGTAATATAAAGTCACTTCTTTTACTCCAGATAGAGAATCATTGGCGGAAGCTGTAACAATTATTGGCAAACTTGTATACCAATATGCCATTACATCAACACTCGATGAAGGAGGAGTTACATCATATGCTGCACTCTCATCATATATAGATGGCCAAGGCTCTATATTTCCAGCAGTATCTTTTGCCATTGTTAGAAATCTATAATATCCTTCTCCATCTGGAAAATCAAAATCCCATTCCCAAGGTGGAGAATAATCTGTTTCAAAATCAGCCCATGTATTCCATGAAGAATTATCTGAAGAATATCTATACTTTAATTTTATTTCTGATATCTGATAATTGTCTGTTGCTGTAGCTGTTACATTAATTTCAGAATTATACCAGTATTTGGCAAAGCTATTCACAGAACTGTTTGGAGGCGTTGTATCTTGCAGTGTAAATGTATATGTAGATGATGAATTCCATCCACTTTCATTATATGCCTTTATAATATAAGAATAAGTACCCAGTGGATCAGGATAAGCCCAATATGAAGTATAATACCAAATATTTGGGGGTATATAATTCATGCTGAAATTTCCCATCAACGTTGAATTTGGGTAGTAAATTTCTACATATGCAGATGTTGCATTTGAAATATTTGCTGTAATGTTATTTTCTCCAGGTACTTCAATAGGATCTGGAGAATCGCTTACAGAATTTATCTTAGGTTGTGCATTCACATATACATATATAAAAGCTAGAATAGAAATAATTGCTATTATTCCTGCTTTTCTCATGCAATATTAATGCCCAAATCATATTAAAACTTTGTGACAGAATTGCTGTGTTGCATAACTGATTCTCTTTCCCTTTACAAATTCATGAATTCCTACT
>CAZDCH010000066.1:0-7442 GCA_964503915.1 uncultured Thermoplasmatales archaeon
CCCATCCCCAAAAAGGAAAGGATATGAAATTAATGAGAGTTATGCAACACAGCATGGTGAGGGATAAATTTATATAGAAGAATTATTATACATCTCGGTGATTAAAAATGATGACAGGAAAGACGCCAATTTTAATATTAAAGGAAGGGACTGAAAGGGAAAGAGGGAGAGAAGCTCAACATAATAATATAAGGGCTGCAATGGCAATTGCTGATGCTGTCCGCTCTACGCTTGGTCCAAAAGGAATGGACAAAATGCTCGTTGATAGCATGGGAGATGTCGTTATTACAAATGATGGGGTAACAATACTAAAAGAAATAGAAATTGAGCATCCAGCAGCAAAAATGATCGTTGAAGTTGCAAAAGCACAAGATGAGGAATGTGGGGATGGAACAACAACTGCAGTTGTTTTAGCTGGAGAATTGCTAAAATATGCACAAGATTTAATTGATCAAGACATACATCCAACTGTTATTGCAGAGGGGTATAGGCTAGCTAGTAGGAAAGCATGCGAAATTTTAAGAGGTATAGCATTGGATGTAAAGCCAGATGATGAAAAATTGTTAAAAAAGATTGCAGAAACATCAATGACTGGAAAAGTTGCAGAAACAAACAAAGAAATGTTGGCAGATATTGCATATAAAGCTGTTAAATCAGTTGCTGAAGAAATAAATGGAAAGATAAAAGTTGATTTGGACAATGTAAAAATTGAAAAGAAACAAGGTGGTTCAGTAGAAGATACTGAGTTGATAAATGGAATTATACTTGATAAAGAGAGAGTTCATCCAGATATGCCAACTGTAGTAAAAGATGCAAAAATAATGCTCCTAAATGCTGCTTTAGAAGTAAGAAAAACAGAAGTTGATGCACAAATCAGAATAACTGATCCAGAACAGTTGCAAAAATTCTTAGACCAGGAAGAAAAGATGATTAAGGAAATGGTAGACAAAATAAAGAATAGTGGTGCAAATGTGCTAATTTGTCAGAAAGGAATTGACGATTTAGCTCAGCATTATTTGGCTAAGGCAGGAATATTTGCAGTGAGGAGAGTTAAAAAATCAGATATGGAAAAATTAGCTAAAGCAACTGGAGCTTCAATATTAACAGATTTAGATGAAATCAAGCCACAAGATATTGGATATGCAGGAAAAGTCGAGGAAAGAAAAATTGGCGAAGATAAAATGGTATTTATTACAGATTGCAAAGAAGCAAAAGCTGTTAGTATATTGGTAAGAGGAGGAACAGAACACGTTGTTGATGAAATAGAAAGAGGAGTAAAAGATGCACTTAGCGTGATAGCAGTTACAATAGAAGATGGAAAAATGATAACTGGCGGAGGCTCAGCAGCAACAGAAATTGCTTTAGGTCTCAGAGATTATGCAGCAACAGTTGGAGGGAGGGAGCAGTTAGCTATAGAAAGGTTTGCAGATGCAGTTGAAGTTGTTCCAAGAGCTTTGGCAACAAATGCTGGTATTGATCCAATAGATATATTAATAAAATTGAGGAAAGCGCATTCAGAAGGCAAAAAGTATTATGGAGTAAATGTATTCAAAGGAGACATAGATGATATGATTGAAAACAATGTTCTAGAGCCATTAAGAGTTGGAATACAGGCAATTAAATCTGCAACAGAAGCAGCAATTATGATATTAAGAATAGATGACATAATAGCAGCAAAGGAAGTTGAGAAGAAGAAAGGAAAGGAAGAAACACCACCATCTGAAGAAGAATTCTAATTCTTTTCCCTATAATTATTTTTATATAATCTAATTTTTTTGTTTGTTATGCTTGTTGAAGATATTGAATTGAAGAAAGTAGGAAGTGTAAATGAATTTATTTTGCAATTGTATAAAGCAGGAGGCTTTACTGCAAAAAAAATTGGAAAAGCTTTAAGAATAATTGAAGAGATGATAAATAAAGAATATTTTATTTTTCTAACCTTTCCAGCATGTATAGTTGCTACAGGAACAAGAGGAGTTATTAAAGAATTGCTAAAAGAAAAGATAGTAAATGCAATTATTACAACTTGCGGAAGTTTAGATCATGATATAGCAAGAAGTTATAAGAATTATTTTCATGGCACATTTGATGCAGATGATATAAAGCTGCATAAAAAAGGAATATATAGGTTAGGAAATATTTTTATTCCTGAAGAAAGCTATGGAAAAATAATTGAAAGAAAAATCAAAGAAATTTTTAATGATATACATGGAAAAATGGGTAGCAAGGAAATTGCATGGGAAATAGGAAAAAATTTGAAAGAAGATGCCTTTCTCTATTGGGCTTGGAAAAACAAAATACCTGTTTACATTCCTTCCATTATAGATGGAGCTGTTGGCTCCCAATTATGGATGCTTGGTCAAGATAGAAAAATTGAAATAGATTTATTTAAAGATGAAAATGAACTTGCAGAAATATTTTTTAAAGAAGAAAAAATTGGAGGAATAATTGTTGGAGGAGGTATATCAAAACATCATTTAATATGGTGGGCACAGTTTCATAATGGATTGGATATGGCAGTTTATATAACATCTGCTCCAGAATGGGATGGTTCTTTATCTGGAGCAAGATTAAAAGAAGCAATTTCATGGGGAAAATTGAAGGAAAAGGCAAAGCACGTTACTATAGAAGGAGATGCAACAGTAATATTGCCATTATTGATAGCTGGTTTAATCGAAAGAATTCGATAATTGTACGAGATTATTTATAAAATAAGATAATATTTAGAAATATGAAATTACTTGCTTTAATATTATTAGTCTCTTTTCCTATAGCTATTGATTTGGGAGAATTTGAGCAAGAGGATGGGAAGATAATTGGAAAATATATTCCAGCTGGATTTGAAGGAAAAATTTCTTGCTACTCAAAAGAACAACATGTTATAGATATAATTTATAAAAACGATTCAATAGAACTTTCCATATGTTTTCTAGAAGCATTAGATAAAATTGTAGATAGAGACCCTATTTTGAGAGAAGAAATAAAAAATATTTTGGCTCCTATTAATATAAGAGGAGCCCGTTTTACTGTAGAATATAATGGTTGTACAATTGAATTACATGATGTTCCAACAAGATTTTTAAGAATTTATGCAGATAAAATTGTATTTAGCAATATGAATTACAATATAAATAAAACAGAAGAAAATATTATAAAATTGACAAAAGAAAACTTTAGTGCGACTTTGTTAAGCGATAAATTACAAGTTAATAATGGAAATATTACTGCATATGGGAATATTATTTTTGCTAGTTTTTCTTGTTTTAAAGGAGGAGAAAAAATAGAGAAAGCATTGAAAGAGAAGGCAATAGGAGGAGAGATAACAATAGTTGGCTACGATTTTAGAAATGATACAGACTATATTTCATACTTTGGAAATGTAACTGTTGTTCCAGCAAAAATTGAAAAAGGAAAAATTGTTTTAAAAGTTAGTGGAAATTGCTATGGAGGAAAAATAATAAAAGTTAATTTAGGAAAAGAAATTTGCCTATCTGATAAAATAATAATAAAATATGATGGAAAATTGATCGAAAAAGCAGATAATTTTGAAGATATTTTGAATCCAGATGATGATGGTTCAAATCCTGAATATTATCAATTAGCATCAGAAGAAGGAACGTTTCTATTAATAACAATTCCTCATTTTAGTGAGCATATAATAAGTATTGAGTTTGTTGTAAAAAACATAATTAATAATATTTTAGCAATTGTTTTTGGCATAGTAATTATTTTACTAGCTGCTTTTTATATTTTTAAATAATTTACTTACTTACTTACTTTTCCAAAGCCAACCCAAGCATTAACAAATTTATCAACTGCTTTATCAAGAAATGTGCTTCTATAAGAAATCAACAAATCAACAACTTTTTTAACATTTCTTACAATATATGCTTTTTCTTTTCCTAGAGAAATTTCTTCAATAATTCCAGCTTCAACCATTTTTTTTAAGTGGAAAGAAACAGTTGAAGGAGATTTTTTAACATGCTTACAAATTTCCTTATGAATTGCTCTTGGATTTTCTATCAAGAAAAGAACTATTTTTCTAGGTGTTGATTGTCGTAGGATAGATAAAATCCTTTTTTCTTCTGGTGAAACTTTTTCAGCAATAAAATATCTTTTATACTTTCCATCTTGTTTTGAAATTATTATTGCCCTTTTTTCCATGTAATGAAGATGATAGTCAATGGTGCTTAATGACATGTTTAGTTGACGAGCAATTTGTCTTTTATGTAATCCAGGAGATTCAGCAATAAGCTCATATATTTTTTTCCTTGTTTCCAAAGCAAGATAATCTTCTTTCATTTTTTTGCAGCTGCTATGTATAGCAACACAATTATAATTAAATCAAAAAGAATTAAATAATTTGTTAAATTGGCTACTATTGCATATATACCTTTTATAAAGAAAAATAAAAAAGAAAGAGAAATAAAAAATAACTTCATTTCTCCCATCCTAATGTATGATACCATTGAAATAAAAAATAATAAAAAGGATAATCCAGTTATAACAATTGATGAAAATAGTAATATTTCTCCTGTAATTTTTACACCCCCTTTCTTTATTAGTATCATTTATAAAAATTTTTGGAATTCGATAAATGTTCCAAAAAATTCGATAATTGTTGCATATTCTTTATAAATAAATTAAAAATTAATTAATGAATGGGGGAGGGAATTGCCTCCCTCTTTTTTTAACTATCCCCTCCCCCTGCCTCCACTTTTTATACAAAGAAAATAAATAAAAGAAAATTTATAAAATAAAAATGTTTGAAGAGAGAATTAAAAAAATGATAAAAGATGTGGAAAAGCTTTTAAATTCCTCTCAGGAATGGAAAAGTATAAGAGTAAATACATTAAAAATTGATAGGGAAAAATTGTTTAAAAGATTGTGTAACAAATTTGAAATAAAAGAAATGCCTTGGTATGAAAATGGCTTTTTTATAAAAGGAGATATTTCAAAAACCATCGAATATTATTTAGGATATTATCATATTCAGGAAGCATCTAGTATGCTTCCTCCATTGATAATGGAATTAGAAAAGAATGACAAAGTATTAGATTTGTGTGCAGCTCCAGGTAGCAAAACAACTCAAATAGCAATGATTATGGAAAATAATGGTATAATAGTTGCAAATGATATTAGCATAAAAAGAATAAAAGCATTAGTTCATAATATACAGAAAAGCGGGGCTCTAAATTGTATTGTAACCAATTATAATGGAATACATTTCTGGAAAGTTGGGCACAAATTTGACAAAATATTAGTAGATGCTCCATGCACAGCTAGTGGAAAGATAATCAAAAAAAAGGAAATCATAAATAAATGGAACATTAACAGAATCAAAAGAATGAGCAGTTTGCAGAAGAAGCTAATCGAAGCTGCTGTTAAATGTTTAAATAAAAATGGTATAATTGTATATTCAACTTGTTCTTTAGAGCCAGAAGAAAATGAAGAAATTGTAGATTTTGCAATTAAAAAATTTGGCATGGAAGCAGAAGAAATAAGATTAAAGAATATAAAAATAAGGAAAGGAATAAAAAAATGGAATGGTAAGGAATATGAAGGAGCTGATAAAGCAATTAGGATATGGCCACAAGATAATTTAACGGAGGGATTTTTCATATGCAAATTAAAATATTAAATGAAAATGAAATAAGGGAAATTGAAGAAATAATTGAAAAAAATTATGATTGTAAAATTGATTTAAAAAATTATACTGTCTTTGTTACAAGAGATGAAAAAATATGGCTCGCATCAAAAGATATCAAAAATGTTAGTTTGTCAAGATGTTATAGAATAGGAATTTATTTTGGAAAAATAAAAAGGAATAAAAAAATTAAGCTAAGTATTGAAGGAGCATTTTTGATAGGAAAAAAAGCCAAGAAAAATATAGCTTTAATTGATGACAAAGAAGCTTTTAAATTTTTACAAGGATATGATGCTGAAGCGGAAAAATTAATAGGCTGTGAAATTAACAATTTTGTTTTAGTAAAAAATAAAAACGATATAATAGGAGTGGGCATACTAAGAGAAAAAAATGGAAAAATATATATAGAAAATCTTATACCAAAAGCCAGAAGAATAAGTTTTTAAGCCAATTATCCATTATTTATGAAATGAAGGAAATAAAATCTGGAAAAAATCCATTGCTTTTATTTTTAGCAATAATTGTTATTATAATTGTAATTGTAATTGCGCCATTTGTTTATCAAAGCTATAAAGAAGTCTTGAATCCAACCCATGATAGAGATGGCGATGGCGTGCCAGATGATAAAGATGCTTTTCCAGATGACCCATTAGAATGGAAGGATAGCGATGGAGATGGAATAGGAGACAATGCAGATAGCGATGATGATAATGATGGCGTGTTAGATAGTCAGGATTATTTACCATATGCAAATGCTGGAATTATGGTTGAAATTAAAAAATTGAGGATAAATGAATATTGGGGACAGAAAACAGCGAAAATCTTCTTTAAGATATATATAGACAATGAAGAAATTCAGTTACCAGAAGAATATATGGAAGTAAATATAGATGAGGATATAAATATTAATTTGAATGTAACTAGAAATATTGATGATAAAGAAGGATATCATAATATAAGAATAGAATTGTATAGATTTTATTTAATAGGTGACAAGCTTGTAGACATTAATGGAAAAGATTCAGAAAAGAGTGCGGAAGGAAAAACAATAGAAATAAATTATTATATTGGTAATAAAGTAGGATATCAATATCCATATGATAAGGAATATGAAGTATCAGATGGATTTGATGATGGAAATACTTTAGAAATGGATGGAAGAATATATTTTAGAATCGTAACTGTTGCTGTTTAGAAATCTTTCTTATTATTTCTTTTTCCTTCCTACTTATTCCATATCTTTCCCAATCAACTTTTTTAATTTCGGCTTTTTTAAATATATTTGCAACATTTCCATCAAAATGTTTTGGAATAGGTAGATTCAATGAACAAAAAATTGTTGGAAGGACATCAAAAATGCTGATTTTTTCATTCCATTCAACTACATTTTTTCCATGAGCCATAAAAATTCCATATTTCGAATGCTCCCCTTTAAATTGAAATTCTTTTGGCTCTTCTATTACTTTATTAAAATTTAGTATATCTATAATAGCATACCCATATTTCAAATCAATAACAATGTAGCTATATCCATTGAATTCATATACTTCAAAGCATTTCATCGGTTTATTTTTATTATCTAAAAAATTGTTAATCAATTCAATTATTTCTTTTTTATTTTCTCTTTTTGATATTATTGCTCTTGAGCTAGATGATAAGCAAAAAGCTTTTGATTTCTCAAAATCAATTATATTTTCCTTTGAAGCAATTGAAAGAAGGTGTTTTCTTATAAAGGGAACCAATTTTGGCATAAAGTAAATTAATTTTGCCAATTTCTTTCCCATTTCAATTGTTT
>CAZDCH010000067.1:0-7367 GCA_964503915.1 uncultured Thermoplasmatales archaeon
AAGTAGGAATTCATGAATTTGTAAAGGGAAAGAGAATCAGTTATGCAACACAGCAGGTTTAACGAAATTTATTTATATAAGAACAAATATACTTTTGGGTGGTGAAATGAAGAAGGACAAAAGAAAAAATAAGGATCCGTTTGATTGGTTTGAAGAATGGGGCTTAGAGGATATATTTGAAGAATTCGATGAAAAATTTAGGAGAATGCACCAATATATGAATAGAATAATCAGGGAGGCAATGGAAGGAAAAATTCCATCTCCAAAAGAAGGAGGGCCATTTATCTATGGATGGAGCATGAGAATTGGGCCAGATGGAAAGCCACAATTTAGAGAGTTTGGAAATATACCAAAGCCGGGCATAATGGAAGAAGTTAGAGAGCCATTGGTAGATGTAATAGAAAGCGATGATAAAGTAAGCGTAACTGCTGAAGTACCAGGAGCTGAAAAAGAAGATATTGATTTAGAAGTAACAGAAAAAACACTGATAATTAAAGTAGATACAAAGGATAGAAAATATTATAAGGAAGTTAAGCTTCCATGTGAAGTTGACCCAGATTCAGCAAAAGCAACATATCAAAATGGGGTTTTGGATGTTGAATTGAAAAAGTTGAGGCCAAAAAAAGCTGGAAAGAAAGTTAAAATTGATTAATTTTTTTCTTTTTCCTTATTTTTAGGTGATTTAATGGACATAATTTTAAAAGTTGAGGAAGCAAAAGCTAGAGATGTTGGAAGAGGGATAGCAAGAATTGATGTTGAAATTGCAAGAGAAATGGGGCTTGTGCCTGGCGATGTTATCTTAATAGAAGGAAAAAAGAGGACTGCTTGTATTTATTGGCCAGGTTATGCTGAAGATGCTGGAAAAAGGATTATTAGAATAGATGGCACAACGAGGAAAAATGCTGGCGTTGGAATAGATGATAAAGTTAAAGTTAAAAAGGTTAAAGCAAGGACTGCTGAAAAAATAATTTTTTCGCCAACGGAAGAACTAAGAATTATTGGAATAGAGGAATATTTATTACATATTATGGAAGGAAGGGTTGTTACTAAAGGAGATACTATTGAATTGAATTTAATGGGAAGAAAAATAGATTTTGTTGTAACTTCTTATTCCCCTGCTGCTGATGCAGTCATAATAGGAGTATCAACAGAAATTAAAATAAGCGAGAAAGTTGCAAAAGAAGAACTAAAAATTCCAAAAGTTACATATGAAGATATTGGAGGGCTAGATGAAGCTATAAAGCAAATTAGAGAAATGGTAGAATTGCCATTAAAACATCCAGAATTGTTTGAAAGATTAGGAGTAGAAGCCCCTAAAGGTGTATTGCTTCATGGTCCACCTGGTACAGGA
The DNA here is from genome assembly GCA_964503915.1 of uncultured Thermoplasmatales archaeon. GTDB lineage: Archaea > Thermoplasmatota > E2 > UBA202 > JdFR-43 > JAPDJP01. Next base: position 1,352 of record CAZDCH010000067.1, read on the forward strand.
AAAACTTTATTAGCTAAGGCAGTAGCAAATGAAACAAATGCCAATTTTTATTCCTTAAGCGGGCCTGAAATAATGAGTAAATATTATGGGGAGAGCGAGGAAAATTTGAGGAGAGTATTTAAAGAAGCAATTGAAAATGCTCCATCTATCATTTTCATTGACGAAATTGATTCTATAGCTCCTAAGCGTGAGGAAGTTACAGGGGAGGTGGAAAGAAGAGTCGTTGCTCAGCTTTTAGCTTTAATGGATGGATTGGAAGAAAGAGGAAAAGTAGTTGTAATAGGAGCAACAAATAGAATAAATGCTATAGACCCTGCTTTGAGGCGACCAGGAAGATTTGATAGAGAAATAGAAATAGGTATTCCAGATAAAAAAGGAAGGAGGGAAATATTAGAAATACATACAAGAGGAATGCCCTTAGCAAAAGATGTTAATTTAGATAAAATTGCAGAAATGACGCATGGCTATTCTGGAGCAGATTTGGAAGCATTATGTAAGGAGGCTGCAATGCGTGCTCTAAGGAGAATATTACCTGAAATAGATTTAGAAGCGGAAGAAATTCCTGCAGAAGTTTTAAGCAAGCTAGAAGTAACTGGAAAAGATTTTTACGAAGCTTTCAAAGCAATGTCTCCTTCTGCACTTAGAGAAGTTATAATTGAAACTCCAAATGTTAAATGGGAAGATATTGGTGGGCTAAATGAAGCTAAGCAAAAATTGAAAGAAGCAGTAGAATGGCCTTTAAAATATGGAGAAATTTTTTCCCATATGGATGCAAATCCTCCAAAAGGTATATTGCTTTATGGTCCACCAGGAACAGGAAAAACTTTATTGGCTAAGGCAGTAGCTACTGAAAGTCAAGCAAATTTTATAAGCGTTAAGGGCCCAGAATTCCTTTCAAAATGGGTTGGAGAGAGCGAAAAAGCAGTAAGGGAAACATTTAGGAAGGCAAGGCAAGCTGCCCCTTGCATTATATTTTTTGATGAGATTGATGCAATTGCTCCACAAAGAAATGCTGGCGATACTCATGTAACGGAACGAATAATTAGTCAGATGCTTACAGAATTGGATGGGCTAGAAGAATTAAAAGATGTAACTGTTATTGCTGCAACAAATAGGCCAGATATAATCGACCCTGCATTGCTGAGGCCAGGCAGATTTGATAGGCTTATTTACATTCCTCCTCCAGATAAAGAAGCGAGAAAGGAAATATTTAAAATTCATACAAGGAAAAAGCCGTTGGCAGATGATGTTGATTTAGATGAATTGGCGGAAAAAACAGATGGATATACTGGAGCTGATATAGCAGCAATATGCAATGAAGCAGTAATGGCAGCAATAAGAGAATATATAAATAATGGAGGAAAAATGGATAGGGAAGAAATAAAGAAATTAAGAATCAAAAGAAAGCATTTTGAGGAAGCATTGAAAAATGTTAAGCCAATTGCAAAAGAAGAATTGGAAAGGTATATAAATATAGCAAAGAAATTTGAAAGAGAAATAAGATAAATTTTTTATTGCTAACAATTTTATATAAGTGCAAGAATTACCAATAATAAAAATTAGGAAAGGGAAAATAAAAAGAGGAGAAAAAATATGGAAAAAAAGAGAGGCAATTAAAACAATAGAAGAAATTTGTAGGGAATATAATGGAGTTTATATAATAGATTTAGATGGATACAGAAAAAATTCAGCAAATATAGATGTTTATAAAAGAATAAAAGCTGATATTTGGGTAGATTCTTTTCCGAGATATGTTGAAGATGTGATGGATTTAATAATAGTTGGCATAAATAGGATAACAATAAGAAATATGAAGGAAGAATATTTAAAGGAGATTAGTGAGATTTGTGAAAAAGAAATTTTTATCTCGGAAAAAAATGTAAATGAAGCAATAAAAAAAGTAAAAAAATATGATTTTGCTGGAATTGTTTTGGAAGAAATGCAAAATAGTAAAGAAAATGTTGAAACATGGAAAATTTATATGAATGAAGAAATTATAAGGAGGATTAGATAATGGAAGAATTAAAAAAACTTATAGCTTTTATTTTCCAAAGGAGTGGAAAAGAAAAAATTAGGGAAAAGGATATCTATATGATACTATCTTTTGAATTGGGATGGATGACTCCAGGTCAAGGAAGAAAAGTTATTGAAAAAGCAATTGCTTTTAATTTAGTAAGGAAAGAAGGAGAAGAAATAATACCAAATTTTGACTATAAAAATATTGAGATTCCTTTAGGTTTTAAATTCGATGAAGAAAAAATTGAAGAGATGGAAAAGGACTTGCTATCAAAAATAATAGGAAAATTGGTTAAAAATACAAATTTGGGCGAGAAAAAAATAAGGGAAGAGATAAAAATTGTTTCTGAGAGTTTGGAAATATATCCAGAAATAGCCGCCTTAATCGTTGCCAAAAGAAATGGAATAGATATAAAAGAATTTATTGATGAAGCAAAGGAATTTGTTAAGCTAAAATAATTAAAATAGATATGAAATTATCAATGGAATTAAAAGAACCCCCATACAAATGCTTCTTCTAACTTTCATTTTTAAACATAAAATGCCTATTATTGAAGAAAAAAATAAGATTATTAGCCCAATAAATCCATTAAAAATGAAAACCATGATTATTATGATTGCCAAGGATAATTTTAATAGAAATGGATAGGAAATTTTTGAAATATTCTTAGCAATAAATTTTCCTAACGATTTGGTTGAAAAATATGAAATAATGGAAGAAATTATTACAGCTATTAGAAATAAGTTCAATAAAGTTGGCATTATTATTCCTTCCCATCTTTCTATTCTTAAAAATTCCTTTACTGCAATTGCACATCCACTTCTTGCTTTTAAAATAAGGAAAAGCATTGCAATAACAAAAAAGGAAGTTGCAGTATTTGTAACAGATAAAATTGATACAATTTCTTCATTACTTTCTTTCTTTTTAAAAGATAAAGCTAATGAAGCTGCAATTGCAGAGCTAACGCCTGGCAAAATTGAAACTGCTTCTCCAGCAAATAGTCCTCCAATAACATTTAGCTTGCTAACCTTGTATTTTATTTCTTCTATTCTTTGTTTTGGAATTAATTTTTTATATGAATAAACCAATGTTGGCACACCAAATAATCCAGCTAATGCTGGAAAGATTGGAGAAGATTTTAGAAGGAAGGAAGATTCTAAATCAATTATTGAAATTCCAAGTAAGCCAGATAAAATAAAAATTATTACTGAATTCTTTACATTTCTACTTGTAAGTATTATAATAGCTGAAATGCAAATCAATATAACAGGAATATTTTCCTTTATTATTTCATAGAAATTTAAATCAATCAATATAAATTTTGTAGGGAGCAAAAATATAAATGAAAATGCTATTGCCATTAAGCTTGATATTGCTGATATGCATACTGCATTATATCCTTTTCCTTCTAAAAGCATTGAATGAGCTGGGAGAACAACTAAAGCAGTTTCATCTTCTGGAGCACCAATAAAAGTTGATGGAATTATATTGAAAAATGTATGGGCTATAGATGCAGAAACTATAATTATTGCTAAATATAAATTTATTTGAAAAGATGAAGAAATTAAAATCAATAGCAATGCAATATTGTTTGGATGTAAGCCTGGAATTAAGCCAGTTAAAACGCCAATAAAGGAGCCTATTATGGAAAATATTATTATTTCAAATATTGTTATTTCATACATATCCAACTTTTTTGCAAATTAAATAGAAATTGAAGTTCTTTGAGTTATATAAAAACAATGCATTCACATATACTTTATCTCCTTTTGAAAAATTTATTGTTTCATTATAATAAACTTTTATTTTATAGTTAATATATTCATCTGTAAGATAAAAATATTTACTATATATTGAATAAATATATCCAGTCAAATTAACATTTAAGCCAACGAATTTTTCATAATTTTCTGCTAGATATGGCAATGAAATAACATTCTTATTCCATTTATTTATAATTTCGATTTCATCAACATAAACAACAAATTCATCTCCATATTCTCCAACCTTTCCAATTGCTTTTATTTCATCCCCATATTCTATATTTCCATCAAAATATATCTTTGTCCTAGCTTCTCCATCACTTATTTCAAACAAATTTCCTATTTTATTTTTAACAATTCCTCTAACAATAACTTTTTTACCATTATATTTCCATAAATCTTCTAATTCTATTTCAACTGGTTTTTGTAATGATGAAATGAAATATAATAAAAATATTCCAGCAATTGCTAATAAAAAATAAATCCAATTCCTCATGCAAAAAAATTAATTATTATTTTATAAATTTATTCAATACCATCTTCAGTTATATAAAAAATTATGCTTTTTCCTTCTGGTAAGCTTCTATGTTTTATTATTGTTGCTTTTCTTTTTTCTTTCTTTTTTTCTTTTTCTTTTTCTTTTTCTCTTTCTCTTTCTCTTTCTTCTTTGTTTTTAGTTTCTTCAATTCCCTCAAATTTTTCTATCTTAATAACTGTTTTTGCTATATGGTCCATGCTTCTTCCAGCGAAAGGCTTTATATCATCTCCAGCTGAATATACTTGGCTTGTAATAATAACTGGTATTCCTTTTTTTCTTGCCGTTATTTGAAGCGTTACTAATTGCTTAGTTAGTAAACGAGTTGCTCTTGCTTCATCTTCATGCATTTCAAGTCTATAAAATAAATTTGCACTATCTAAAATAATCAAGCCAGCATCAATTTTAACAGCTTTTTCAACCATTTCTTTTTGTTCTTCCAATGAAAAAGGAAAAAAGAAAAGAACTTTTTCAAGCAATTTTTTATCTTTAAATACTTGCAAAAGCCTTTCCTTCGATATACCTTCTGTATCTATATATATAACTCTCTTGCCATTTATTACACAGCTTTTTGCAGCTTGTATGCATATATTTGTTTTTCCTGTTCCACCCTCCCCATATATTTCTGTTATAATACCTGCTTCTATCCCTCCCTGCAATAGCTCATCTAAAGAGCAGTTTAGCTTCAACTTCACATTTATAATTATAATTCATCTATTTAGGAATAACTACTTTCCTTTTCCCTCCTATTTCTTCAGCTTTTCCTTTAATATATAAATAGGCTGTATATGCTGCCAAAAAAGCATCTAATTCATGCTTATTTTTAACTTCTATTCCCAATTTTTTTGCCATTTCTTTATAATTTTTGCTATATATCCCAAGGATTTTTGCTGTTGCTGTAGGAAAAACTTCTATTATTTTTGCGTCTATCTTCTCAACAATTTTCATCGCCCTTTTTGTAAGCATTGCCATGCTTTTCATTGTAGGAGGCATCGCCCCATATTTCTTCAAAATTTTATCTGCTTTCCTTATCATAATTTTTTTCATAAGAGGTGCATCTATGGCAACGATTGCCGGCTTTATTTTATTTACAAATGAAATTATTTCTTCATCATCATATAAAATATGGAATGATGGACTTTCTGACAAAATGCATATAGCTGTTTTATTTTTTGGTAGAGCAGCTAAATCGATTCCAACTATTTTCATTTTTCATTATTTCTTTAGATTCCTTAAATCTTTCTACCAGCAGTAAGTAACTTTCTAGTGGTAAGTTTATTTATTTAATGTTCAAATATTATTTTGACCTCAGCCCAAAACATTGCATAATGCTATTAAAAGAAATGAAAGAATTATTGTAAAAGAAGTGAGAAGAACAGGAAGAACAAGTTTGATGAAAGTTGTTTATAATGAGCTTGATTCTCCTAAAACTTTTATTGATGGGAGAATAGTTCCTCCAAAGAGAAATATTTAATGCTTTGCTAGAAAATTCTATTATTGCTATTATAGAAAAATTTAAGGATTTAAAATTTGGAAAAATAATAAAAGAAATAGGAATATCTTTTGGAGCCAGCATAAAATTTTCTTTAGGTATAGAAATAAAAAATTTTGAGAAAATAGATAAAATTTTATAAAAGAAGAAATCAAAATTATAAATGTAATCGCCATGCATACCCGCAAATTATGCACAGCAGCCATGGC
>CAZDCH010000068.1:0-7313 GCA_964503915.1 uncultured Thermoplasmatales archaeon
ATATTTACATTCAAATGGAATAATACATGGAGATTTGACAACGTCAAATATGATATTAATGAAAGGAAAACTATATCTTATTGATTTTGGATTAGGAATGAAAAGCAAAGAAAATGAAGATAGAGGGGTTGATTTGCATTTGTTAATGGAAGCTTTTAAATCTGCGCATAAAAATGAAAAATTGTTTAAATGGGTTTTTAAAGAATATGAGAATAATTTTGAAGAAGCAAATGAAGTTAAAAAGAAAATAGAAGATATAATAAAGCGTGGAAGATATATGAAAAGAGTAACATGATTTATTTCGTAACTAAGAATAGACATAAATATGAAGAAGCAAAAAAAATAATCAAAGAAATAAAAATTCTGAGTTTATCATATCCAGAAATACAGGCAGATAATATTGAAAGCGTAATAAAGTTTGCTATAGAATATTTAAAAGACAAAATCGAAGAAAAATTTTTTATTGAAGATTCTGGCTTATTTATAGAAGAATTAAAAGGATTCCCGGGTGCATTTTCATCTTATGTTTTTAAAACGATAGGAAATCAGGGAATATTAAAGCTTATGGAAAATGTGAAAAACAGAAATGCAAAATTTGTTTCAATTGTTGGTTATTTCAATGGCAGCTTGCATATATTTAAAGGAGAATGCCAAGGAAAAATATCTTATAAAATAAGGGGGAATAAAGGATTTGGATATGACCCAATTTTTATTCCTAATGGATGTAAAAAAACTTTTGGGGAAATGGAAATAGAGGAAAAGAATAAATATTCTCACAGAGGAAAATCTATTAGGAAGTTTAAGGAATATTTAAATACTAAATAATTTCTCCAATTTTTCTTTCATTTCTTCCAATTTATTTACTATTTCATTTAATTTTGAAATAATTTCATTTCTTGATAAAATTGCTATGCTACATTTTTTTAAATCTTTAAATGATAAACTTCTTTTTGGAAATATTCCTTTCTTTGCTAAATTTGCTATTTCATTTGCTAGTTTTTCTTCCCTAATCTTTAAAATTTTTGATGCATCAGAAAAATCTTTCGCTTCAACTATTGCTTTTAAAATTTTATATGTTTCATCATCTATATATAGAAAAGGAGAAAATCCATATTCTTCCATTACTTCTTCCATACATTTTTTAACAATGCTTTCTAATTCTTCTGGTTCCAAAAGTAAATGATATTCAGCAAATTCTATTATTTCTACTCCCAATTTTTTTGCCATTTCCTTTGTTGCATCATCGCTTTTCTTGCAAATAAGCAATGGCTTGCATCCAACTAATTTTGCATTTGCATATATTTGTCTAACAGCAGATAAATTTGCTTTTCCGGATTTAACTTCAATGGCATACTTATCTCCATTTTTTTCTGCAACAATATCAATTTCTGCAATATTTTCTCCTTTAGAATTTATTTTAAAATTAGTTGCAATTATTGAAAATCCTTTTGATTCAAGCATTCTCCTTGCTATTCTTTCTGCTGATAGTCCTTTTTTCCTCGTTTACTCACCCTATCTTTAAAAAGTAAGCAAAAATAAATGTTTTGTTTATATCTGTTAATTTAAGAAATTTTTTAATAAAAATATATGGAAGACTCCTGATAGATTGGGCATCCTGCAATGCTAAAGTTAACAACCAATCTGATAGCAAAAAATTTATATTTACATTTTTGATTATAATTTGTTAGCAAAATGATAATATGAGTAAGCCAATTGGAGTTAGGATAGATAGTAAGCAAGAAGAAATATGGAAAAAATTTAAAGAATTTGTAGAAGAAAAATATGGAAAAAAACATACTGTTTTGGGAAATGAGCTTGTTAAAGCTCTTCAATTATATTTAGAATTATATGAGAAAATTGGAAATATGAAGGAACCAGAAATTCAAGTAATAAAGGAAAGGGCTGGAGATATTGAATTGATGACATTGAAAGAAATATCATATGATTTGTTAAATACAATAATTGCAAGCAGAGGATATTTAGAACAGATTGAAGAGAAAATAGGAGAAAATCCAGATGTTAAAGAAAAAATTGATAAGTTAAGGCAATCATTATTTAAAGCGCAAAAAATAATACAGGATAGAATAGAAGCTATAAAATGAAAGTAGGTTTTATCATAAATCCGATTGCTGGAATGGGAGGGAAAGTAGGATTAAAAGGAACAGATGGAATAGTAAAAGAAGCAATAAGAAGGGGGGCAAAACCAATTTCAAATAGAAGAGCTGAAGAATTTTTAAAATATGTCAATAAAAATTTTGAATTTTATACTTGCTCAAATTTAATGGGGGGAAAGGCATTTGAAAAATTTAAAAAATTTGAAAAATTTGAAAAGAAAAAATTTGATGCAAAAATAATATATAAAGTAGGAAATAAAACAACGGCGGAAGACACAAAAAGGGCTTCAAAATTGATGGCAAAAATTGTTGATATAATTGTTTTTGTTGGGGGGGATGGAACTGCTTGCGATATATATGATGCAATAGATGCTAAATTACCAATATTAGGAGTTCCTTCAGGAGTTAAAATGTATTCTGCAGTTTTTGCTTTTACTCCATATCATGCTGCCGAAGTTTTAAATGAATTTGATGGGAAGGTAGAAGAAAGAGAAATTATGGATATTGATGAAGAAGCTTTGAGAAATGGGAAATTTGAGGTAAAATTGAAAGGATATGCAATTGTTCCATTACATGAGAAAATACAGGCTAGTAAGGAAATATCATATGGAAATGGAAAAGAAGAGATTGCACAATGGATTGTTGAAAATATTGATAACGATACAATTTATATTATAGGAGGAGGAAGCACAACTTGGCAAATAAAGAAAGAAATTGGAATAGAAGGAAGCTTTTTAGGAATTGATGTTCTAAAAGGGAAAGAAATTATTTGTAAAGATGCTAGTGAGAAAGAAATAAAAGAATGTTTAAAGAAAGCAAAAAAAGCAAAAATAATTGTTAGTCCGTTAGGAAAACAAGGATTTATCTTTGGAAGAGGAAATCAACCTATAAGTGATGAAATAATTAAAAAAGTTGGAAGAGAAAATATTATTGTTGTTGCAACAAAAAATAAATTGAATAGTATAGATAGCTTAAAAGTAGATACTGGAAATGAAAAAATAAATGAAATGTTGAGAGGATACATGGAAATAATTACTGGATATAAGGAAAAGAAAATAATGAAAGTTGAGTAATTAAAGCTTCCGCAATATATGAATATGGAACAAAAATTTTGGAAATAGGAAAGAAGATCTTTTTTATTCTATTATAATAGATAATGCATATATTGTAGTAGGAACAACAAAGGAAAATGGCAATAGACAAGGATTGCTTATTAAATGCTATGATGATAAATACAAGCATAAAAATTGTTAGGCCAAGGAAAGATTATTTATATATTTTTGATAGGGAAATAATGCCCTATAAAGAAACTTTTATAATAGGAAAAATAACAGTTGTTGTAGAAGCTGAAGATGAAGAAAAAGGACTATTCTCCATATTATGTAATAGCTGGAGCATATTATTCAAAGAATAGAGCTGTTGTCTCAGATAGAATATGTTTAAGAATTATAAATTTATTATGATTTGTAATTTCTTATTTCTTTTTGTTGGGGCAGATATTAAAATTGATGCATAAATCACAATCTTTTTCTAACAACTTTTGCCAATCTTTTTATTCCTTCCTCTATTAATTCATCTGGCGGATTCGTGAAATTCAAACGCATCGTATTCTCCCCGCTTCCGTCTACATGAAATGCTTTTCCATGAACATATGCAACCTTTTCGTTAATTGCTTCTTTGAACATTTCTATTGTGCTAATTCTTTTTGGCAATTCAACCCATAAAAACATTCCTCCTTTTGGTCTCGTCCATTTACAACCTTCAGGAAAGTTTTCTTCTAATGCAGATAGCATAATATCTCTTTTCTTTTTATACATTTCAATTATCTTTGGAATATGCTTTTCTAGATATCCATTCTTTATATAATAATATGCAATTACTTGCGTAAATGTAGGGGTGCATAAATCAACAGATTGTTTTGCAATGACCAATTTTCTTGCTATTTCCTTGTTTGCAATAACATATGCAAGTCTAAATCCTGGAGCCAAAATTTTTGAGAAGGTTGCTAAATAAATAACTCTTTCATTATTGTAAAATTTTATTGGTTTTAATGCAACTCCTTCAAATCTTAGCATTGAATACGGTTCGTCTTCAACAATAAGTAAATCATGCTCTTCTGCAATTTCAGCCATTCTTTTTCTTCTATCCTCTGCCAATTCAACTCCCGCTGGATTTTGGAAAGTTGGAACAGTATAAATAAGCTTTATTTTTTCTCCCTTGCTTTTCAACTCTTTTATTTTTTCTTCTAATAAATCTACTCTCATTCCATTATCATCTAATGGAATACCAACCAACTTTACTCCATATGCTAGAAAAGCATTTATTGCTCCTAAATAAGTTGGTAAACCAACTAAAACAACATCTCCTTCATCTAAAAAAACTCTACCTATTAAATCTAAAGCTTGTTGCGAGCCAACTGTTATCAAAACATTTTCCACTTCAGCTTTTATACCTTCCTTTTCAACAAATCTAACAATTTCTTCTCTAAATTCTTTAAGTCCAGGAGTTGGGCCATATTGCAAAGCTTTTGAGCCGTCAACTAAAATTTTATTTGTTATTTCCCTTATTTCTTTTACAGGAAAAGCATTTGGATTCGGTAAACCACCAGCAAAAGAAATTACACCCGGTTGCTGAGACAATTCAAGCAATTCTCTAATTTCGGATGAACGCATTTTAAGCACTCTTTCAGAATATAAATTTTCAATCATTAGAAATATATAGAAATTTGTTTAATATTTCTTTTCTGAGAAATGCTATCAGACGGCATTACACCTTTTTATATTTAGGATGTATTCAATTTGATGGAAAAAATAAATAAAATTAATATTTTATTTATTCCAATTTTCGTGTTAATTCTTATCTTTTATTTTTTCTTTTATATTCCTTTTCTTCCGCTATTCATATTTTTTATAATTGGTGGCTCATTTATACTTGTAAAAAGTAGCGATTTTTTTGTTGAAAGTGCTGTTAGCATATCAAAAATATTTGGAGTAAGCGAGCATACAATTGGCTTGACAATAGTTGCATTTGGAACTTCATTGCCAGAATTTGCTGTTTCAATAATAGCTGCTATTAAGAAGCATACTGCAACAGCGTGGGGGAATGTAATTGGAAGCAATGTAACAAATATTTTATTAGTTCTTGGAATTGCAATGTTAATAATGAAAATTAAGCCAAGCAAATTTGCATATAGAGATTCAATTATTTTATTATTCATAACTTTTACAATGATATTTCTTGCATTAAATGGTTTGAAATTTTATGATGGCTTTATAATTTTCCTATTTTATGTATTTTTTGTTTATTCCTTAAAGAAAAGAAAGATGGAAAAGATAGAGTATATAAAATATGAATATCAAATAAAAAAAATTGTTTTCCTATTTATAGGTATATTTGGAATTGCAATTGGTGGAGATGTAATTGTTAAAGGGGCTGTTGGTCTTGCATCTTATGGATTAAAAGAAGCATCTATTGCGGCAAGTATAGTTGCTTTAGGAACTTCATTACCAGAATTATCTACTTCAATAGTTGCAACTATAAAAAATTATCATGGAATTGCTATTGGAAATGTAATTGGAAGTAATATTGTAAATTTAGGGTTGGTTTTAGGATTATCCTCTATGATAAGAAATATTTCTATTGAGATGGAATCAATAGCAATTATCTTTTTAATAATTAGCTCATCAATTCTTCCATTAATTTTAAAAAAGAATTTTTTAGCTAGAAAAACCGGGATAATCTTTCTATTTTTATATTTTATTTTCTTTATACTCCTTTATTTTTAACTATGAAAATTCAAAAATAATAAATTGTGAATTGCTATGCATGGCTCCATTTTGAAAGAATGTTTTTCATTATGTGGTATCACCTCTTTTTTTGATAACAGATATAAAATTGCCTGTGTAGCAAGTCAAAAGTTATAAAAATTGAATTAATTATCATCACGAACAAAATAAAGGCAATAATCTTTTTATTATTTATCTTGATTTCCACTCATAGGCTAAATCTTCATCTATGATAATTCCCCTTCCTAAAATTGGAGATAAAGCCATGTATGAAATAATTTTTATGCCAAATACAACGTATGAATGGAAAAGAAAAATTGAATGAATATATTGGGATATAAAGAATCATATGATAGTTGGGGAATAAAACATAAAAGATAGTAAATCCAAATATTTGATTATCTTCAGTAGATTTAACAACTAAGGATGAATTAAATATCAGTTATGACTCTATAGATTGGTATTTTTTTAAATCAGCCTCCTCCATATTCATGGATGGGATTTGGTGGAATATTTCATGGAAAAGAAATATGGATAGGAAGAGAAATTGAATGGATTTTAGATTACGATTATAAATTTATCTTTAAAATTATTAGGAAAGAAAATGATTGTTATATAGCTAGGTTAATCAAAAATTATGATTTTCCTTATAATTTATCAATGACATATTGGCTATCCATAAACTCTCCTTATCCTATAAAATATAAATTAAATTTTGAGAATTTTAGCTTAATAGCAAATTTAATTCATTATCAAAGAGGAAAAGAAGAAATAAAATGGAATTTATGCCATTCCCACCACTATTTAAATTATAACATTTATGGAGAATATTTGCCTTGGAATGAATATCCCCAGACGGTAGTAATTGTAGCATTGATTTCAAGTTAAGTAAAGCTATAAAAATAGCAAATTTGGTAAAAGGCTTAAGGAAATATAGGGAAGAAATGGAAAATGAATATTTATTCCATGCTTCATATACAATAAAAGAAGGAAAAATAAACAATTTTATTATCCTAAAAAATTATGAATGGAACATTACTTATGGAAGTCCTTCAGGATATGCATATTCAGTAATAGTAACAAAAGTAGTATTTCCTAAAATTAAATGGATAAAAATAAAAGATATAGGAAAATTTAAAATGAAAGTTTTACCAAGAAGTAAACTAAATAACATTACTTTGACTTTGCAAGGAGCAATTAATATATGGAAAAAATATTCAAATGGAAATTTAGTAAAAATAGAATGGGGAATAAGTAAGGAATGCAAAAATATTGGATGTTTATATCATGGATTTTATTATTATGATATTTTTAATGGAGAAAAGAAACACATGACTTCATCATATATTAGATGGAATGGTGCTGTGTTGCATAACTCTCATTAATTTCATATCCTTTCCTTTTTGGGGATGGG
>CAZDCH010000069.1:0-7257 GCA_964503915.1 uncultured Thermoplasmatales archaeon
TTCCTGCTGGAAATTCATAAGTTTTAACATAATATGGTAAAATTGGATATCCATTTCTATGTGTATATAAAGCATTCGGCAATTTTACTATGCAATATTTTCCTAAAGGTTTTATTTTGATATCTGCTTTTTCAATTCTTTCTTCAATTTTTTCTGTATATGAAAACACATCTTGTGCAACAGTTGTTAGAGCATAAATAACAAATATAACAAATGTTTTTAATATTCTATTCATAAAAAATAATAAAAATAAATTAAAAAAATATTTCTATTGTATCATTTTCTCTTGCATTTAGAAATTTCGATGCATTTCCTTCTCTTTTTGCAATCTCTAAAAATCCACTGCTACTAATAACAGCTAAAATTTTCCCTTTTTCAACATATCCATATGAGGGATATAATTCTAATTCGATTTCTTTTTCTTTTCCAATTCTTATTTTAAATTTTTTTCTTTTTAACATTTCTTTTTTAATATTTGTTATAATGTTGCCAAATCTATCTATAAAAATTATTTTTCCTTCTACTGAATTTTCTTTTATTTTTATTTTTTCAAATTCTAGGTTAACATATTTATCTACTCTCTTTCCAAATTTATATGGCTTTATACCTAAAGAAATTTTTCCTGCTACAGGTGCAAAAACATCTCTTCCATGAAATACTGGCGAAATGTCTTTTCCAACTTTTATTTCATATATTCCTTTAATACCTAATCTTTTTGCAGCTGGTATAAGCAAGCCATTATCTGGCCCAATAAAATAAGAATTTTTACAATCAATTATAATGCATTTTCTTTCTATTCCAACTTCTGGGTCAACAACTCCAATATGTATTGCATTTTTAAAGTATGGAACAATTGAATATAGTACAAAAGCACCATGATTTATATTATGAGGAATTATATTATGAGTAATATCTACTATCTTTGCATCTGGATTTATTGATAAAATTTTTCCTTTCATTTGTGCTGAATATTCCCAGCCTATATCTGTTGTTAGAGTAATTATCATTTTACTATTATTTTACTATTTCATTAATCCATTCTAAGTAATTTTTATAACCTTCTTTTATTTCGATACATATAATTTCTGGTATTTCATATGAATGCAATTCTTTGATTTTTCTTTCAACTTCTCTATATTTTTCTTTTTTTGTTTTTATCAATAATAACTTTTCATCATCGCTTTCAATTTTACCTTTCCATATGTATTTTGATTTTATACTAAATGAATTTATGCAAGCAACTAAATTTTTATTTAATAGTTCATTTACAATTTTTTCTTCATCCTTTTCTTTACAAGTAGTAATAACAAGTATATACATTTTAATCAAAAATGAATCCCATTCCTTCGCTTGCTTTTTCTTCATCTACCACAAATTTTTGATTTATTTTTTCCTTTTCATTTCCTTCAAGCATTTTACCTTTTTCTTTAATAATCTCTTTCGCTTTTTTTATTGCTTCTTCATTTCCTTCAATTTTTAAAAAAATATTATTTCCTTCTAAACCAAGAGATTTTGCATCTCTCGTCCATATACTCTGCCTACTTATCAAATCATCTTTCTTTATTTCATCTATTATTTTTTTATTTTCTATACCTATTTCGAATATTGCATATGCCATAGTAGAATATACTTTTATAATTTATTGCTTTTGTTTTATTTATTTTTTATTTTTTATTTTTAGTTTTTAGTTTTAACATCTATCCAAAATTTTTTTAATGCTACTTATATTCATTACCAAATGCTAAAAGAAATAATATTTTATGGAAGAGGAGGACAAGGAGCAGTTACAGCTGCGAATTTACTTGCCTCCGCCGCCTTAAAAAGTGGGAATAGAGGCGTTCAAGCTTTTCCTTTTTTCGGTGCAGAGAGGAGGGGGGCACCAGTAAAAGCTTTTGCTAGAATAAGCGATAGAGAAATTTTTTTGAGAAGCCAAATAAAGGAGCCAGATATAGTTGTTGTTTTGGATACTGGCATAATGGATGTTATAAATGTTACTGCTGGCTTGAAAAAAAATGGCATTATTTTACTAAATTCAAATAAAAAGCCTTCAGATTTTTCTTTTCCTTATAAAACAGCAACTGTAGATGCAACGAGTATTGCATTAAAAAATGAAATAATAGTTGGAGGAATTCCTGTAGTTAATACTCCTATGGTTGGAGCATTGGTTAAAATATTAGATGGTGTAAATCTTAACGGTTTGAAAGAAGCTATAAGGGAAAGATTTGGGAAAATTGCAGAAAGAAATGAAAGGGCAGTTGAAGAAGCATATAATAAGGTGATTTTATGAAAACTGCAATATCTATCCCAACTGAAGGAGCAATGGGTAAAACTGGAACATGGAGAGTGTTTAAGCCAGTTTTCAATAAAGAAAAATGTATTAGATGTTGGAGATGTTGGATTTTTTGTCCAGATTTGGCAATAAGTAAACAAGAATATCCAGTAATAGATTATGAATATTGTAAAGGTTGCGGAATATGCAGTAATGAATGCCCAACAAATGCAATTGAAATGAAGAGGGAAGAAAAATGATTGTAATAGATACAGGAAATCATATTGCTGCTTTAGCAGCTAAAATGGCTAAGCCGAATGTAATTGCTGCTTATCCAATAACTCCTCAAACAACAGTTGTTGAAAGATTGGCTAAATATGTTGAAAGCGGTGAGTTAGATGCAGAATTTATTAGAGTAGAATCTGAACATTCTGCAATGGCTGCATGTATAGGAGCTTGCGCAATAGGTGCAAGAACTTTCACTGCTACTTCTTCTCATGGATTGCTTTTAATGCATGAAATGCTTCATTGGGCTGCATTAGCAAGGCTTCCTGTTGTTATGGTAAATGTAAATAGGGCAATTGGACCAGGTTGGAACATATGGAGCGATTTAAATGATTCAATGGCTCAACGTGATACGGGATGGATTCAATTTTATGCATCAAGCAATCAAGAAATATTTGATAATGTAATCCAAGCATATAAGATTGCTGAGGATGAAAGAATTAGATTGCCAGTAATGGTATGTTATGATGGCTTTATTTTAAGTCATACTTCAATGCCTGTTGATGTGCCTGAGCAAGAAAAAATTGATGAATTTTTGCCAAAATATAAGCCATTATGGAAATTAGATGTAAATGAGCCAATTACTCATGGAAATATAGTTCCTCCAGAGCCATATTTAGAAATAAGATATTCAATGGAATCAGCAATGAGAGAAGCAAAGAAAGTTATTGAGGAAGTGGGAGATGAATTTGGAAAAAAATTTGGAAGATATTATGGGCTTGTTGAGGAATATAGATGTGAAGATGCAGATTATGTATTTATTACAATGTCTGCTTTAGCAGCAGAAGCAAAAATTGCTGTTGATGAATTGAGGAATAGAAATGAAAGAGTCGGTCTATTAAATTTAAGAACTTTTAGGCCTTTTCCAAATGAATATTTAAAATACGATAAAATGATAATAATAGATAGAGCATTTTCTCCAGGAATTGGAGGAATCATTTATAATGAAATTGAAAAAAATGGAAAGGAAGTATATGGTTTTATTGCTGGATTAGGAGGAGTTGATATTTCTTATAAAGATATAGAAAGGATGTTCGAATTAGCAAAAGAAGGAAAGGAAGGTTGGTATGGAATTGAGGTGAAATAATGGCGATAAAAGATTTACCAAATGAAGAATATATATTGAAGGGGCATGCTGCCTGCCCAGGATGTCCAGTTACAATTGCTTTAAGAATAGCATTAAAGGCTTTAGGAAAAAAAACAATTTTGGTTATTCCTGCTTCATGTAGTGCAGTTATTCAATCATTACATCCAAAAACATCATTTAATGTTCCTACTTTGAACATTGCTTTCGAAGCATCTGCTGCAGCTGCTTCTGGAATTGCATCTGCTTTAAAAAAATTTGGGATGGAAGATATTAATGCTGTTGTATGGGCTGGAGATGGGGGAAGCTATGATATAGGATTACAAGCATTATCTGGAGCTTTAGAAAGGCAGACAAATTTTATTTATGTATGTTATAACAATCAGATGTATTCAAATACTGGTATTCAAAGAAGTGGAGCAACACCATACGGAGCTTGGACAACAACAACTTGGACGGGGAAAAAGGAGAATGAAAAAAATTTGGCTGAAATTGTAATGGCCCATCATATTCCATATATTGCAACAGCAACAATAGCTTATCCTGAAGATTTATATAATAAAATGAGGAAAGCTAGAGAAATTAAGGGACCAAAATATATTGAAATCCTTTGCCCATGTCCGCCAGGATGGAGATTTGATATGAGCAAAACTGTTGAAATGTCTAAAATGGCTGTTCAAACTGGTGCATGGATTTTATATGAAATAGTTAATGGAAAAATTGAATTTAATGCAGATAGTAAAAAAATAATTGAAGGGAAAAAAAGAAGGCCCATAGAAGACTGGCTAAGGATGCAAGGAAGATTTAGACATTTAAAGGAAGAGGATATTAAAAGGATTAAGGAAAATATTGATGAGAAGTTGGATTATTTAAGGAAGTTGTATAAAAAAAGGGGAGGGGAGGGAATCTAAGCATGCCTGTGTGCCCACCTTAGGGCTCTTTATTAACACAGGCAACTTAAAAATAAATCTTTTTAAAGTATATAAAGGGGAGGAGGAGGAATTTTTATTTATAAAGTTTTTGGTTTTGTAGTTAGCATTGCACTCCTGCAAATTATTGTATCTTTTATCTTTTCTATTTTTCTTTTCAACATAATTTCTGAATATTTATACCTCCATCAACAACAAAAAATTGGTTACAATAATATCTGTCTTTTTAATTGTATCTTTTGCAAATGAAAGCGATTATGTTAATGAAATATTAAAAAATTATGATAGCGTTTCAACATCGCCAGTTCTTGCTATTGCAAGAGCATTGAGCAAATTTTCGGAAATAAAATATACATATACTATTAGATTTGTTTTATTTTCTGTGAAGAACAAGGATTGCTTGGAAGTTATGCATATGTAGCGAATGTTAAAGAAAATATTGTTGCTGTTTTAAATGCTGATATGATTGGCATAGCAACCATAAAAATTTTAAATAGTAAGGAATATACAATCGTGGGAGCATGGTGTAGCCAGGGATCATAGCGGGCTCCAGTTATGGGGATGATTAGAAGAGGGTCATCTGAGATATGAGGAATAACTGGAGCGATGACCCATAGAAGAGACCCGCTGACCTGGGTTCAAATCCCAGTGCTCCCACTATTTAATAATGTGATAAAATGAAAATGAAAATAAATGCAAAGTTTGTTCTTTCTGCTTTTTTAGTAGTTTTAGGAATAATATACTATATAGGATGGGGATTGTATTATCACATATGGGCTGACATAGGAATATACTGTCCAACAGCAATTTTAATTTCTTCTGGAATTTTAGGAATGATAATAAGCACTAGGGAATAATTTAAATATAATTTTTTGATTTCCTTTTAAATGGAAAGAGGAGAGAAAATTGCATTGATTTTAGCTATTTTCCTTCTTTTAGTTGGTTTTGTATCAGCGCTTAGCTTAGAATTAAAAAAAGAAAAAATAAAAGAATATATTGAAATAGATGGAAAAAAAATAGAAATAAGCGAGATTTTTAAGAAATGTTCCATTATAGAAATGCACAATCATTCAGGAATTAAATTATCATGCTTGATAAATTTTAGTAAAATAAACAATCCAGAAAATTATGAATATACAATAATTGGAGTAGATGGATATCAGCAAACTGTTTCATGGGGGGACTTGAATAAAGGTATATTAACAAAGGAAAAAAGAGTTGTTTTTGAAAATTTGCCAAAATTTTTTTGGGTGAGAAATGTTGTAAAGATTGAGGTGATATAATGCAAACTGTAATATATTCATTTCAAAAATTCAGAATATTGACTGCTATTTTGTTATTTGGCTCAATTTGGGGATTTTTTGAATGTTCCTTGGGGGATTGGCTCCATTCATATAATCTTAGTGTTTTAATGGCATGCATTGCAGTATTTATAATGGCTTTTACTAGAAAAATTTTTAATGTAGCTGGAATGCAAGCTGGCATGGCTTTAATAGCAGCCGTACTTCGCCATTTTAATCCAATTGGTACATGCCTTATTTGTTCTTCAATAGCTATTTTCATGGAAGGAATTGCATTTGAAATAATATGGCTTATTCCATGGCAAAAATACAAAAGCAATGTAATGAAGGTTAGCATGGGAATAATTTCCTTTTATTCAATATATGCAATTGGCTATATATCTACTCAAATTTTAACTCCTTTATTTACAGCAAAATTTTATTTAAGAGATTTGTTGGCTATCTTGCCAAAAATATTTGCTCATTCAACTATAGCAGGTATAATAGGAGGATTTTCATTGCCATTAACATATATTCCATTAAAAATTAAAATAAAGGATGAAATCTATTATCCTGTATCTTTGGCAATATGTATCTTTTGTTGGCTTGCTGTAATTGCTGGAATATGAAAATTTTGTTAATTGGTGAAAGAAATAGCGGGAAAAGCACTTTTTTATACAATTTATTTAAAATTTCAGATTGTGGAGGAATAATCTGTTTGCCAGTATTCAAAAATGGGAAGAAAATTGGTACAGATGCAATAAATTTGTTAAACAAAGAAAAGGAGATATTTTGCAGGCTAAAAAAATTTGCAAATTTTGATGGAATAGAAATGGGGAGATATATTATAAGCTATAGAGGAATAGAGTTTTGTAAAAAAGCACTAAAAGAAGCAAAAGAAAGAGATTTAATTATTATTGATGAATTCGGTTTTTTAGAAATAAATGGCGAAGGAATATATGAGGAAGCAAAAGAAATTATCGAAAGCAATAAAAATGTAATTGTTGTTTTAAGGAAAGGAATAGAAAAGGAATTTATTAAAAAATTTCCTTTTAATTTTAAAAAAATATTATTTAAATAAAAATAGCAAGTTTATAAAATTGTAAAAGAAATGGGCTGAAATTGGAGCAAAAATATTTTTCATTTTCTCCATTAATATGCCAAGTATTATTCCAAAAATAAATGGGATTATTATTTGCAATATGGTACCATATTCAATATGAGCAAAAGAAAAAAGGATAGAAGAAATTAATATGGCAGATATATTACCAATTTTTTTTCTTAATTGCATTTGTATTAATCCCCTATAAAAGGTTTCCTCACTTAATGAAGAAAAAAATGGCAATAAAAACAGCATACTAACATGTAGATTTTTAAATTTTTCTGCTAAACTATTTTCCTCCTTATATC
>CAZDCH010000070.1:0-7174 GCA_964503915.1 uncultured Thermoplasmatales archaeon
GAATTAGGAAAGTGGATATAAAGGTTTTTGATAATGGGCAAATAAAGCCATTAAGCCATTTTACACCTTTAGCAAATGCATTGCAAATGAGAGGAATAACAGAATGGGCCATTATGGTATGCTGTCCAGAAAATTATAAAGAAAAAGTAGCAAAATATGCTGAAAAAATAATTTTTGGATGATTACGCGAAATTTTTCGATAAAAATATTTGTTAAGTTAACAGCACTTAATTAGCAATAAACTTTATAATTTTTATATTAATAAAAATGTGCAAATAAAAATAGGGAAAGCAGTGTTCGAAATTATAAAAGGAGACATAACAAAGCAGGAAGTAGATGCCATTGTTAACGCTGCCAATCCTCGTTTGACGCCTGGAGGAGGAGTTAGTGGAGCCATTCATAGGGCAGCTGGAAAAGAGTTATGGGAAGAATGCAAAAAGCTGGGAGGATGTAGAACTGGAGAAGCAAAAATAACGAAAGGATATAAGCTGAAAGCAAAATATGTTATTCATACTGTTGGCCCAGTTTATAAATCGCCAGAAGATGCAAAACTATTGGCTAGTTGCTACATTAACAGCCTAAAGCTTGCTTTAGAGCATAGAATAGAAAGCATTGCCTTTCCAGCTATAAGTACAGGAATATATGGCTATCCTATGGAAGAAGCTGCAAAAGTTGCAATAAAAACAATAATAAATTTTTTAAAAGAAAATGAAAAGCCAAAGTTAGTTAGGCTTGTTTTATATGATAATGAAGCGTATGAAATTCATAAAAGAGTAATGGAAGAAATTATAAAGAATAATTTCATATTATAACCCCAAAAAATTTTTTATATCTTGCCATTAAAAAATTGTGAAAATAAAACCAAAAAAGTTTGTAAGCTTAGATGATAGCACATGCATTAAATGTAGAGGGGCTAAATTGCTTTGCGGTAAAACAAGATGCCCTGTTTTAGTAAGATACTATAAAAATTTGGAAGCAAAACCATTAGTAGAAAAGAAAATTATTTTTGGTTCCTCTCCACCATCAATTTTTGTTGGAAGAATTGGCTATCCAAAAGTATATGCTGGGCCAATGTTGCCTCCATTACAGGGAGATACATCATATATGGATTTGCCAGAAGCATGGCATGGAAAAAGTATAGATGATATAGTCGATTTTAGAATGAAATTAATAAGGGGAAAGTATAGAATAGATGTAAGAAATGCAAAAGGAAAAATAGCAGAATATACGCAAGAAATTGCAATGGCAGCAAAACCAGTTGAAATGGAAATAGAATTTGAAAAAAAGCCTAAAGGAGTGGTAGCTTTATATGATGAGATTCAGCCACATGGCCCATCTGCACCTATTAAAAAAGTATGGATAGCAAATCCAAAAGTTGATAAAAGAATTGAAAAAGTTTATTATGACGAAATGAAAGCAAAGCAAGCTGTTTTATTGCTATATGAGAAAGGCTTGTTTGTTTCAACCATTCAAAAAGCATTTTCTGCTGGTATCTTTGGCATAGAAAAGAAATTTGTCCCCACTAGATGGAGTATAACAGCTGTTGATGATATTATAGGAAAGGAATTGATTAGAGAAATAAAGCAGTATCAGTGGATTAATGAATTTAGAATATATTATACAAAAAGCTTAGACAATTTATGGGTAATTTTTATGTATCCAGCAAGTTGGCAATATGAGTTAATAGAAGCATGGTATCCAAATACTGCATGGAACCCTTTGGGAAGAAAGATTGTTATTTATGGAAGTCATGAGTATTATAATGGAAGAAATGAATATGCTGAAATAGGGGGTTGTTATTATGCTGCTCGTTTAGCGGTAGCTGAAAAACTAAAAAAAGAAAAGAAACAAGCAGGCGCTATTGTTTTAAGAGAAATACATCCAGGCTATATTATGCCAGTTGGGGTTTGGAATGTTAGAGAAAATGTTAGAAAAGCTTTAACAAATGAGCCAAGAAAATTTGATAATTATAAGGAAGCAATATTATTTATTTCTTCCTTACTTCATATTCCTATAAAAAGATGGATTGAAGCAAGCCAGCTTTTTAAAAATATTATTTATCAGAAGAAGCTTGATAAATATGGAAATATATTGCAAAACCGCTTTATCTAAATCTAAAATTCCTGGAATAGATTATGCCTTAAATCCTTATATTGGATGTGAACATGCTTGCATATATTGTTATGTTCCCTCCTTACTAAATATTGACAGAAAAGAATGGATAAAACCAAAAGTGAAGAAAAATATCCCATATATTTTGATGAAAGAATTAAGAAAAAAGGAGAGAGGAATAGTTGGAATTTCTACTGCTACAGATGCATATCAACCGTTGGAAAGAAAGTATGAAGTAACGAGAAAGTGTCTAAATTTGCTTTTAAAATATAATTGGCCAATAGATATATTGACGAAATCAGATTTAATAATAAGGGATTTAACAATGATAAAAAAATTTGAGAATGCAAAAGTTGGGGTTACTATAACAACATTAAGGAAAGAGAAATGGGAAGGGGGAGCAAATCCACAAAAAAGGTTAGAAATCATAAAAAAATTTGCTAATGAAGGAATATATTCCTATATTTTTTTCGGCCCAATTTTCCCTCTATTAAAAAATGACGAAATAAAGTACTGCATAGAGGAATTCATAAATGCTGGAGTAAATGAAATAATAATAGATAGATTACATTTAAAAAAGGGAATAATGGAGGAAATAAAAAAAGCATATCCTGAAAATTTTATAGAAATTAAAAAAGCAATTTATAGCGATTTTTATTCAAAAACATTTAAAAAAATAAAAGAATATGCCAAAAATAAAATAGAAATCTTAAAAGCATGGGAATAATTTATCTAAAATGATAGCCCTAATATCCTTATTAATTGTAATATTTGTTTCAATAATTATTGTTAGAATAGGGGCTGTTGCATTAGAAATGACAGGATTATCAAAAGAAATGGCAACATTTCAGGCTCAATCAGCATTTTCAGGTGTTGGATTCACAACTTCAGAATCGGAATATGTTGTTTCCCATCCCTTGAGAAGGAAAATAATTAGGATTTTAATATTTTTAGGAAGTGCTGGAATCGCTTCGGCAATGGCAACTCTCATATTAACATTTTTTGGACAAACAAGAGAAGAAGCTACTATAAGATTATTATGGCTTTTTATTGGCATATCTATTATTTACTTATTTGCTCGCTCAAAAATGATCGATAAGGGTATGAGATGGCTGATAAAAAGAGCATTAGAAAAACTTACAACTTTAAAAGTATATGATTATGAACAATTACTTGGATTGAGCAAAGGTTTTTCCATTGGTGAATTTAAAGTAAAAACAGATAGTTGGCTTGAGAATAAGAAATTGAGAGAACTGAAATTGGATGAGGAAGGTGTTATAGTTTTGGCGATATATAGGAAAATTGGCGATGAAGAAAAATATATTGGAGTACCAGATGGAGATACAGAAATATTAAGAGGAGATAAGTTAATTTGTTACGGCCCGGAAGAAGCAATAAAAAATTTATCTAGAAGATTGAAGGGGAAGGCAGGAGATGAACAGCATGAAAAAGCAGTTATAGAGGAAAGAATAAGAAAGGAAAGAGAAGAAAAAGAGCTCACGAAATGACCCATCCTGGGCCAATTTGGGCTGCTATTTTTATAATACTTAGTACAAACCCTATATTTTGTAGATTTACTGCAACATAATCAATTCCCTCTGATATGCTATATGTTATCCCTTTTTCTGAAAATTCTTTTTCTATAAAATCTTTCCATGCAGATGTGTATAGAGTATAAATTTTTAATGATATATTTTTAGCATAGTAAGTATATCTATTCAAACTTGAAAAATTTGTTCTTATTGAGTATGTTCCATATCCTGCAGCACCAGTCTTTCCAGCTATTCCAACAATATCTATTATGGTAAGATTAATAATTTGATTATTTAAATTAAATAGAGGAGGATATAACATAGTATTTCCTGTTGATTGACTTAATATAACAGCTCCACCTTCGTAAATATAATCTTGATCAACAAAATATGCATTTTGAGAGGAATATTTAATTGTTCCTATCCTATTATACTGATTTATTTGTGAATTTACAAATTTTAGACATTTTATCACGAAAGAACCATTTGATGAGCCATTTAGTGATATATTATATGGCGTAGGAAGATAGGGAAGAATATCTTTAGAAAACTTATAATCTTCATTTAACAAATTTATTATATAATCGCTTCCCGCTTTAAGTCCAATTGCAATTGGTTGGTCAAATATAATTTGGGAATCATTAACTACAGTTAAATTTATCTGGAGAAAGTTATTGAATAAATTTGAAATCTTAATTATAATATTTGTGCTCAAAATAGAAACATTATATGTATCATTTTCTTGAAGATTTTGAATTGACAAATCAAAAGACATAATTTCCAATACATCTGTTAAGTTTCCTTTATTACTATCGAATGAATAAACAATAGCTTCTTTTCCTTCGCCACTTATTGAAATGCTAAAATTGCTTATATTGTATGATAGAATTTGTAAAGAACCAAAAGCTCTTGAAGTTACAAAATAAGGTAATTCTTTACTCCCTAATGTAATAGAATTTATTAATGGAGAGTTGCTTTTTTCCATTGCTTGCAAATCAATTGAGTATTTTAAACTAGCAAATTGGTTTGCAACTACATCCATGTGTTCTGCTTCTCTCTGTTTCATCCATTTTGGAATATAATATACCTGAATTGTTATTAATACAGTAGTAAGCAAAGCAACAATTAATATTGCCACAATGATACCTACTTGTCCCTTCTTATTCATCATCAAATAATCACCCTTTTTTAAATAACTTTACGATTTTTTAAGACTATAATTAAAATGGCTACAACTATAGAAATTATAATAAAAGGAGTCCAAAAAGGAGTCCAGGAGGATTTCTTACCTAAAACATTTACTTTTATTGAAAATATTTTACTATAATCATTTCCATCATATGCTCTTGCTTCTATAACATGAAATCCACTTTCTAAATTTATTTCATATTCCCATTTTGTTGTTCCATTTACTTTTATCCATTCCTTACCATCTATTCTAATTTCAACTTTTATTATGCTTTCATTTCCATCTTCATCCCATGCAATTCCTATTATTTTTATTTTATCACTTACTTTGCTACCATTAGATGGATAAAGAATAGAGACAAATGGCTCCTTATTATTAAATACTTTTATTGAAAATATTTTACTATAATCATTTCCATCATATGCTCTTGCTTCTATAACATGAAATCCACTTTCTAAATTTATTTCATATTCCCATTTTGTTGTTCCATTTACTTTTATCCATTCCTTACCATCTATTCTAATTTCAACTTTTATTATGCTTTCATTTCCATCTTCATCCCATGCAATTCCTATTATTTTTATTTTATCACTTACTTTGCTACCATTAGATGGATAATCTATTATAACTACTGGAGGATTATTTTTTGGAATATATGGTGGAGTATATGGAGTATATAAAAAATTTGCAACTACTACTTTATTTGAATCCATCATAATCTGTAAAGGATTTTTATTTCCACTCGCATCTCCACTCCAATGGCTAAATTCATAATTTGTAAATGCATATGCTCTTAGCTCTACAATGCATCCTTTGCTATATTCTGTTTGATGAGGATTTATATCAACATAACCAGCATTTGGTGGATTAATTTTCACTTCTAAAATATATGTAATAAATTCTATCTGTTTTGTTATTGAATTGCTAAATCCTTCATTATCTTTTACAGTTAAAGTAACATTATATGTTCCAGCTAAAGAATACCTATGACTTACATTTTTTCCATATGCTATGCTACCATCTCCAAAATTCCATGTATAGTTTATAATATAACCATCTAAATCATAAGAAGTAGAATTAAATATGAACTCACCTTGTTTGAATGTATAACTAAAGTTTGCAATAGGAGAATACACATAAAAACTATATGGTTTTGATAAATTGAAATTATCATACAAATCTTTTGAATAAATAAAATATTTGTATTCCCCAACTATTAAATAACTAATGTTATAATAGTAAATGTTTCCTATTTTTTCCATTGAAAAATTGTAGCTATATCCATTAGGGAAAGTTATGTTTAGAAATACGTCCTTTACCAATGAATTATCAGTAACAATACATGTTATATTAACATGTTTTATATGTCGAGATGTGGTAATATTTTCTATTTTCGGCTTTTCAATATCAATAAAGTTGGCAACTAAATTTTTATTTGAATCCATTTTTATTGTAATGGTTGAATTGGTTGAAGAGAAATCTCCACTCCAATACAAAAACTCATAGCCATTATATGAAAATGCTTTAATAGTAACATTTTTACCATAATCATATGTGCCTCCATTTGGAATTGTATAGCCAGCGGCGGGAGGGCTTATGCTTATATTTAACCTAACTTTTAAAGGCAAGGTTTTAAAATACCACACATTGCTTTTAACGGATGATTTTCCATCATTTACAACAACATACCAATTATATGAAGTATTATAAGATAGGTTTTGCAAATAAATAGAAACATTTCCAGTAATATTTTTTATTTCCTTTATTAATTCATTGCATAAGTAGAAACTAACATTTAGAGAATCATTATCATTATCACATACATATATTGTAAAATTAACATTTACTGAAACATTTTTTGAACCATTTGATGGAGAGATTAAGTAAATTATTGGAGGATTATTTGATTCGACAGAAATAGTTTTAGTTATGCTTGCAATAGCTCCATCATCATCTTTAACAATTAAAGTGACATAATATATTCCATTATTTGCATAGCTATGCACAGGATTTTTTTCATATGAATAGCTACCATCTCCAAAATTCCATGTATAATTTATAATATAGCCATCTAAATCATAAGATTCATCATAGAAATAAATTGCATCTTGAGTAGTAGGTTGCAAAGGCATATAGCTAAAGTTTGCTATAGGAGGATGATTTAATACTGTTATTTGCTTAGTTATGCAACTATTTAAGCCATCATCATCTTTAACAATTAAAGTAACATTATATATTCCATCATTGGCATAGCTATGCACAGGATTTTTTTCATATGAATAGCTACCATCTCCAAAATTCCATGTATAATTTACAATTATGCCATCATTATCATAGCTCA
>CAZDCH010000071.1:0-6891 GCA_964503915.1 uncultured Thermoplasmatales archaeon
AGGGAAATAGAAGAAGAAATAAAAAAGAAAATAATGGAGGAAGATAAAAAAATAAAAATTGTTACAATAGTAATAGAAGAAAATGAAGAATCTTGGCTTTTTGCAAAATTAAAAGATAAAGCTTGCAAAAGAGTTGGTATAGAACATGAAATTTTTGTGATGAATGGTAAACAAAAGGAAATTGAAAAAGAAGTAGAGAGATTAAACAAGGATAGTAGCATTACAGGAATAAATGTTCAACTTCCTATTCCTCCACATATAAATTATGTTAAACTAATAGAGAAAGTGGATATAAGAAAAGATATAGAGGGAATGCATCCATATAATATAGGAAATACATTGTTAGGGAAAGAAGAAATTATACCGTGTACTCCAAAAGCTGTTTTAAAGATTTTGGAATATGAAAAAATAGATATAAAAGGAAAGGAAGTTGTTATAATAAATCATAGCAATATAATAGGTAAGCCATTAGCAATGTTAATGTTGAACAGAAATGCAACTGTTTCAATATGCCATATTTATACAAAAGATATTGTCAATTATACAAAAAAAGCGGAGATATTGATTACTGCAACGGGCGTTAAAGGGCTAATAAAAGAAGATATGATAAATGAAAATTGCATATTGATTGATGCTGGAATAAAAAAAGATGGAAGAAAAGTATATGGAGATGTAGATAAAAGCGCATTTAATAAAGCTAAGGCAGTAACACCTGTGCCGGGCGGTGTTGGACCAGTAACAATAGCATCAATGTTAGAAAATGCATTAATAGCTTATGAAAAAATTCATAAATAATAAAATTTTTTCTTCCATGGGCAGAAAAATATATTATTCATTTCATGAAATTCCTTTTAGACAAAATTATAAGTTGAGATTTAGTAAGGAAGAAGCTTTTGAACTGTTTATTTCAATTGTTGTTTTATCAATTGCCTTTTCCATCGTTAATGCTTTTCCAAATTATTCAATTTTTTATTCATTTCTTCCAACTTCTTTTTTAGCTGTTATAACAGCTTTTGCTTGCCATGAAATTGCTCATAAATATATGGGAATAAAATATGGATATTGGTCAGAGTATAGAATGTTTCCCCAAGGCTTATTATTTGCCTTGCTTTTAAGTTTCGCTGGCTTTCTGTTTGCTGCTCCAGGAGCTGTAATGATATATGGAATGCCTTCTAGGGAAGAGAGTGGAAAAATATCAATGGCTGGCCCAATGGCAAATATTGGAGTAGCAATATTATTCCTTATTATTTTTAAACTCACCAATCTTCAAATTGTTGGAGCAATTGCATTTGTAAACGCTTTCTTAGCCTTTTTTAATTTACTACCTTTTGGGCCATTAGATGGAAGAAAGGTTTTTGCATGGAATTTGCAAGTATGGATAGCGATGCTTATAATAAGTTTATTTCTACTTATAATGGTATTTTAAGGGCAAGCAACTTGTATACGCCATAAAAATGATGCATCATAAAGTCATCCGTAATAAAGCATTTTTCCTTCCCAGTTTTATTCATTACATTCCTCCACGCTCCAATAAGAATTTTGCATTACTACCTCATCACTTATTCCAAAAAATTTTAATTTTTTATATTTATACAACCATGAAAAAGTTAATTGTATTATTTATTGCTCTAATTTTAATTCCTTTTGCAGATGCAAAAACTCCTTTTGGAATAAGATATAAGCATCAAATATTTTCTAAAGTAGATATAACAAAAGATGTTATTTATGGGCAAAATTATGATAGCGAGGGCAATCTAATTGAATTAAAAATGGATGTATATGAGCCACATGGAGATAAAGCAAGGCAAAGAGCTTTGATTATATTTATTCATGGAGGAGGCTTTACAGGAGGAGATAAAGCAACAAAGCAATGGGTATTTCTTTGTAAAAATTTTGCCAAGCGCGGCTATGTTACAGCATCTATTAATTATAGATTGCAAAAAGGGAATGTAACAAAAAAAGCAATAACACAAGCAATGCATGATGCAAAAGCAGCAGTAAGATATTTTAGAAGATATGCTGAACAATGGCGAATTGATACAAGCAAAATTGCTTTGGTGGGAGGCTCAGCAGGAGCAATAACAGCTTTACATGCTACTTATTTAACGGAGCCAGAATATGAAGGAAATAGCGGAAATGAAGGCTATTCTTCAAATGTTTCAGCATGCATAGACTTATGGGGAGCTTTATATGACAATGTAAGCAAAATAGATGCTGGAGAGGCGCCAGTATGCATTATTCACGGCACAGAAGATAAGGGAGTTCCTTATAATGAAGCATTGAATATAAGCAAGAGATGTAAGGAAGTTGGAGTATATTGCGAGTTACACCCTTTAGAAGGAGAAGGGCATGCTCCTTGGCATCTTATAAATGATTTTCTTCCATGGATGGTAGATTTTCTTTACAATAGGATGATTGGCAAAAGCAAAATATTCTTTATAGAATTGCCAGAATTAATTTTAATTCTAATAGCATTATGTTTATTGAAGGAAATCTTGTGGATGTAAAGAATGAGGAAATATATCCTGCAAGAATAGATATAAAAGGAAATAGAATAGAAAATGTAAAGGAAATTAATAGAAATATTTCAAGCTATATCATTCCGGGATTAATTGATGCTCATGTCCATATAGAAAGTTCTTTGCTTTGCCCATCTAGATTTGCTGAAATAGCTGTTATTCATGGAACAACAGCAGTTGTTACAGATGCCCATGAAATTGCAAATGTTGCTGGTATAAAAGGAATAAAATATATGATGGAAGATGCTTCAATAATAAAATTTTTCTTTGCTTTGCCTTCAGGTGTGCCAGCCTCGCCATTTGATGATTCAATGGAAGTAGGCATAGAAGAAATAAAAGAGTTAATAAAGATGCCAAATGTTGTTGCTTTGGGAGAGGTAATGGATTATTTTGGCGTTTTAAAAGGAAAAAAAGATATTTTGAAAAAAATAGAAATTGCTAAAAAATATGGAAAACCAATAGATGGGCATGCTCCTCTGCTAACAGGAGAAAAATTAAGAAAATATGTTTCCTATGGCATTTCTACTTGTCATGAATCAGTTAGTTATGAAGAAGCAAAGGAAAAGCAATCATTGGGAATGAAAGTGATGATAAGAGAAGGTAGCTCGGCAAGGAATTTAAAAGATTTACTTGGTTTAAATTATGATGAATGTTTTTTAGTTACTGATGATTTATTGATAAATGATTTATTAAAAGGGCATATGAATATGGTTATTAAAAAAGCGATAGAATATGGAATAGATGAAATAAAAGCAATAAAAATGGCAACAATTAATCCAGCAAGACATTATAAGCTTAACATAGGAGTAATAGAAGCAGGCAAGGAAGCAGACATTGTAGTTATTGATAATTTAAATAGAATGAATGTTATAGATGTTTATATAAATGGAAAGCCAATAGTAAAAAATGGGGAATGCTTAGAAAAAGCAAAGCCGAAGAAATTTAAAAGTTTTATAAAAATAAGAAAAATTGAAGCAAAAGATTTTTATATTCCCTGTAAAAAAGAAAAGGTTAGAGTAAATGTTATTGAGCCTATTCAAAATCAAATAATAACTAAGAAAAGAAAAGCTATTTTAAAAGTTAAAGATGGAAATGTAATTGCTAGTAATGAAATTTTAAAAGTAGCTGTAATAAATAGAAGAAATAGTGGGATAGGCATAGGCTTTGTAAAATTAAAAATGGAAAGAGGGGCAATAGCTAGTAGCATAAGTCATGATAGTCATCATATTATTGTATTAGGCAAGGAAGAAGATAAAATGGCTATGGCAGCTAATAAAATAAAAGATGGAGGAATTGTTGTAATAGATGAAAAAATTGAAAAATTGGATTTACCAATAGCAGGATTGATGAGCAATGAAAAAGCAGAGAAAGTTGCAAATAAATTTGAAAAATTAATAGAATATGCTATGCAATTAGGATGCGAAGAAAATCCATTTAAAATCTTATCTTTTTTAACTTTATTGGTTATTCCTGAAATAAGAATAAGTTGCAATGGTTTATTTGATGTAGAGAAACAGAAATTTATAGAAGTAATAGAATAGTCACTTCTTCCTCCCAACAAGTAATAAATCTGTTTTGAAAATGTAAGAGGCAATTGCAATGCATACAATAGCAAAGAATAATGAATAAGCTATTCCTGCCAGCACAATGCCATATTCTTTCATTAGTAGAAAGGAAGGAGCTATCATTGGATGAGAAAATGGTATGGCAAAAATTATTGCTTTTAATGCTAAAGGCAAAGAAGCATATCCTTTGAACATTATTACAAACATTGGAATAATTGCTAAAGCAGAAATGGGCAAAGTTAAGGTTTGAGCAGATTTGTAATTTTTTGCAAAGCTTCCTATTACAATGCATATTGATAAGCCAGCTAGTAAAGCAGAAAATAGTGATAAAGCTATAATGAAATAGTCTGCAATGCTGAATTTAAAGCCATAAGAAGCTAAATCAATTCTTTCTGTAGAAAAAGATTGCATGTAAATTGCCAGTCCAGCTAAATATATGATAGCTATAATAAAGCCAACCATGGTGGCGCCAATTATCTTGCCAGCTATTATGGTATGCCTTTTTATTGGCAAAGTTAATAATGTTTCTAAAGTTTTATTTTCTTTTTCCATTCCCATTGAAGCAATTACCATTCCTCCTGAAGTCAAAATTATGATCATGACAATAATTGGGATAGTTGTAGATTGCGTTGAAAGGAATTGGAAAAGAAAAGATGGTGGCATGTTTATCTCCTTTTCTTTAAAAATTGTTTTTTCTTCTAAAGTAAAAGGCTTGGAAGCAAAAGAAGCATTTATTCCTTTTTTGCTCAAAATATAATTTATAACTTCTTTTTTAGCTTCTTCAACTTTTTTCCTTAAACTTTCTAATGATATAGTATTGGCAATGCCTATTTCCTTTACAATCCAATAAATTTCTATTTTTGCAATAGAAAAATTTTCTATATTGGAAGAAAAATTGGAGGGAATTTTAATTAAAGCAATACCATTCTTTTCCTTAACTTCTTCTATACTTTCATTTTTTGTAAATATTTCGCATTTTTCTTCCAATGTTTTAACAAATATATTGGCTATACTACCATTATCATAGCAAGCTAAGCCAATTTTAGGCATAGCCTTAGCTTTTTCTTTTGCCTCTCCAAATAAATTTCCCATGCCAGCAAATATAATGAACATTAAGATTACAGGCAAAATTGTAGCAGGAGTAAGCAATTCCTTTACTTCTTTTTTAATAATATTTAGAAGCATTTTACCACCTTTACAAACACCTCTTCAATGTTTTTTGCATCATATTTCTTCTTTAAGTTAGAAGGAGAGTCAATTTCAACTATTTTTCCTTCATTTATTAAAGCTATTCTATCACATATATATTCTACTTCCAGCATGTTATGAGAAGAAATTAAGAAAGTAGTTCCTTTCTTTGCAAATTCCTTTATTATATTCCTGATTTCATGAGCATTTAATACATCTAAGCCAGAAGTTGGCTCATCTAAAATGGCAAGCTTTGGCTTTGTCATTAAAGCTCTTGCTAACAATAATCTTCTTATCATACCCTTACTATAATTTTCTATTTTATCATCTATTCTTCCTCCTAACTTTGAAATTTTAATTCCTTCTTTTATCATGTCTTTGCCATCAAAAAATTTTGACATGAATGTAAGATATTGATAGCCTGTCATGTTTTTATAGGCTCCAGCTTCTTCTGGCAGATAACTTATAATTTTTCTTATTTCATCATCATCTTTTTCCAATTCATATCCAAAAATTTTTATATCGCCATCATCCTTTTTGATTAAAGTTGCAAGAATGCGTAGAATAGTTGTTTTTCCTGCTCCATTTGGGCCTATAAGCCCAAAAATTTCATTTTCTTCCACGCTAAATGAAACTCCTTTTACTGCCTCAACTTTTCCATATCTTTTAACTAAATTTTTTACTTCAACAGCTGGCATTTTATGGAATATAAAAGGAAATATTTTAGGTTTTGTGGTTATTTGTGTTTGATAAAAATAATGAAAGAGGATATTGTTATAATAAATTTCTCCTAGCAATAATGACATTGATAACAATTCTTTCATTTGAACAGTCATGATTATGCGTGGTAATATTTTACATCATCTTGTTTTCACCAAAAGAATTTTTTAAAAATTGTGAAAACGGAAGTAGAGATAAAAAAATTGATGAGCAAGGATGCATTATAATACCTGCTGATTGGAGAAAAAAAGGAAATAGGAAAAGAAAAAAAGAGTTTTTGTTTTAAAAGAAAAAGGTTGTTTAAAAATAATTCCCATTAAAAAGATTGATTTAACAAAATTTTTTGATAGGGTAGATTTTGGAATGAATATAGATGATTGGGAAAAATTTGAAAAGAAAATTTACAAATGAGATTTTTAGATGCCAACATATTCATATATGCTTTTTATAAGCCTAAAAGCAAGCTAACAGAAAAGCAAAAGTTTATGAAGGAAAAAGCAAAAGAAATTGTAAGGAAATTAATGAAGGAAAAGAAAAATTTATAACGACTGTTGTTCATGTTTCGCAAACATTTTGGAAAAAGCTTTATCAATAGAGTTTAAATTTAATTTTGACTAGGCTTTACTCCCTAGAAAATCTTAAAATTGTTGGAATAACAGAAGAGGAATATTTAATCGCAATAGAATTAATGAAAAAATATAAGGTAAATGTAAATGATTGTTTAGCCATCTACATAATGAAAAAAGAAGGAATAAAAGAAATATACTCTTTTGATAAGGACTTTGATAAAATCGAAGGAATAAAGATTGCCTTAATTGATAGAATTTAAAGAAAAACACCTTGAAAAAATTTATAACATGATTTATAATAAGAAGCATGGGACATACATGGGTAGATGT
>CAZDCH010000072.1:0-6862 GCA_964503915.1 uncultured Thermoplasmatales archaeon
TATTGAACACCACCAGGCATCATAAACGGGAAAGAAAAGGAGAAAAGGAAGGGAAATAACCAAACCAATTGCATATCCAAAGACAGCTAATTTCAAGGTTTTTAAATCTTTCGAAAGAATATAAAGTAGAGGAGTAAAGTATATGATAAAAGGAAAACCAATCATATAGATAAAAGTAAAATAGTAATCTAAAATTGGATTAGTTATTTTTTGAAAAAAAGCAACAGCATCTTTTTCAATTTTATAGATAAAAATAGAGAAATCCTTACCAATTTTTGATGATATTAATGAATCTATTCTTACTTCAGCCATATTAAGAAGAGAGGTTATTAAAAAAATTGTTGCAAAAATCAAAAGCTGAATAAAATGGTGACGATTTATTCTTGGATTTCTATTTTCCTTAAATAAAAATATTCCTATTATAACCAAGGATATATTTATTATCATAAGAGATGCGTTTGGATTCACAAAGTAACAATTTTTCCTATTTTTAAATTTTTCTCAATTCATAAATTTGCTTATATATTTCAAATTGTGAAGATATGTTATATAAATCCTTTCTTCTATCCTTTTATGGGAGGAATAGAACATAGGATATATAATATTGCTGTTAGATTAGCAAAAGAAAATGATGTTTATGTTATAACAACAAGATTAAAAGGATGCCAGAAGGAAGAGGAAATAAAAGGAATTAAAATTATAAGATTAGAAGGAAGATTTTTTCATATATATAATCCTCCTTTTGTTTGGTGCAAGGGAGTTTATAACAAATTAAAGGAAATAAAACCAGATATTATTGATTTCCATTATAGGTGGGCACCTTCCTATACATACGAAATATACAAAATAAAGAAATGTCCTTTGATATTTACATTTCACAACGATTTTGGAGAAGGAGTTGGATTAGAAAGAATATTTAGTTATATAAATGATGCTATTTTTAAAATTTTTTTAGAACATTTTAACAAAATAATCTGTATAAGCAATTATATTAAAAAAAGATTGATTGAAAAAGGCATTGATGAAGAAAAGCTCATTACAATACATAATGGTATAAACATGGATGAAATAAAATGTTATATGAATAGGGAAGATTATTTATTTTTTGTTGGGAGATTGGTTAAAACAAAGGGTATAGATTTGCTCTTAAAAGCATTGAGAATTTTAAAAAAAAGAAATATAGATATAAATTTAAAAGTAGCTGGAAAGGGTCCAATGAAGGAAAAATGGGAAAAGCTAGCTAAAAAATTTGATATAAATGCTGAATTTCTTGGATGGATTGATGAGAAAGAAAAAATAGAGTATATGAAAAAATGTAGGGCATTTATTTTGCCATCTCGTTTTGAATCTTTTGGCTTAGTATTGCTTGAAGCAATGAAATATGGGACTCCAATAATTGCAACTAAAGTTGGAGGAATACCTGAAGTAGTTGGAAATGCGGGCTTGCTAACAAATTTAAATCCATATGAAATAGCAAATGCTATTGAAAAAGTTTATAAGGATGATGCCCTAATCAAAAAAATGGGCAAAAAATCTGTTAAACAAGTAAAAAAGTTTAATTGGGAGGATGCAAGTAAAAAAACTATTAAACTATATAAAACAATAAAAGAAAATGAGGGTTGAAGAAATTGAAAAAGTTAAAGAAATTATGAAAAATGAGCCAGCTTTTTTAAAATTAAAAGGAAAAATAATGGTAGCTGGAGATACACATGGGGATGCAATAATTTCGAAGAAAATTTTTAATAGATTTATTGAAGAAAAATTTGATTATATGGTTTTTCTTGGAGATTATATTGATAGAGCCCCTCCAGATGCCTCTTCTTTACAAAATATTAATTTTTTGTTGGAAGCTAAGCTAAATTATCCAAATAAAATTTATTTATTAAAAGGAAATCATGAAGCTAATTATGCAATCCCATGCTATCCTTATGAATTTGAATATGAAGCAAGAGAATTACATGATAAATATGTTGAAGTTTTTAAGGAAATGCCTTTAGCAGCATTGTTAAATAATGTATTTGCATCCCATGGAGGAATATATCATAATTTGGAAAAAATGAGCAAAAATGATTTAGAAGCTATTGAAGCATTAACATGGAGTGACCCAATCATTTCAAATTTATATAGGGGGGTTGGTTTTCCTTTTAATGAAAAGGATTTAGAAAAATTTTTAAAAAATATAAATGCAAAAGCTTTCATAAGAGGGCATGATTATAATTTAAATGGTATAATTGTTTATAAAAAATGTTTAACTATATTCTCTTCCCGCCTCTATAAGGATATGGGCAATAAAGGGATTCTTATAGCAAAAATATATGGAGATATTGATTCTATAGATGATATTGAAATAGAAAATTTCTATAATGGGAAATGGGAAAAATATATGGCTAAGAAATATGAATAAAAGAATAAAAAAGTAAAAATTCATCTATAGAATATTACTATAAATCCTGATAAAACCATAATTAAAATTATTAACAAAGCTAACAACTTCATTTTGGTTTCTCTTTTCATTTTATCACTAATATAAAAATATTTTCGACTTTTAATAAATTTTCTTGCGGTTCTTCTTTTATTTCAACATATTCTTTGCTTATTTTTATTTCTTCGTCATTTCGTATAAAAGAATAGAATCCCTTTTTTTCTATTTCTTCTGCAATTTTCTTTCCATTTCTCTTAATTTCTTCTATAACTATTTTGCTTTTTTCCCTAAAATATGGGCCAATTTTATTATATAAAGGATGAGCTATTTTTCTTGCTTTTGGCTTTTCATTTGTTATTATTAATTCCCTTATTTTTAATGTATTAACAATGGTTTCCTTCTCTTCCTTTATATCATCTCCATATATTTTTACTAATTTTATCGGTGCATTCAATGCTATACCTTGCTTATTTTTCCATTCCCTTATTTTTGCAATGACATTTTTTACTAATTTTCCTTTCCTTTCAGCATCATCATCTATTAATACTGGCTTAGGCCATTCTGAAATATGTATGCTTTCTTTTCCTTCAAATTTTTTATAAAAGTTATGATAAATTTCTTCTGTAATAAATGGAAGGAAAGGTGCAAATAATTTTAATATTCCTAATCCAATTGTATACAAGACATATAGAGAAATTTTTTCTTTTTTATATGCTCTATATTTTACCATTTCAATATAATGATCTGCAAATTCGTGCCATAAAAAATATTCTATTTCCTTCATTGCATAGGAATATTCAAATTTTTCCATATATTTTGTAACTTTTTTTATAAGCTTACTGTATAAACTCAATATCCATTTATCAACTAAACTAAATTTTCCTTCCTTATTTTTAATATTGCCATCTAAAACATTTCCAATAAATTTCTCAACATTCCATAATTTATTCATTAATCTTATGCCCCTCACCAAATCTTTATATCGAAATGGATTGTCTTCCCCAAGTTTACAAGTAGCTGCATAATAACGTAATGCATCGCTTCCATATTCTTGAATAATTTCTAAAGGATCGATAACATTGCCTAATGAAGTATGCATTGGCTTTCCATCTGGAGCCAAAATAAATCCATCGATCATAATTTGCTCAAATGGTTTTTCATTAGTTAATAAGAAACACCTTAAAATAG
This sequence comes from uncultured Thermoplasmatales archaeon, assembly GCA_964503915.1. Lineage (GTDB taxonomy): Archaea > Thermoplasmatota > E2 > UBA202 > JdFR-43 > JAPDJP01. Next base: position 3,611 of record CAZDCH010000072.1, read on the forward strand.
TATAAAAGGCCCATGTTCTGATTATATCATGGGCTTGGGGACGTAAAGACATAGGATATAATTTTTTAAACATTTTTTCGTCTCTCTTCCAAAAAGCATTAAAAAGAGGACTAATTGAAGAATCCATCCATGTATCAAACACATCTTCACATCCTTTTAATTTGCCTCCACATTTAGGACATTTATCTACAGGGGGCTCATCAATAGTTGGGTCTACATAACATTGTTCTTCTTTTGCCAAAACAATTTCTTTGCATTTTTCGCATTCCCATATTGGAATGGGAGTAGCAAAATATCTTTGCCTTGAGATAACCCAATCCCATTTTAAAGAATTTACCCATTCTTCCAATCTTTTATACATATATTCTGGATACCATTCCATTTTTCTTGCAACTTCTAATATTTTTTCTTTAAAGGGCAGTATTTTTAAAAACCATTGTTCAGCTTCAATAAATTCAATGGGTGTCTTACATCGCCAGCAAACGCCAACGCTTTGTTCTATTTCTTCTTGCCTTACTAAATAACCTTTTTCTTTCAAATCTCTAATAATTTCTTTTCTTGCTTCTTCAACTTTCATTCCTTTATATTTCCCAGCTTTTTCATTTAATGTTCCATCCTCATTTATGCATATTTCTATTGGCAAATTATATTTCATTGCCCATTCTAAATCTTCTTTATCTCCAATAGTACATACCATTACTATTCCTGTTCCAAAATTTGGGTCAACTCTTTCATCTTCTATTATTTTCACTTTTTTATTATACAATGGAACTAAAACTTCTTTCCCTACCAATTCATTTGCTCTTTCATCATTTGGATGAACTGCAACAACTTGGCAAGTTGCCAATAACTCTGGCCTTGTTGTTGCTATTTCAATGTATCTTTTTTTATCATTAAAATAAAATTTTATTATATTGAGTAAGGTTTTCCTTTTTGTGTATTCAATTTCCGCATCTGCCATTGCCGTCATGCAACGGGGGCACCAATTTACTGGAAATTTTTTCCTATAAATGTATCCCTTTTTATACAAATTTATAAATGATATTTGGGTTAGTCGACGATAATAATCTGCATCTGTCCTATAATAAATACTATCATCCATTGACTCTCCTAATATAATAAATTGTCTAATCATTTCCTTGATGTTTTTATCTGCAAATTCTTTACATAGCTTAATAAATTCATGCCTGTCTATATCTTTTCTTGTAATTCCATGCTTTCTTTCAACTCTTTCTTCAATTGGTATTCCGTTAACATCAAAACATAAAGGAAAGAAGACATTATAACCTTGCATTCTTTTAAATCTTGCAATAAAATCTATATGGGTATAATGAACTGCATGCCCTATATGCAAAGCTCCAGATGCATAACGGGGAGGATTATCAATGGAATATATTGGTTGCTTATTCCTGTCGAACCTGTAAATTTTCATTTCCTGCCATTTTTTCTGCCATTTCTTTTCTATTTCCTTTGCATTGTACATCTTTACATTTACACTTCTTCAAACAAGAATGGTGAAAGAGCTTTTAATTTTTCTTCATATTCCTCTGGATATAAAATTTTGACAGTTGCTGAAATACTGCTCAATAGAGAATTTCCATCTTGTGGAGTAAAGCAAAATCCAAATATTTCCTTTCCATTTCTTACTTTTATAGTTGGAATAACAATTACTGTTTGATTTAATATTCTTCCATAATGTCCATGGTCTCTTCCAAATGAAAACACTAAATTTGCTAGCTTTTTATGAGTAATTGCAACTCTTGGATCATTAACAAATCTCTGTATTACTTCTTCCTCATTTGTTTCTTTTTTTACTTTTATATCAAACCATATTGCATGCATGTATTGAGTATTTATTTTCAATGATGATGAAAATACATTCAAATCCAATCCAATTGTATTATACAAATACCATACATCTCTTGCATGATGGGTTCCAAATTTTTTGTCTTTATGCTCATTTACATATGGAGATGGAATAAAACTTGAGTCCTGCGAAATATCGCTTGCTCTTCTTATACAAACAAATCTCCCTTCAACAAAATTATCTTTGCTAACATCTAAAGCAACACATTTTATTGCTACAGCAATGTTATGAGTATTGCAACTAACAATCTGTATATACTTATCATTTTTTATTGCCTCATCATTTATTCCAACTGCATATGGTTTTCCAAAACCAAATTCTGAGCCTTGTGCTAAAAAAGCTTTTACTTTATCTTCATATTTTTTGTAGTACTTTTCCTTATTTTCCAATCCATATCCTTTTGGAGAGCAATCTATAACAACGGTTGCCCTTTTTATTGCTTCTTCTGCTGTATAAGTTGGCTCTACTCCAAGTTCTCTAAATTCATTTATTTTCTCTTCTCTTACAGCCAAAATTCCTCCTCTCTTCAACAATCCCTTTATTTTTGGACGATCTGTTAAAACTGGACTATGCTTATAAAATGTAATTTCATCTATTCCCAGCTCATTCTTTAAATCGCAGAGCAAACCAATTAATGGCTCTCCTATTGTTCCTGTACCAACAACATGCACTATATTCATGTGTTGGAAACAGCCATTACCTTTTAAATTTTATTAAAGCTTCTACTACTGGCAACTTCTCTCCCATTAGCACTCTTTCTAAAGAACCTCCTCCAGTAGAAATATATGAGAAATATTTTTCTAATCCAAACATGTTAATGGCAGCAACAGTATGACCTCCTCCAGCCATTTTAAAAGCATTTGATGCTGCTATTGCTTTTAAAATTTCTTTTGTTCCATTCCTATATTTTTCTTCTTCAAACATTCCCATTGGTCCAGATATAAAAATTGATTTTGCTTTCTCTATTTCTTCCTTGAAACTTTCTATACTTTCCTTTCCTATATCCTTTCCATTTATTGTATCAATTGGCAATAAAATTTTATTTTTAAATTTGCTCCATATACTTTTTATATATTTTGGATTCTCTATTTCTCCTTCCATTTTTCCTAATGCAATAAGAAAAGCATTTGCTGGCATTCCTCCTAATATAATCTTATCTGCTATTTCATTTACTAATAAATTTTTAATTACTTCTATTGCATTCTCATATTTCCCTCCTCCAAATATAAATATTCTCGGCTTTTCAACTCTTTTCAATAACTTTTCAACCATTTCTATTTCTCTTTGCAATAATCTTCCAGCAAATGATGGCAATACTGGAATAAATCCTAACAATGAGCAATGCTTTCTATGAGCTGCTGCAAAAGCATCATTTACAAAAGCAT
>CAZDCH010000073.1:0-2943 GCA_964503915.1 uncultured Thermoplasmatales archaeon
GATTGCATGGAATAAGCATATTATCTTTTCCACCATATTCTGCTTTTCCAAAATTTCCTATTGCATGAACTGATAACGTTTTTCTCTTTGCAATAGATGAATGGCGAGATGCAAAAACTATTACATCTATTTCTTCTCCAATTTCCTTATCTATATCATCATGGAATATGTGTTCATCATCAATAAAATAAATAAGTCTATCTTCACCAATATAAGTTCCTTTTCTTTCCTTCCATTTTTCCTTTAATAAAAATTTTGCTATATTAAGGCTTGCAATATCCTTCCTCGAAATTACTATGCAAATCATGTAAATGAAGCATAAAGTCTATTTATTTGTTGCCATATTTTTTTGTGCCCCATAATAGAAGCAAAGAAGAATTGGAAGATTTCATAAGGAAACTTGAGCAACAAGCTTTAGAAACAGCTGAAGAAAGGCATCCTATTTATATAAAAGCTGGGCTCAAAGATGCAAAGCTAATTTTAGATGTTGGATGCGGAAATGGAGCCGTTACAAAAGATGTTTGCAATCATACAAATGGAATGGTTATAGCAATAGATGATTCTATTGATATGATAAAAATAGCTAAAAAAATGTTATTTGGAGTAAGAAATGTACAGTTATGTATAGGAGATGCTCATTCGTTGCCTTTTAAAGATAATACTTTTGATATAGCAATATGCAATCTTCTATTAATGTGGGTTAAAAATCCACAGCGAGTGGTAAATGAAATGGCTAGAGTTGTTAAAAAAGGCGGTAAAGTAGTTGCAAGCTTAGAACCCGATTTTGGAGGAAAAATACACTGGCCACCATATCCAAAAGTAGATGAAATTTTTGCTGGGAAAGCAATAAAAAATAAAGGAGGAGATCCATATATTGGAAGAAAGCTAAGAATGCTATTTGTTAAAGCTGGGTTAGAGACTGAAGTAGGATTGGGAAACTTAAGAATATGGAGTTGTGAGGAAGATAAGCAATCTTATATGAGGGCTCGCAAATTTTATTGGAATGTTTTGAAAAGGGAAGGACTTAGCGAGGAAGAAATAAAAAAATGGGAGGAAAGCCATTTAAAATCTATAGAAGAAGGCATTGAATTTAATTTCTTTCCTCAATTTTATGCAATAGGAATTAAAAAATAATCTTCATACATATGAAAAATTTAAATAGATTTTTTTCATAATAAATAACAAAATGGGAAAGGCTTTGAAAGAAAATCCAGCTGAAGCATTGGATATTTTCTTAAAATTTATTAATTTTAAAGAAATGAAAATATACAAATTGTTGCTAAAAAAATCATTGACAATAAATCAAATAAAGGAACATATTAAAGTTTCAGAAAGAACAATTAGAAAACACATCAAGAATTTATATGAAAAATGTTTCATTAAAAGGAGGGTCGAAAAGGGGAAAAGATTAAGATATAGGTATAAAGCTATTTCATTAATAGATACATGGAAAATTATTGAAGAAAAAATTAGGAAAATGATATATGAAATTTCAAGCTACTGTGATTAAATGTTATCTAAAATAGCAAATTTTGTTGAAAGAAAACCAAAATTTGTAATAAGCATAATTATTATAATTACAATTGCTTTTTCACTCTTATTTCCATTAATGAAAGCTGGCACTCATTTAGAAGATTTTCTTCCAAATAATGAAGTTGTGAAGGCAAATGAAAAAATAAATAAATATTTTGGACGAAATCTCGAAACAGTAATTATCTATGTTGAAAAGGAAAAAGTTGATGTTATGCATCCAGAAGCAATAAAAGAAGAATATGAAATTTTAAATAAAATTAAAAAAATAGATAAGGTTGAAGGAATTGTTGGAATAGCAGATTTTGTAAATACTATTTGCAATATGGAATATGGGAAATCATTGATAAACTGTTCAAATGAAGAAATAAAAAATGCTTTTAATGATTTGATGGAAAGAGGAAAAGTAATAAAGGCGATTGATGCAAAAGATACAGAATATGGATTTGCAGATATAAAAAATTTTTATATTGAGGAAAAGGGAAATAAAATATTATTTTCAATAGAAGTTTATAATTTATCATTTAAAAGCAAATTGAGCAATGCTATGGAATGGTATATTTCTTTTAGAAACAAAATTTTTCCGACAGAAGAACTAAACATTTCATATATTCTAGCAGCTAGAATAGAAACACCTTCCATATGGCAAATAGGTGTTGGATTTGAAAACAATTTAAAGAATTTGAAAAAATTGAATTTCTTTGAAAAAAGGAAGAATATTTATTTATGGATAAAGCCGAAAGGATTTAAAACATATTTTCCTGTAAAAATTAATGGAAATATATCTTTTAAAAACAATAGCATAATTATGGAAATAGACAAAGATGAATTAGGAAAATATGGAATAGCTAAAGCAGGAAATTTTGAATTTCCAGCCAGGTTAGGAGATATAAAAGCTGGGTTCAGATATTATAAATTTAGATGGTTTGGAATATCTATAAATGTAGGATTTCTTGAAAAAATAGTTAGCAAGGTTTTATCCAAAGAATTAGAATTTTTAAAAATGATGGATAAAAATACTAGCATTTCTTTAAAAGATTTTAATCAATTTTGGGTGGTAGTTGATGAGGCAGCAGCAGATAACACATTTTACATTAAGCCATCTTTTATAAAAGAAATGAGAAAATCTGCTGAAATTTTTTTATCAAACGATGCAACTCTAATTTTGGTTCAAATTAATGGTTCTATAAGCCATGAAGAATTGAAAAATATTAGCGAAAAAATCGTTAATTGCATGGAATCTGAAGATAAAAAGAAAAAATTTGTAAAAATGAGTGCAACTGGAACAGGTGTAATTTCATATGAAATAGATGAAATGACAGAAAGTTCAAATAAAATCATTGTTCCAAGCATATTTATTGCAATAATGGTAATTCTATTAATTAACTTTAAAAGAATATCATATGTGATTTT
>CAZDCH010000073.1:2953-6741 GCA_964503915.1 uncultured Thermoplasmatales archaeon
CTTTATTGGGGCTGGGAATATCAATAATATGGCTTTTTGGAACAATGGTTTTACTTGGAATGAAGTTTAATACTCTCGCTGTTGCGTTGGTTCCGCTTTTAATGGGGCTTGGTGTAGATTATTCTGTTCATTTGTTTCATAATTATAGGGCTGAGATACAAAAAGGAAAGAAAGTAAATGAGGCAATAGTCTCTTCTATTAAAGATGTTGGAACTGCATTACTTCTTGCAACAATTACAACTTGCATTTCCTTTCTTTCGTTTTTAACTTCAACTGTCCCTCCCTTAAGAGATTTTGGGATTTTGTGTGCTATTGGAATAATATATACATTTATAGTTGCTATAACATTGCAATCATCTCTAAGATATTTGCTTGATAGGAACAAAAAAATTGTAATAAAGCCATCGAGAAAAATTTCAATCGGAAATATAATGGAAAAAATATCAAATGTTTTATGTAATAATCCAAAGAAAATATTGGCAATTATTTTCATAATAACTATAATAATGATAAGCGGTGTATTAAACATAAAAACAAGTTTTAGCATGGAAGAATTCTTGCCTAAAGAAAGTTCTTCAATAAGGATAATGGAGAAATTATATGAAAAGTTCCCCTTCTTCAGCCAGCAGCAGGAATATATATTCATTGAAGGAAACATTGCTACAGTTGAAGCATTGGAAGGAATCAAAAAAACGCACATGAAAATAAGAGATGATGAATTTGTTGCTTTAAATCCAGATGGAAGCCCAAAAGTAAATAGCATTTATTCAATAATGCTTGAAGCATTAGAAAGAAATAAGACACTTTATAAGAAATTCAATGGATTAAAAAGTGATAAAGATATAGCAGAATTTTATGATTATTTATATGAAAATTATAATGCAAAAAATGTTTTATATAAAAAAGATGGCAAATACAATGCAACTGTAATTAGAATATATACAAACTTAGGATTTTCTCCAGATAGTAAAAAATTGGAAAAAATGTATAGAGAATTAAATGAAGATTTAACAAGCTATGGAAATGCAAAAGCAATAGTTACTGGAAAATCAACCCTTCTTTATACTATAACTAAATCTCTTACAGAAAGCCAAATAATTTCTACAATAATTTGTTTAATACTAGCTGCAATAGTAATAATTATTGCATACAAATCTTTACTTGGAATAATTGCAATTGCTCCTGTTTCAATTTCAGCAATCTGGATTTTAGGAACAATGTATTTCATTGGATATTCATTAAATGTTATGACTGTAATGGTAACTTCTTTAACTATTGGTCTTGGAATAACATATGCAATACATGCCCTTGAAAGATTTAGATTGTTAAAAAATAAGGGAATAATAGCAATTTCTGAAACAATAAAGCATACTGGTGGGGCTATAATGATTGCAGCTTTAACTACAATAGCTGGATTTATAATGCTAATTTTTTCTCCAATGCCTCCAGAAAGACAATTTGGAATAGTAACTGCTACAACGATTTTTTATTCCTTTCTAACTACAATTTTAATCTTACCTCCATTATTGATAATATTTTTCAAAAAATTAAAATAACAAAGGTTTTATCCTTTCCTCACAATCTTTTCCTCACTATATTTTCCTCACAATATTTTCTGGCAAGTTCTTTTATTTTTTCGCTCCTTCTCTCAATCATTATAATATAATCTATCAATATTGATAAAGAAGTGAAAAATATAAGCACTCCGCCCAATCCAGCTAAAATATTTGCAATTTTTATTTGAATAGATTCTCCAGAAAAAATTGTTAAAGTCAATCCAACAACTATTGCTTTATAGATAGAATCAAACAAAATAGCCGCTATACACAACATTATGAATCCAGTAATTATTGTATATTTTAAGATATAGTGCTCTTTAAAAAGATAAAATATATCTTTTAATCTTTCTGGCTTTTTTCCTAAAAATCTTTTTGTTTTTGTTCCATCCCAGAGCATGCTTTCTTTTCCTTTTGTATATATTTCTTTCTCTTCCTTACTTTTCTTTTCTTCCCTTTCTTCAATTTGTCCTCCTAAAATATTTTTAATCTCATCTGCAATATCTTCTTCAACAAGCGTATATGCAACTTTATTACAATTTTCCTTACTTATTGTTGTTTTCTTTTCTATTATTCTAGCCAATTTATTTATAAATTCAACGAAAGTTTCTTCTTTTAATATCTTTTCAATGATTGGCCTAATATCAGCTCCATATCTTCCTTCCTCGCTTATTTTCTTCATTAAGCTATCTAGAAAAGCTTGTCTAAATTTATTAAATTCTGCTTCTTTTAATATTTCTTTTCCTTTTTTATAAATTGTCATCTTTAATCTATCTCCCAATATTCTCTCATTTTCTTTTTTAATTCTTTCAATATTTTTTGGCAATCATTTCCTTTACACTCATCATCAAAATATAATGATAAATTACATAAGTTACTTATTTCTTTTGCAACACATTTGGGCAGGAATTCTAAATTATATCCTCCTTCTAAACAACAAATTATTTTTCTCTGTATTTTCCTAAATAAATCGATTATTTCTCCATAGAAATTTATCGTTAATTTCATTCCTCCTAAATAATCGGCATGATGGCTATCAAATCCAGCTGATATAAAAATAAAATCTGGAGAGAATTGTTTTGCTATAGGAAGCATAATTTCCTCTAAAATTTTTCTTATACATTCTTCCCCCACTCCATGAGGTAGTGGAGCATTTATATTATATCCTTCTCCTTCTTTCCATCCAACTTCATCTATCAATCCAGTCATTGGATAGTGAGGATATAAATGGATAGATTGATACAAAACATTACTAGAAGAATAAAAAATATCTTGGGTGCCATTTCCATGATGAACATCGTGGTCAAAAATCAAAATTTTATATCCTTTCTCTGCCAAAAAATTTGCTGCTATAGCAACATTATTAAATAAACAAAATCCCATTGATTTGCTGCGAGTTGCATGATGGCCTGGAGGGCGAACTAAGCAAAATGCATTTTCATCTTTTCCATTCAAAATTTCTTCACAAGCCTTTATAACGCCTCCAGCAGCCAGCTTCGCAATTTCATATGAATGCTCATTTGTATACGTATCCATATCCAGCCATCCAACATGTTTTGCTCTCTCTATCATTTCTTTATTATGGACTTTTTCAATTTCTTCTTCACCAGCTTTCCTTGGCTTTACAAATTTCAATTTATCATAAAAACTCTCCCTCTTTAAAAATTCAATTATTGCTTTTAACCTATTTGCATTTTCTGGATGGTTTGGATTATTATGCAATAAATAATCATCTGAATAAATTATCAGGGTCATGAGTATAAAAATAAAAAGATATAAAAGCTATTTTATTCCAACTATTCCATAGACAGTATTCCCTGGTTTTATTAATTTATTATTTTCGATTTTGAAAAGATTCTCCTTTTTAATTAAAAATTTTCCTTTAATGTATTGGATTATCTTTTCTATGTCTAAATGCTTTATATTTTCCTTTATATATCCTCCCTCCTTATATCTTTGCCTAAAATAAAGTGATGATGTATTTAGCAAGATAGCAATTAATTTTCCTTTCTTTTTTAAAATTCTATCTGCTTCCTCAATAGCTTTTTTGTAATTATCAATAAATTCCAAGGAAGTTATAAAAATAGCTGCATTAAAAGAGGAGTTTTTGAAGGGTAAAGATGTTGCATCTGCTTTTACAACGCTTATTCTTTTTTTAGCAGCGCTAATCATTTTATTATCTATATCTATTCCTACTATTTTAATATTCGATATTTCTTCCACTTTTTTCTC
>CAZDCH010000074.1:0-6692 GCA_964503915.1 uncultured Thermoplasmatales archaeon
ATTTTCTTTAAATATTCAGATACTCCTTGCTTTGTTATTCCAACTTTTTCTGCAATTTGTCCCAAGTTATAATAGTCTCCAGTAGCTATTTCGATTAAAATAATGAATTTTTTTGAAAGTAAATCTTGCACTATTTCAATATTGATAAGTATAAAAATATTTTTGGTGCCGATGATATGCAGGTATAAATGTTATAAGAAATGAAAAAGAGTTGAACGAGTTCTTTTATGGACTAAAAAATGTATAGAAGCATTACAACTCCTTCTAATGAAAATGGGGGTGGGGCGCATATTCTCATCAAAATTTCGTTAACAACATCGTTTTTTCTGCAAAAAATATTAAAAGGCATTTTTAATCACTTGATAGCATGGCAGAATTCAAAGTAGTAATAAGCAATGGAAATAAAAGCTGGCAAATTGTAGTAAATGGTCATCATGCAAATTCATTAATTGGAAAAAAGATTGGAGATGAAGTTGATGGAATATTTGTTTCATTGCCTGGCTATAAATTACAAATAACGGGAGGAACAGATAAAGATGGTTTTGTAATGAGAAAGGATATCCCTGGAATTGGAAGGAAAAAAATATTGACTGCTGAAAGCGTTGGATTTAAGCCAAAAGATAAAGGAGTAAGGAAAAGAAGAATGTTTTGTGGAAATACAATTAGCTTAAATATATCACAAATAAACATGAAAGTAATAAAAAAAGGAACAAAGCCTATTGAAGAATTGTTAAAAGCAGCTGGAAAATTGGAAGAAAAAGAAAAGAAATGAAGCAGCCAGAAGTAAATATTGGGATGGTAGGGCATGTTGATCATGGAAAGACAACATTAACTCAAGCTTTAACTGGAAAATGGACTGACGAACACTCAGAGGAATTAAAAAGAGGAATTTCAATAAAGCTTGGATATGCAGATACATCTTTTTATAAGTGTCCAAATTGTCCAGAACCACTCTGCTACTCTACAAAACCAATATGTCCTCACTGTGGAAATGAAACAGAATTATTAAGGAAAGTTTCCTTTGTAGATGCGCCAGGTCATGAAACATTAATGGCTGTTGTAATATCTGGTGCTGCAATAATGGACGGCGCTTTGCTTTTAATAGCTGCAAATGAGCCGTGTCCCCAGCCTCAAACGGAAGAACATTTAATGGCATTAGATATTGTCGGAGCAAAAAATATTGTAATTGTCCAAAATAAGATAGATTTGGTAAATGAAGAAGAAGCTAGAAAAAATTATGAGCAAATTTTAGAATTTATTGAAGGAACTTGCGCTGAAAACTCACCTATTATACCTATTTCAGCTCATCATGAAGTTAATTTAGATACATTGATAATGGCAATAGAAGAATATATTCCAACTCCAAGAAGAGATAGGAATAAGCCACCTCTAATGTATACTGCAAGAAGCTTTGATATAAATAAGCCAGGAACAAAGCCAAAGGGTTTAAAAGGAGGGGTAATAGGAGGTTCATTAAAACAAGGAATTTTGAGAGTAGGAGATAAAATAGAAATAAGGCCAGGAAGAAAGATTGAAGAACATGGAAAAGTTAGATATGAACCAATTTTTACAGAAATTGCATCGATTGTTACAGGAGGAGAAATGGTTGAAGAAGCTGGGCCTGGTGGTTTGTTGGGCATAGGAACCTATTTGGACCCATCATTAACAAAAGCTGATGCCTTAGCTGGTAAAGTTGTAGGTAAAGAAGGAAAATTGCCGCCAATTTTTTATGAATTGCAAATGGACATCAATTTGTTAAATAGAGTGATAGGAGAAAAGGAAAAAAGAAAAATAAGCGAAATAAGAATAAATGAAGCTTTAATGCTTACAGTAGGAACAGCCACAACTGTTGGTATAGTAAAAAATATAAAGAAGGAATACATAGAAGTTGTCTTAAAAATACCAGTCTGCGCCGAAGTAGGGCAAAGAATAGCCATATCTCGCAACATAATGGGCAGGTGGAGGTTAATAGGATATGGGGAGATAAAATGAGGGCTGTGGTTTTAGATACAAATGCTCTTATGATGCCATATCAGTTCGGAATAAATATTGAAAAAGAATTGAACAGGCTATTAGGAATGTGTAGGATAATTGTTCCAAGAACAGTTGTTGAAGAAATGGAAAAGCTTGCTGAAAGAGAAGGACAGATAGGAAGAGCAGCAAAGCTCGGCTTAAGCATAATAAGGAAAAGAGGATTTAGGCTTGTTGAAACTGAGAATCCTGGAGATGATGGAGTAATAGAAATTGCATTAAAAATGGAAGCAGCGATAGTAACAAATGATAAAGAATTGAAAAAGAAAGCAAAAAAATATAATTTACCAATAATTTATTTGAGGGAAGGAAATAGGTTGGAAATGGAGGAAATATTATAAATGAAATATGGGGAAAAAGCTATAAAGGAAGCAAAAATTGAATTGTGGGAAAATCCCTCCCCAGAAAGAGATTATTTAATTGAAATCACTTTTCCAGAATTTACGTGCCTTTGTCCCCGTTCTGGATACCCAGATTTTGCTACAATAAAAATAAAATATATTCCTAATAAATATATTGTTGAATTAAGATCGCTAAAACATTACTTGAATTCTTATAGAGATAAATACATGACTCATGAAGAAGCAACTAATAAAATATTCAATGATTTAAAAGAAAAATTGTCTCCAAGATATATTGAAGTAATAGGAGATTTTAATGTTAGAGGCGGAATAAAAACAATTGTAAAAGTTTCATCCGAAATGCATAAATAACAAAAATAAATGCGATTGATATGAAAAAATTTATGAAAAAATTTGTATTATTAGCTTTACTAATTTATTTTATTTTTATAAACGCATCAGCATTAAATGCAGATTTTTATTGGTATCCATCAAATCCAACAGATATAGAATTGATAAATTTTTATGATAATTCAACTGGAGATATTATTGCATGGATTTGGTATTTTGGCGATGGAAATAGTAGTACAGAAAAAAATCCTGTTCATAAATATGCTGATGATGGAACATATACTGTTAGATTGGTTGTATGGGATTCAAATGGAAGCATAAGCCATATAGAAAAAAATATTACTGTTTTAAATGTTCCTCCATTTGCAATTGCAAAGAATATTTCATCAAATAATTATACTGTTGTTTTTAATGGAAGTTTATCATATGATTTAGATGGATATATAACAAATTATAAATGGAATTTTGGAGATGGAAAATATGCATATGGAAAAATAGTTACTCATAAATATGACGATGAAGGAATATATATGGCGAATTTAACAGTATATGATGATGATGGAGATTATGGAATAGCTAATATTAGCGTTTTAATAGATGTTACACCACCAAAAACAAATTACTCATTAAATAAAAAAATGGAATGGTATAATGAAAAAGTTGCTGTTGAATTGAAAGCTACAGACAATTTAGCAGGGATAAATGCTACTTTTTATAAAATTAATGAGGGAAAATGGCACTTATACAAAAGAATTTTTAATGTAAGTAATGAAGGAATAAATATTATAAGATTTTATAGCGTAGATAAAGTAGGAAATGTTGAAGAAGAAAAAAGTATCATAATAAAAATTGATTATTCTCCTCCAGAAACAAAATATTTAGTAAATGCTAAATATGGAAAAGATGGGTGGATAAAAGGAACTGCAAAAATTAAATTAATAGCAAATGATAGCCTTTCAGGTGTAAGCTATACAATGTATAAAATAGATGATGGTGAATGGAAATATTATGGTGGAGATTTTAGTCTTTCAACAAATGGAATTCATATTATAAGATTCTATAGCGTAGATAAAGTAGGAAATGTTGAAGAAGAAAAAAATTTTACAATAAAAATAGATAATAAAAAACCTTCATTAAACATAAAAACATTAATGGAGGGATATGTTTATATAGCTGGTAGAAAAATAATAGCAACTTTATTTGGAAAAACAATTATTATAGGAAAATTTACATTAGAAGTTGAAGCAAATGATAAATTATCTGGAATTGATTATGTTGAATTTAGATTAAATGATGAAATATTATGGAAAGATTATTTTTCCCCATACAATGTTGAGCTTCCGCAAGAATTGTTTGCATCAAATAAATTGAAAATAATTGCATATGATAGAGCTGGAAATTATGTAGAAAGCAATTTAATAAGATATATAAAAATTTTGTAAAAATAAAATTAAAAATAAATCATTTTCTGAATATGATTTTTCCTTCATATTCAATTTTTAATATCCTATGATATGGAATATATTTATTTGCTGTTTCTAAAAATTTTTTTCCTACTCTTTTTATTTCATTTCCTTTTATGTAATCTTTTCCTTCTGGTGCTCCCCTGCTTATGTACCATATTATTACTTTATTAAAGTCATATTCATTATGCCATTTCAATTTATTAATCAATTCATATAATATTAGGATAAACCAGAATATATTTTTCATATAAAAATTAATTCAAAGGTTATTTTATACTTTTCTTGCTTTTTAAGCACATTAAACAGATAATAAGGATAATTTGAGTTATTTGCATAAATAAGAATATATTTTTCTTTATGATGTATAACCAATTCAAAAGTTATTTTATATTCTCCTCCGCTTGCTATTATTAAACCTTCTTCCGGTTCTTTAATGAGCCAGTTATTATTTTCATATTTTCCAAGCCTAATTTTTATATTTTCTTCCAGCCAATAAATTTTTTTATTCCTCCCTTTTATCTTGAAAACAATTATCCTTCCATCTTCTACTAAACATCTTTCTATTTCTCCATCATTATTTGGATCGGGATCGGTTCCAATACCAAAATAGGCAAGAGAAGAAGGCAAACTAAATTTAAATACTCTTCTTTCTCCAGGACTTTCTTTGTAATTCTCCATAATATCTAAATTTCTAGCATCTCCTTTCACCATTTCTTGGAACATAGCTATTAGTTCTGTTATTTGCCTTTCTACTTTATTTTCAGCAATGATGGGCATCATATTTCTTATCCCTATATAAAAAATTGCGCTTATTGCTGCTATGATTACAATACTCATTAATAAACGTATTGGAAGGAAAGTTTGTCCTTTATTATCTTTAAGGAACTTCATTTCTTCTTATAATCCACATTATAAGAAAAGCTAGTGTTAGCAAACTAAATGCAAAGCCAGGTATCTCTTTATGCGATTCCTTCCCCCTCCCTTCATTTCCCTTCCATTTTTCAGAAGAAATGTAAGCATATATGATGGTTTTATGTATACTCCTATCATATTGCTGGAAATTCATTATTTTTGTGAATTGAGCTCTAGCATTAAGAGGTGCGTAACCACCACTCCAATTTTTTGTCGGTCTAATTGTCCATTCATAAATTTTAGACCATCCAGACGGAACCTTGCCCAGATCCATTATTTCCCATATTTCTGACGGACCTTCAATAACTTCAAAAGCTGGGGTACTCCCAGGTTCACTAAGTTTTAAAGTAACATAACACTCTGTTTTAGTTTTTATTTCAATCTTTACATAAAATGGTTCATGAGTTTTTAAAGTAATATTTTTAATCAAAGCATTTCTCCATTCGTTCTCACCATAAAACTTTACCCATGCATTCATTTCGCCCCATTCGCATTCCCACGCTGAAAATGTTGGCAACAGAAACAAACCCAATATTATTACCGCTAATTTATTTTTCATTTTTATCTCTCCAATTTTTATTCTCCTCTTCAGGATAACTTGTTGGATTTATATCTCCAACGAATCCTGGAGGTGTAATGGCAACATTTATTGTTGATAAAGAAAAATTTAATGGTTGAGAATATCCAATTGTATCTTCACTTACTGGGTCAATTATACGGTCGATTTCACGCAATACATATTTTGTTTCTACGTTGCCAAATAACGCATTAGGTATCATTTCACCAATTGTATCTGCTACTTCAAATTTGCTGAAAGAGCCCTCGATTTCAATATACCATGTATTTATTGTTATAACCCATGGAGTTATAGGTGTAGGTAAGATTGGCAAACCAGTTGGTCCAAATAGGCACACATTTTTTACTTTAAAACGATATAAATCATCTGCAGACAACTCCCTATAATCAAAATATTTTGGCTCTTGATTTATTGAAAAACCAATCCACTCCTTTTTTCCATCAATAGTTATAGGCATACTCAGCCCAAATTGCAGCGATAAGCTACCTAAATCAAAGCTTATTTCTTTTGCTTCATTTTTTATTTCATTTCTTTTATTTAACAAATTACTTGAACCTTTTTTATTCAAAGCATCCTTTACATTTTGCTCCAACTCATCTTTCAATTCTGATGATACGTTATTTAAAATATTCCATATAGTTTCAACATACCATTTTCTCATTTTTGCCACAACCTTAGCTCCACAACTTATGTATTTATTACCATCTCTATACCTACTATCATTTATGTATTCTTCCATTTTTTCAGCAAATTTTTGCTTAAGTTGGGAAATGCAATCATTTATAGTTTCGTCATAATTCCTTTCCTTGTATTTTTCACCTGGAAAAGCAGTTATATTATCTTTCTTTATTTCCTTAAAAATTTCTTTTAAAGCTTCTGCTACCTCTCCATTTATGCCATACAGCCATTTCATTGCATATGGATGGGGTTTCTTGTATTCTTTGGAAATGTTAATGGAGATGTTAGTAGATGAATTAAAGTGATAGAAACTATCACCTTCCTCATTAACATTAT
>CAZDCH010000075.1:0-6552 GCA_964503915.1 uncultured Thermoplasmatales archaeon
CCATGTATTATTCCATTTGAATGTAAATATGCTATGCTTTTGCCTATTTTCTTGCATATTTCCTTTTGCCATCTTTCGTCTTTACTATCCATTATATCTTTTATTCTTTGTCCATCTAAATATTGCATTACAATTTCTTTTCTTTTAAGCCTTACATCATAAATTATTGGAATGCTAACTCCAGCTTTTCTAGCTGCAATCATCAAAATAGCTTCTCTTTTGGTTCTTTGCTCTCTAATCTCATCATCTAATTCCCTTATTCTATATCCTTTCCTAATCCTCCTTTTTATTACAACTTTCCTCTTTCGCCATTTTGCCAAATATATTATCGCTTCTGCTCCCCTTTTTATTATCTCCATTTTACTTCAACCTCATCTGTTCTATAATTTTGTTTTATTTTTGTTTCTTTGAGATTCATTTTTATACCACTTTCATACATAAGCAGAGCAGTCCATGCAATCATTGCTCCATTATCAACTAAAAATTCATCTGGAGGACAATAAAATTTTGCTTTCCTTTCGTGAGCCATTTTTCTAATTATTTCTTGCAATCTTTTATTGCAACCAACCCCTCCCCCAAGTAAAATTTCTTCCTTTTCAGTATGCGCCATTGCTCTTTCCGCCACCTCAGCGAGCATGCAAAAACAAGTTTCTTGTAAGGAATAACAAATATCCTCGATTTTTTCTTTTTTCAATAGATGGAGACAAGCTGTTAATATTCCAGAAAAGGAAACATCCATTCCTTTTACAGAATAGGGCAAATTAATGTATTTTTTTCCTTTTTTTGCAATTCTTTCTATATAAGGACCTGAAGGAAATGGCAGTCCAATTTCCCTTCCAAATTTATCTAAACAGTTTCCTATTCCAATATCTAAAGTTTCTCCAAAAACTCTATATTTTCCTTCCATATATGCAATAACTTGTGTATTTCCTCCAGAAACATATAATAAAACAGGGTCATCACATTTTGTCAAAACTCTCCCAATTTCTAAATGAGCAATGCAATGATTTACGCCAACTATTGGTCTTTTTAGATTCAATGCTAGAGTTCTAGCAGCTGTTGCTGCTGTTCTTAAACAAGGGCCTAAACCAGGGCCGATAGAAAAAGCAATTAAATCTATTTCCTTTATATCTACTCCACTTTTTTTAATACTTTCTTGCAAAACTTTTGTAAAATGTTTGACATGATGATTTGCTGCCTCTCTCGGATGAATTCCTCCTTTTTCAGGCTTATACATTTTTGAGACATTTGCCAAAATGTTGCATTTATTGTTAAATTTTTCAACAATTCCTATACCAATAGTATGTGCTGTTCCTTCTATACCTAAACAAATCATTTTCTATACTATTCTTTTCCAAATTTAAATATTGCTATGATAAAACAAAAACATCAATTGAATCATAAAAAGTTATCCTTGAGTTTTTCTCAGAACCTTAGTTATATTATTTGCAAGTAATCGCATTAATGCTTCTTTTTTCCGTTCCAATTTATGAAGTTTATCATACACCCTAATATTTCTTCTACTATTTCTTTCATTTTACCTCCTTACTAAATCCAAAAACTGCCCAATGGAACGATGCTATCTCAATCTACACCTTCCGAGATTTTATTTGATATACTTCATTTCCTCCAATAACTGGAATAAAAATTAAAGCAACAAAAATACATACATTTTATTTTCATTTACTCACCAAAACTAAATATGCAGAAAATATAAAATTTACGAATTTAGAATTTAGTACTGTGAGTTTTTCATTAATTCCAACTATAAAAAATGTAAAAAATGTTATATTTTCTTTTTATATGCAAATATAATGGAAATTGAAAAAAATATTGAAAAAATTTTAGAAAATAAATATAAGGAAAGCTTGAAAATTATTAGAATGAGCAAGCAATCAAAAGAACTTTTAGAGGAATTGAAAAAAGAATGTCCACATGTTCCAGAAAAAGAAATAATTAGTTTGTTCAAATCTGTAGCTGCTGGAACAAAAATGGTTGATCCAGCTATTATTGCAGCTGCACATAATATGGAATATAATGCAACCCATCCCCCAAAGCCAGAAAAAACATGGCTTGATGACTTATTTACAGAAGAAGCTAAAAAATTGATTACACCAAAGGAATTAATGAAAAATAAGAAATTATATAGAGAATTTATAGATTATATAAGCAAGCTCGAAGAAAAATATGATGATGAAAATCCTCCCAATATATCTATTTTAAGGAGAAGAGTAACAGCATTTTTGAAGGGGAAAAAGAAATGAGGATAAAAGAACATCCAATAATTGATTTTAAAAGAGGAAAAGAAATTTATTTTTACTATAATGGGAAAAAATTAAAAGCATATGAAGGAGAAACAATTGCAGCAGCTTTATATGCAAATGGAATAAAAATTTTAAGTCATAGTTTAAAGTTAAAAAGGCCTCGCGGTTTTTTTTGTGGGATAGGAAAATGCTCTTCTTGTTTAATGAAAGTTAATGGCATACCAAATATTAGGACATGTATTACTTTAGTAGAAGAAAATATGATCGTTGAAGAAAATGATATGGAACTAACAGAAAAAAATTATCCAAAATGTGAATTTAAAAAGATTGAAACTGATATAGCAGTTGTTGGAGGAGGGCCTGCTGGGCTAAATGCTGCTATTGAAGCAGCTAAATATGCAAGAGTTTTGCTGATAGATGAAAATAATAGATTAGGAGGACAATTAATAAAACAAACTCATAAATTTTTTGGAGGGAAAGAACAAAGGGCTGGAAAAAGAGGGATAGAAATTGCTAAAGAATTGGAGGAGAAAATAAAAGAAAGAAATGTAAAGATTTTATTAAATACAAGCATAATAGGATATTATGATAGAGGATATCATTTTTTAGTTGGTGCAAACAATATAAAAAGGATTGTATATGAAATAAAAGCGAACAAAGTTATTTTTGCTACTGGAGCACAAGAGAATATGCTAATATTTGATGGAAATGATTTGCCTGGCGTATATGGAGCAGGAGGAGTACAGACTTTAATGAATGTATATGGCGTGAAGCCAGGAAATATTGGAATTATTATAGGAGCTGGGAATGTTGGATTAATTTTGGCTTATCAATTATTGCAAGCAGGTGTAAAAGTAGCTTGTATTGTTGAAGCTATGCCAAAAATTGGTGGCTACTTTGTTCATGCTGCAAAAATAAGGAGATGTGGAGTGCCTATATATACAAGTCATTCTATTAAAAAAGCATATGGAAATAAATGTGTCGAAGGAGCAATTATAGCAAAGCTCGATGAAAAATGGAATTTTATTAAAGGTAGCGAGAAAAATATAGAATGTGATTTTATCTGTTTAGCAGTTGGACTTAGCCCTTCAACAAGATTAGTAGCTCAAACAGGAGCAGATATTTCTTTTATAAATGAGGCTGGAGGATGGGTTGCATTACATAACGAATATATGGAAACGACTAAAAGAGGAATATATGTTGCTGGAGATTTAGCAAATATTGAAGAAGCTTCAACAGCAATGCTTGAAGGAAAAATAGCTGGATTGCATGCCATTATTGATTTTGTTGATAATAAATCAAGTATTATGAAAAAAATTGAGGAATATATGAAAGAATTAGAAATATTTAGGGAAGGATATTTTGGCATACGCCCAAAAAAAGCAAAAGAAAAGATTATAAGGAGATATTATGAAAAAATGGGAAGTAGAGGGGGTTATTGAAATTAATGATATAGATTTGCCAAATGAAGAGCAATTGAAAAAAGGAGTAGCAATAATTGAATGTGTCCAAGAAATTCCTTGCAATCCATGTGTTGATGCTTGTCCGTTGAATGCAATAACAATGGAAAATATTAATGCATTGCCAAAAATAGATTATGAAAAATGTATTGGATGTGGAAAATGTATTGAAGCATGTCCTGGATTAGCAATTTTTGTTGTTAAGGTAAATGAAAAAGCTTTGATTATGCTACCCTATGAATTTCTTCCATTGCCTAAAGAAGGACAGAAAGTAAAGGCTTTAAATAGGCAAGGAAAAGAAATATGCGATGCTATAGTTAAAAAAGTAAAGAAAGGGAAAACGCCCATAATAACAATTGAAGTCCCACCACAATATGCAATGGAAGCAAGGAATATAAAAGTGTGCTTTATTCACAACCCATAAATATTCATATTTCATTAATGCATGTGAAAATTGTTTGTAGGTGTGAAGATATAACTGAAGAAGACATAATAAAAACAATAGAGGAACATGGTTGTTCTACGCTAGCAGAATTAAAACAGTTATTACGGCTTGGAATGGGACATTGCCAAGGAAGAACGTGCATAATTTTAGCTGCTAAAATTTTAGCTAAAAAAACTGGAAAAAGCTTAGAAGAAATAATGCCTTCTTTTAGGCCACCTATTATTCCAGTAGAAATAGGATTGATAGGAGGAAAAAATGGAAAAGAAATCTGATGTTGTTATTATAGGAGCTGGAATAAATGGTTGTGCATTAGCTTATGAGCTTGCTAAGCGTGGAAAAAAAGTAATTGTTTGCGAGAAAAATTATATTGCATATGGTGCTACAGGAAGATGTGGGGCGGGCATAAGGCAACAATGGGCATCAAAAGAAAATGCTTTGTTGGCTAAGAAAAGTATCGAGATTTTCGAAAAACTTGGCGAGGAATTGGGATATGACATTGGATTAAGACAAGGAGGATATTTAATTGCTATACATACCGAGGAAGAAATGAAACAAGCTAAAAGAAATGTTAAAATGCAAAACAGCATTGGAATTCCATCTCGCATCATATCTCCAGAAGAAATAAAGGAAATTGCTTCTATTTTGGATCCAAATGGAATGGAAGCTATAGCTGCTACATTTTGCCCAACAGATGGACATGCAAATCCTTTTAAAACTACATATGCTTATGCAAACGCTGCTAAAAAATTGGGAGCTAAAATATACAAATTTACTGAAGTAAAGGGAATAAAGGTTGAAGATGGAAAGGTAAAAAGAGTAATAACAGATAAAGGAGAAATAGAAACAAAATTTGTTGTCAATGCTGCAGGGGCGTGGAGTAAGGAAATTGCTAAGATGGTAGGTATAGAAATGCCTAATAAGCCAATAAGAAAAGAAGCTTTAGTTACAGAGCCATTGAAAAAAATGTTTGAATGCATGGTAATATCTTTTAAACATGGCATATATTTCAGCCAGCAGGAAGAAGGGCAGATTCTTGGCGGCATTCCATCGCCAGAAGAAAAAATTGGGTATTATACGCAACCCACTTTTTCATTCCTTAAGCATATGGCTTACATGCTGGGCAAATATGCTCCTCCTTTAAAGCATGTTAGAATATTGCGCCAATGGACTGGCTTCTATGATGTAACACCAGATGCATTGCCAATATTGGGCAAAACAAGCATTGAAGGATTTATTCAATGTAATGGATTTAGTGGACATGGTTTCATGGTTGCTCCAATGGTTGCAAGGTTGCTAGCTCAATTAATTTGTCAAGAAAAGTTGGATATGTCTATAGATAAGCTGAGTATGGAAAGATTTAAGGGTAAGATAACAAAAGAAAAAGCTATTGTGGGATAAGCATAAATAAATTTAAGTAATCCTTTTTGCTTAATTTTGATGGGAATATTTGGCAAATCTGCAGAAAAGTTATGCTTACAAGGAGAAAAATTAATGGCAAAAGGACGATATGAAAAAGCTATTGAAAAATTCAATGAAGCAATTGAAATAGGAAAAGATGATTTGGTTGTTAGAAGTGTTGCAGAATTAAATATGGGTGTATGTTATGCAAGATTAGATAATAAAGAAAAAACTATGGAACATAATGAAAAAGCGCTTGAGCTCGTCAAAATTCAAAAAAATTTACCAGCTGAAGAGCCTTCTGTTGAGGAGGAGAAGGAAAAATATTATAAAAGGCTTTTTTCCCATCATGTTGGAATGCAAGCATATTTCAATAAAGGTATCATTATGAGAGTGATAGGTAAATTAGAAGAATCAAGAAGAATCTTCGATAATCTAATAAAATATGTTCCTTTTGTTTTTAGAATGAAGGAGCCAGCTTTTAGAAGAGAAAGATTTGAAACAATAGTAGCAATGGTTGAAAAGGAAAGAGAAACTATTCCAGGATTGGTTCCAGTAGATTATATTAAAGAACATTACAAGAAATTAGGATATAGTAAGGAAGAAATGGAGAAGGATTTCAGAGTTGTACATAGTCAATGAGATTCAAGAATTTCCTTTAATTTAATAAATTTCTCTAGATATTTCTTTCTCGCTTCTTCACTCATCCTCCATAATTCTCCTACATATATAGTAAATCCTTTGCCATTTTTTAAAATAATATCCATTGTTACCCATGTTTGCTCACTTCCAAAAGGAAAGCCAGGTCCAACAATCTTTATTGGCAGTTCTTTCGCTTTAAATTCGACTTTTTCAACCTCATTTCTTGGAATAACAGTTTCTTGAGGCTTACTAAAAAGTTTCTTATAATTTATATATACATTTCCATCAGTTGCTGTGTTGCATAACTGATTCTCTTTCCCTTTACAAATTCATGAATTCCTAC
>CAZDCH010000076.1:0-6468 GCA_964503915.1 uncultured Thermoplasmatales archaeon
CCCATTCTATCACCTTTTCAGCTTTCTTAATTAAATCTTCAACCTCTTTCCTATCTTCTGGTACCTCTATTCCTAGCTAATCTAGTTTTTCCAAAAAATCATGTATTTTTGGAAAGTTACCTGTTTCTTTAATATGAAGAGCTTTTAATGCTTTTTCAGCAGACTGTTGAGCTAAAAAAGCAGAAACATGATATTCCTCAATATCGAAATTCTTCTTTGCGCTTTGCAAATCTCTTTCTGCAGATTTAAGCCATAGATCTATTTCTTCTTTCGTTTTCATACAACCTTAACCATTCCAAATCCCATATCTTCACCATCTACAATTATTTTTCAAGCTGTTGGATAATTCATTCCAGCAAGTAGATGCAGAAAAGTTGTTTTACCTGAGCCTTTTCTGCATTTGTAAAGCCTCTAATAAAAACATGGATTTTCTCCTTTTCTATGTATTCGCATATATTGAATTTTGTTATACTATTCCCAATATAATAAGCTGTAAATATTGTTGAAACAGATGAAATTATTCCTATCGTTGTTGTAAATAATCTTTTTTGGATATTAACATTAAAAATAATTTATCTTTTGATTTTTAATTTTAAATAGCAAATATTATGCAAAAATTTTAAATTCAACATCCATTTTATGAATGTATGAAAAGAATTATTATAACTGGAATTATTTTTATTCTTATATTTTCAGTATTTCCAATAGGAAGCAATAAAATGAGTATTTTAAACAATGGCAATGTTCTTTATGTAGGAGGAACTGGCCCAGGAAATTATAGCAAAATACAAGATGCTATTGATAACGCAAGCGATGGAGATACAATATTCGTATATGATGATTCCTCACCATATTATGAAAATATAGTTATAAATAAATCCATTAAGCTTATAGGAGAAAATAAGGAAACAACTATAATAGATGGAATGGAAAAAGGATATGTAATAAAAATAAATGCAGAAAATATAACCATTTCAAATTTTAAAATAAGAAATGGTGCTCCTAAGAAAGGGGGGATAGGAATATTTTCAGATAATGCAAAAATATTGAATAACATCATTACAAAAAATGGTTATTATGGAATAAAGATTTATTCTGATGGCAATTTAATCGATGGAAATAAAATATATTCTCATGCATGGTGGAGCTTATTATTTGATAAATCTTCCAAGAATGTGGTTAGAAATAATACAATGCAGTTTTCTAAGGGTGGATTGTATTTGATGTCAGGAAGTAATAACAATTTAATAGAAAATAATATTATGAGGAATATAGAACATGCAATTGATGTTTATTCAAAAGGAAATAAGATAATAGGAAATAGAATACTTGGTATATCAGATGGGATTATCATTTCAGCTGTAAATAATTATGTTGCCTATAATAACATATCTGATTCCTGCAGATGCGGCATAATTATTGATGCATCATATAATACAGTAAATTGTAATTTTTTGTCAAATTGTGGTTACTGCAGCCCTGGTTTTTATGGAGGGATTGCAGTTTATTCACCAAACAATATTATAGTCAACAATACCTTTCTAGAATGTGGACTCATTGCTTATTCATATCCTAACAAAATTTTGAATAATAGCGTCAATGGAAGACCCCTTGTTTATATTGAAGATAAAGATTGGGAAAAACTGGATGGAGAAGCGGGGCAAATAATAGTTATTAATTCAAATTACATAAAAATTTACAATGTAAGCATAAATTATACAAGTATTGGGATTCAATTATTTAATTGCAATCATTGTATAATTAGGGATAACAATCTTTCTAATAATGGAATAGGAATAAAATGCAGTGGAACAAACAATTTTTTTATAAATAATAGCCTTAGAAAAAATCAGGATTATGGAATATACTGCCATGGCTCATTTAATTATATTGAAGGAAATAAAGTAATTTTAAATGGAAATGGAATGTATGCTACAGATAACAATATAGTAAGAAAAAATTATATTGCCTACAATGAATACGATGGATTAGAAATATCAGATAAAAATATCGTCGAAAATAATACCATCTCATTTAATGGCTTATCTGGTATCAAGCTTTGCTATTCTTGTAATAATTTGATTAGGCATAACAAATTTATAGACAATACCGAAGGAATTTCGATAGAAGATGGATGCAGAAATAATGTTATTACAAATAATGAATTTATCAATGACGGCTTATGGATTCACTGGTGGATTATGGAAAATGTAGGGCATAATGAAATATACAATAATACAATAAATGGAAAACCATTGATTTATATGGAGGAAAAATCAAATGAAATTGTTAAGGAAGCTGGCCAAGTTATATTGATAAAATGTGAAAATATTTCGATAAAAAATCAAAATATTTCACGAGTGCCAATAGGAATATTTTTGTGGAAATCAAAAAATTGTAACATTTCAAGTAACAAAATAAGTTCGTGCAAAATAGGAATTTGCATATCAAATTCAAAGGAAAATTCTATTTGGGGCAATAGCATATCATCTTGTGATTGGGAAGGAATTTCATTTTATAGCTCATTTAGCAATATTATCTCCAAAAATTTTATTGAAGGTAACTTCATTGGAATTACTGTTCAATTATCTGGTAGAAATATTTTTACCGATAATTTAGTTTCTCGCAACAATAATGGAATACTGCTCATGGAAACTTCGGTATTCAATGAATTTTATAGAAATACATTCAAAAAAAATGGAAATGCAACTATCCTTATTGTAAGTAATTTCAACAAATTTATAGAAAATAATTTCATAAGCAATCAAAGAGATGTTGAATTATATTCATTCCATAACTTATGGCTTCACAATTATTGGGATAAATGGCGCATTCTTTTGCCAAAGCCGATCATTGGACATTTAGGAAGATTGCCAACAATATCATGGCTAAATTTTGACTGGATGCCCCGTTTATTTCCATATGGGGGTAAAAAATGAAACTAAAATAGGATTGAAAGGTTTAATGTCAGGCATTTCTTTTACTCTTATTAGTAGTTAATAAACAGACTAAAATAGGATTGAAAGACATCAATCCCATTTTTTGCAATAACCCTCCAGCAAGTTAAAACTCAAAAATAATACTATATTTAGCATTAAAAGAAATCAAATGTTTCTATTCCATTGCATATAGGATTGCAATGAATCTACAATGGCAAGTTACTTAGGAATATTGCTGGAATGATAAAACTTTAAAATATTGCCCTATTTCGCCATATGATTAAGCTTGTAGAATGTGTTCCAAATTTTAGCGAAGGGCAGAGAAAGGAAATTATAGAAGCAATTGTAAATGAAGCAAGAAAACATAATGTAAAAATTTTAAATGTTCATTCAGATGCAAGCCACAATAGAACAGATGTAACAATAATAGGCAGTCCTGAAGAAGTTAAGAAAGCTGTTTTAGATATGTCATTGAAAGCAGTAGAACTTATAGATATGAACAAGCACAAGGGAGAGCATCCTAGAATGGGAGCAATGGATGTTGTTCCTTTTGTTCCATTGCTTAATACAACAATGGAAGATTGCATAAAGCTTGCAAATGAATTTGCTAAAGAATTTTCTGAAAAAGCTGGAGTGCCTTGCTTTTTATATGAAGAAGCTGCTACCAAGCCAGAAAGAAAAAATTTAGCAAATATAAGGAAAGGAGAATTTGAAGGGCTAAAAGAAGAGATAGGGAAAATTCCAGAAAAAACGCCAGATTATGGTCCAAATAAAATTCATCCTACTGCTGGTGCTACTGCTGTTGGAGCAAGAGAATTTTTAATAGCTTTTAATGTTAATTTGGCAACAAATAATATTGAAATTGCAAAGAAAATTGCTAAAGCAGTTCGCTTTTCTTCTGGAGGATATAGGTATGTTAAGGCAATGGGATTTGAAATAAAGGAAAAAGGAATAGTTCAAGTTTCAATGAATATGACAAACTATAAGCTTACTCCATTATTTAGAGTATTTGAAACAATTAAAAGAGAAGCATCTCGATATGGAATAAATGTTTTATCTAGCGAGATAGTGGGAATGATTCCATTGGGAGCAATTGTAGATATTGTTTCATTTTATTTACAGCTTGAAGATTTTAAGGAAGAACAAATTATAGAAAAAAGATTATTGGAGGAATTTCTATGAAAGAATTTTTGGAAAGAATTGCTGCTAAATCACCAACTCCAGGAGGTGGAAGCGTGGCAGCAATGGCTGGAGCAATGGCTTGCAGTTTGGCTGAAATGGTTTGTAATCTAACAATAGGAAAAAAGAAATATAGGGATGTTGAAGAAGAAATGATAATGATGAGAAAAAAAATGAATGAATATAGAGAAAAATTTCTAAATTTAGTTGATGAAGATGCAGATGCATTTAATGAAGTAATGAAAGCATATAAAGAAAAGGGAGATGTTGAAAAAGCATTAAAAAAAGCAGCTTTTGTTCCATATAAAACAGCAAAAAATTGCTTAAGCATCATTAACAATTTAATTATAATAGCAGAAAAAGGAAATAAAAATTCTATTACAGATGCTGGAGTAGCAGCTTTAATGGCTATTTCTTCTTTTAAATCAGCATTATTAAATGTAAAAATAAACCTAAAATATATAGAAGATAAAAACTATAAAGAGAATATGAGCAAGGAAATAGAAGAGATGAGCAAGGAAATGGAAAAAAAATTTGGTCAAGTTATGGAAATTGTTGAAAAATGGCTTTAATTTCTTCTTTTACTTTTTCTCTATTTTCTTTTGTTAAATAAAAAATTTTTGTATCTTTCCTTTTCTTAATTTTATCTGCAAATGGATTTGGCTTTAGCATTATTGTAGCTAATAATTTTTTATTGCTATCTAAAGCATATAAAACAGCTTCTTTAAATTTTTTAGAAAATAATTCCATTTTACCAATTTCATCAATAACAATTACTTCTTTTTCTTTTATTGCATTTAAAATGGATTTAACGCCAATTTCTTCCAAGCTTTTTAAATCAACTCCATATTTAGATACCCTATATTTGCTATCTATATTTACATGCGCCAAAATACCTTCTTTTCTATCTAAAGTTACAATTTTAAATCCTTCCCTTTTTCCTCCTCTCCTTATTTCTAAAGTATAAAATCCACCAGCATTTAATTTAAGTTCATCAATAACTTTTTTTATTAATGTTGTTTTACCACAAGCTGGCTTACCAGTAATTAATATATTCTTCATACCTTTTCTAATTTTTTCTCCTTCCTTTATTTTTAATTTTCAATTTTTAATTTATTTTCTAACTTTGCAAGTGATATTGCCTTCGGCTTTCCAGTTTGTCTATGCATATTGGCAGACAAGCCATGCAATATCACCTATCTTCATTTCAACTTGGCTACTGGAATATCTATATTTGTATAAAAATAATGCTCTTCTAAAATTTTTGCATATGCTACTTCCACAAATTATTTTCAATTTTATGTTTATATTTTCCATATTTTCTATCCTATCCATATTCTTTCCATAATACATTTCTTTTTGCCTCTAACATATTATTTTTCCTACCATTCCATTCTGCAAATGTTTTTATTTTTTTACCATAATTTTCATATAATTCTTTCATTCTATCCTTATATTTTAAATCTCTAAGCAAATGATGGTCTAATATTAAATCACAATCAACTTTTTCCATTATTTCTAATAAATTTTTTTCTGCTTTTTTTAAATTTTCTTGAGAAAATTTCCATCCCAAAAAATATGAAGGAGGGCCATCTATAATAAGCAAATCTGGCATCTCGTTTATTATATATTCCTTAGCTTTTTCATAAACTGGTCCTTGAACATCGGATGCAAACAAAATTTTTTCCTTATTTTCTATCGTTACCATTATAACAAATCCTAACTTTACTCCATAAGGTCCATGAGGAAATGGAGGAGAAAATTTTATTTTATATCCTTCAATTTCGTGTTGACTATCATCACAATATATTATTTCTGCTTTATCTTCAAATATTTCTTTAAAATAGCTTCCTCTTTCCTGCTGACTCTTATTTATATACCTATCTATTCTTTTTGCAAATATTTTTTTCCCAATATAAAATTCTTCATCTGGGTCATAGTGGTCATAATGATAGTGAGTTATAACAAAATATTTACAATCCTTCGCCAACTCTGCTATTTTTCTTTTTGCATTTTCCAATGCTTCTATTTCAAATGGATGGGGAGGTAAGCCATAGCGAGATGGGCCTAAAGCGGCTGATGAATCAATAAAAATTTTTTCTTTTTCTAGTTCAACTAAAGTAGCCATAGAACGAATTCCTAATGAATCTGAAAATAAAGGATAAACTTTCATAAATATTTTTTAATAAAATTTAAAATTTAAAATTTATGAATTTTGACTTCTAATTTTTATTTTTCAATTTTTTAATTTTTTAATTTTTTATCAAATTTTTAAGCCAATTGGGCAAAGCAAAAGATGAAACATGCAAATCCACATTATAATGAAAAGTTTCCAATTTTCTTTCCTTAA
>CAZDCH010000077.1:0-6345 GCA_964503915.1 uncultured Thermoplasmatales archaeon
ATCCATAAGCCTCTAATAATTTACTTAGTACGTCCTTTGCTAACTCCATATAATCTGCTAAAATATTCCTGCCTTTTTGAATTTCAATATTTTCTTTCCTTTTCTTCATTTAATACTCCTCTCAATTATTGTCTCTTCGCATACAACAAATCCTTCTGCATATTTAATTTTTGCCTGAAATCCTTTAAATCTAGCCTTTGCCCTTATTATTTCCTCGTCCGTATAAGGTTTTTCTGCGTGTGTTTCATGTATCTTGAGAGATTTTGCTTTCTTTTCAATAAAATTAGATATATCAATGAAATAATTCGGAGAAAAGGTTGTTCTTGTTGAAGGAGATTCATAAAATAGTATATTTTTTACTTTTCTCCTTTTTCACCTCTTGAAAATATTAAAACATGTACATCACCTCCGCTTTCTATATGCCTTGCTAAACAGCCACCCAACCCCAATTCTACATCATCTGGATGTGCCCCCCAACAGCCAGAATGATTGGCATATTAATATAAAATGTTTCACCATATAATTAATTTTTTCCGAATAAATAAGCTTTCTATCTTCCCTGTTCATTAGCAACTTTTATCATGAATTGCCCTTTAGTTTAGAAAATTTTTACTCAATTTTACAGATATAAGTTCCCTATTCTTTGGCAAAATTTTAGATTCGGAACTACTGTATAATATTATAAAACTTCTATTTCTATTTCTCTCCCATTATAATCATATGCTTTCCATGAAAAATCATTGTATGGATATGCTATTATAATGTGTACTTTTCCATGCTTTCTAAATGTATATAAATCTCCCTCAGATGGTTTTGCTACACCACTTGGGTGAGAATGAACGGTTCCAACTATTGATTTATCTATTGGAGCCATATAAATGTTAAAAGTAGCGTGCTTTTTTCCATATATCATTTGAGGAAGCAAAACAATTTCTTCTATAACATTTTCTTTATTTACAGAAAGCAATGCTAGAAATTCTCTAGGATGCATTTCTTTAGATGCTTCTTTTATTGCATCTAAACATTCTTTTTTTATTTTCCATTTCATTTTATTTATTTAAGCTAAGTTTTTCATAAATTTTTTTATAAAAACTATCTTTCAATTTTATAAATCTTGCTTTTCTATCTGATTCAACTATTTTAAGCTCATCTTCAGGCATAAATTCATAAACGCACAATCCATCTATTGCAACTTTTGCTTTCTTTTCTACTTTTATTTTAATTTTTCTATCAGATGGTATAACAAGAGGAGGGGAAATGTGGCGAAATGGGGCAATTGGAGCTACAACAAAAACTTTTAAACAAGGCTCAATGACAGGTCCTCCCACAGATAAAGCATAGCTTGTTGAGCCAGTAGGAGTAGCAACTATAATTCCATCTCCACAAATATTTAGAGTTAAATTTTCATTAATATACAATTTTAAGAATAAAATTTTTCCAATACTAGCAGTATGAATTGCAATTTCATTTGCTGCATCAGGCAATGGCTTGTTATTAAGAAAAGCTTTTATTTTTATTCTTTCTTCAATAAAATATTCTCCATTTAAAATTTTTTTAATTGCATCATTTGCATCCTTTGCTTCTACTTCTGTTAAAAAACCAATTCTTCCAGTATTAATTGAAAAAATTGGCTTTGCAGTATGTTGTAAGGTCATTAAAATTGTTCCATCTCCGCCTATAATAATAATTTTGTCTGCTTCCTTTCCAATTTCTTCTATTGAATATCCTCTTTTTCCCATATACTCTGCAATTTTATATTCAAGCAAAACATTTTCAAGCAATTCATATATTTTCTTACCAATTAAAAAAGATTCTTCAGATGGCTTACATATAAGTCCCCATTTCATTTTATGCCCCCCATTAAATAATCCAATATTTTTTTATTACAAACAGCTAATACACTACTCCTAATTTTTAAATCAATTGGAACATTTAAAATTTCTCCATTTGCATTATATACTTCTCCTCCCGCTTCCCTTACAATTAAACAACCAGCTGCAAAATCTGTCACACGCAAATATTCTTTTGGCATAAAATATGCATGGATTGCTCCGCTTGCAACAAGGCACATTTCCAAGGCAGCAGCCCCCATTGCTCTTATAGTACCCAAATTGACTAGCTTCCATGTTTTTTCATTCCCAGCATTTCCTAATACAAGACAATAAATTATATCTGAAAAATCCTTGCTAACTTTTATTTTTTCTCCATTTAAAAAAGCTCCCTCACCTTTTATTGCTTCATATATATCTCCAGTTGGTATATTTTTTACTATTCCATATATAACATCATTTATTTCTTTTTTTCCTATTGCAATAGATATTCCATAGAAAGGAATTCCATGAATGGCATTTCTTGTTCCATCTATTGGGTCCAAAATAAAAGTATATTCTTTTTCATTATCTATTAATCCTATTTCCTCAGATAAAACATTTGCTTCCTTTCCAATAATATCTAATGCAACTTCTTCAGCTATCTTATCTATATATAAAGTTGGGGTTCCATCTGCTCCTATAGAAATCTTTTTTCCCAAATTCTTTTTATTTTCATTCCTTATTTTTTTATCAATTGCATTTACTACTTTCCTTGCAATTTCTATTAATTTTTCCATTGCTTGTTAATAGAGAAAAACTTTAAAACTTTTGTATATCTTTTTGTATATCTTTTGAAATCTCTATTATCATATTAATCCATTTTATGAAAGAATTGCAAGCAGCTCTTAAATTTGAAATACTATTTGTTTCAATTTCAAAAATTAATTTATTGTTATGCATATAACATTTTATATTCGCTCTAGGAGCTTCCTCATATTTTAAGGCATTGTAAATTATTTCATTAAATTCACTATCAATTTCTATCTTTATTTTACTTTTCATCTAGCTTTTAATTTTTTTGCAATTGTCCCTCTCTCTTTATAAAATATTTTTCCTCCACAATAAGGGCACTTGATTCCCATTCTTTCCGTATCTATATCAACATTCTTTCCACATTTTGCACATCTATATGCTATCATTTTATCTACCTAATATGCTTTTAATGCTTTTTTCAACATCTCTTCCAGTTAGTGTTCTAGGAAGATAAGCTCCTCCAGCAAACTTAGCTCCACATTTTCTACAAACCCATATTCCTGTACTTTCTCTTTTTACTCTCTTTCTTCCACATTTTGGGCAGAGATGCCATTTTCTTTGCTTTTCCTCAATAGCTTTTATTCTATGTCTTATTTTGACTCCATATCTTGGCCCATATTTTCCAGCTGATTTAACTTTTTTTGTTCTTTTTGCCATCTCCTTCCTCCAATAACTTTCTTATTCTTTTTGAATGAATCTGCGCCCTCTTTATAATATTTTTTATTTCATCTTTAGTAAAGCTTCCTCTTAATCCTTTTTGCATAGCCCTTATATCTCCATTTTTATCCAATGCTACAGTAAAACGAGCTTGAGCTATTTGCTCTTCTTCTAAGCAAGGATCAACAACAATAAAATTTTCATATTTAACAAATGTGCAGCTAATTGGAGGAGAATTAACTGGCAATAGCTCGTTTTCTCCTAATCCATATCTTTCATTTGGAATAATAGTATTTTGTAATGCAGCAGAAGCTGCTAATGAACAAGCATCAAACAAATTTCCATCATAATCTAGAACATGCAAATCTATAAATACAATCCATACTTTTTCTCCAGGTTCTATACAAAGCTTATCAAAAGGAATATATTTTGATTCTCTAATGCCACGGTCAACAACTCTAGCAAGTTCAATTGCATCTGGCGTAGGAGGGCCAGGCTCAAATTCTGGCGATGCCAATGGTGGCAATTCGGCGGAAGTTGACATTGCTCCTTCTTCTGGAGAATCAGGATATGGCTCTCCAACTTCCAATTTTATTCCAGCAAGAACCATTGTATTTCCAATTTTTACTTTTGCAGAGCCCTCAGCTTTTTTTATTATGTTCCTCTCTATTTTTATTTGCCTATATTCATCTGCATCTCTTCCATCTGGTCTTTTTCCTTCCCTTGCTAATCTAGCTAAATAATCCATTTTTATTGCAGAAACTCTCCTTATTTCTTCCATTATTTCACCCCATATTTATTTAGCAGGGCTTGCCTTTGTAATTTTGCAACTTGCTTACATCCTTTTATAGCCAGCTCTAATGCTTCTTCAAATTCTTTATATGTTAGATGCCCATCCATTTGAAGCAATAAAATTTCTTCTGTTCTTGGAGCTATAGCAACTGGCAAATCTGCTTCTCCTTCCTTATCTTCCTCACTAGTTAAATCTAAAACTACTATACCATCAACTTTCCCAGCTGCACATGCAACAGGAATATCTCTCATTGGAATACCAGCATCTGCTAATGCAACAGCAGCAGCAGTAATTCCTGCACATCTTGTTCCAGCTTCAGCATCCAATACCTCGATGCATATATCAATAGTTGTTCTTGGAAAAAGTTCTGTAAATATTACACTTTCTAATGCTTCAGAAGTAACTTTTGATATTTCTGTACTCCTTCTATCGGGGCCAGGTCTCTTTCTTTCTTCAACGCTAAAAGAAGCCATGCTATAGCGAGCATTTACTAAAGCTTTTGTTGGATCTTGTATATGGCGAGGTAAAGCCTCTCTCGGCCCATAAACAGCTGCCATTATTTTATTTCCACCCCATTCTAAATAGCATGAACCATCAGCTCTGTAAAGTACGCCTGCTTCAATTTTTATAGGCCTTAATTCATCTGGCTTTCTACCATCTATTCTTTTCCCATTTTTTATTAACATTTAACCACCCAACATTTAACCACCTAACATTTTTACTATCCTTTCAGTTAATCCTGTCGTATGAGCCTCTTTTTCAATTTTCCTTAATGCTTTAATTAGCATATTAACGTTTTCATCATTCCCTTTTATCCATATTCTTCCATTCTGGCCAACAAATATCCAGCATTTTGTATATCTTTTGAGTATATTTAACATTGAAGCATTTTTTCCTATAACTCTTGGAACTTTAGATGGCTGTATTTCAATAATAATGCCATCTTCTATTTTCCTGCATTGCTTTCCTTTCATTGTTATTTCAATATTTCTTGCTTCATCAATTAACTTAATTATTGCAACAATTACATCTCCTACTTTAAGATATTTTGAAGTCTCTCCATATTCCATTTTCCAAGGAGCTTCTTCCATTGTTAGTAAAGCAGGATAGGGAGCATTTATGTCAATAATCCAAGCATTTTTGAAAACTTCTTGTATGATTCCTATTACAACATCTCCTATATTCGGGTCATATACTCCAGATAATGGAATAACATTAACATATTTCCCTTTTTCTTCCAAAATTCCTAAACGAGAAGAATATATTTTATTACCTTCTTTAAAAGTTCCTTTTCCTGGCAATTTACTTTTTGCATCTCCAATTAAGCTGCCAGGCAATACAATTTTCCTCATCATTTTAATATCTTTGTTACAACTTCTCCTTTTGTTAATGCATTTAATTTATCATAAAGTTGTGTTTGCATTCCAGCTGGAATTTCTAATATACATTTAAATGAACCATCAGAAAGCCATTCTTCTTTATGCATTTTTCCCATATTTATCAATTCTCCATATGCTTTACCAGCAAATTGAGCTGGAATTTTTATTTCTATTTTAACATTTTCAATACTTATTGGCAATATAGGGCGGATGGCATCTATTACTTTTTTAATTTGTTCTTCAACAGGCTTAAAAGCATCTATATGCACGCCTGCTTCTTCAATAGCCCTTTCTATTCTATCTCTTGGATGAGGAAGCCTTGTTCTTGGGTCCATTGAAGAGCGAGCTATATAATCAACTATTGCCTTCCTTTTCCTTTCTTGCATTTCCCTTCTTTGCTTAGTAGTTAGTTGAAAATCTCCTTCTTTTATAATTTTGATTGCAATTTCTGCAACATCTGTTGTTCCAAAAACTTCTTTTAATGATTCTTCTGAAGCTTTATCTCCTTTTCTTGCATCTTTAAAAATTAAATCTATTGCTAAATAATCGAGAATATTTATTTGCTTTCCTTCAAGCACCATTTCAACAGCTTTAGGGTCAACTAATATTTCAAAATGCCTTCCTTTTTTATCGTATCTTGCAACTATTGCTTCTTCTAACGAAACCATTATTCTTCTCCCTTCGCAATATCAAAATATTTTTCAATTTCTTTCTGAGAAAGTATATTAAAAACTTTGCCTTCTTCAATTACTCCAATTTCAATTGCCTCCTTTTCTATTTTCTTTTCTGTTGCATATATTAATGCTTTTAGCCCCAATACAATTGCATCATCTTTTTCCATTTTTTCCTTATAATTCTTTTCAAAATATTCTATTGCAGCATCTCTTCCTTC